>DATEFT010001019.1:0-4552 GCA_035280505.1 Blastocatellia bacterium | reverse complement strand
CCCGATGGTGTCGATCAAAGACGGGCCGAGCGGGACCGTTCCGCTGCTCTGTGTGCCGGGAGCCGGAGCCACGGCGATCAGCTTCCTGGATCTGGCGGGCGGCCTGGAGCAACTCGGGCCGATCGAGGGATTGCAACCCCGCGGTCTCGACGGAGCGCTGGTTCCGCATTCGACGGTTCCGGCGGCGGCGCGAGCCTATCTGCGGTGCATCGAGCAGAAATATCCCACGGGCCCGGTGCATCTGCTGGGCCACTCCTTCGGAGGATGGGTGGTCTTCGAGCTGGCCCAGATGCTGCGCGCGGCCGGACGCCCCGTGGCGTCGCTGACCATCCTCGACAGCGAGGCACCGGGCAGCAACGGTCTGCTCGGCCGAGAGTATTCGCGGACCGAGGCGATGATGGAACTGGTCGATCTGTATGAACAGGCCGCGCAGTGCTCACTGGAGATCGCCCCGAATCAGATGGATGCGCTCGGCCCGCTCGATCAGTTGGAGTTGCTCTCGGAGCGTCTCCGGCGAGCGGGATTGTTGCCGCGCCGGTCGCGGTCCTCGGACCTGATCGGGATGGTCCGGACCTTCGAGGTCGCCTTGCGAATCGGTTATCGCCCCGCGGAATCCTACCCGGATCCGGTGGGACTGGCGCTGGCGCCCGATCCGAAGAAGGACCAGCAGGCCAATGAGCTGGAGTTCGAGAGCCGGATCGCCGGATGGCGGCGCTGGGCTCCCAACCTGACGGTCTGGCGGAGCCCGGGCAACCACATGACGCAGCTACGCCAACCGCACGTCACGGCGCTGACCGGATGGTTGTTATCGATGCTCTAGCCCGGAGAAACAAGTCGAACCGCGAAAGACGCGGAATACGCGAATGGGCCAGCCCCGCGTATTTCGCGTGTTCCGCGGTTTAAGAATCAAGAAAGGACCCCGTTGTGTCACAGCCTTCAAGCTCTTCAATCACTTTAAGCCCCGCCAACCCTGCCGGCCCTGCCAGCCCCTCCAGGTTGATGAACCTGAATTTTCTCCTGCTCTGGCAGGGGCAGGCCGTCAGCCAGATCGGCTCTCAGATCTCGGTGATCGCGACTCTCTTCTGGCTCAAGCATGCGACGGAATCGCCCGCCCTGATCGGCACGATCTCCATGATCGCGGGGCTGGCCGCGGTGGCGCTCGGACCGGTCGGAGGCGCGTTTGCCGACCGCTATTCACGGCGTTCGATCATCATCGTCTGCGATCTGGTCAGCGGCCTGACCGTGATCTCGCTCGCGTTCACACTCTTCTTCGCGCCGGAAGCCCGCGGCTGGACGCTGGTCTGGGTCGGTGTGGTCTCCATTACTCTCTCGGTCGTCAACAGCTTCTTTATGCCGGCGATCGCGGCCGCGACCCCCGACCTGGTGCCGAAAGAGAAGATCGCCGCCGCGAACTCCATGCTCCAGGCCTCGCTGCAGATCACCGGGCTGCTCGGGCAAGGCATCGGCGGCATGCTCTTCCGGTTGTTGGGCGCGCCGCTCGTCCTGGTGATCGACGGGATCACCTATCTGCTCGCGGCCTTCAGCGGATACTTCATCAAGATTCCTCAGGAGCTGGCCGAGAAGAGCGGCGATTGGCGCGAGCGAATCCGCGAGTTCATGCGCGAGATGTGGGAGGGCGTCAGCTATATCCGGACCAATACCGGATTAACCCAGTTGCTGCTGGTCTCGACGTTCCTGAACTTCTTTACGGCCCCGATTCTGGGGCTCTTCGCCTTCTATGTCGAGGATCATCTGAAACTGCACCCGGACTGGTTCGGCTACCTGCTGACCGTTTACGGCATCGGCAATCTGGTGGGATATCTTCTGGCCGGAACCATTCAGGTGCCGAGCCGGATCCGGGCCGGGTTGATCCTCGCCGCCATGTTCTCGCAGTCCGTGTTGTGCGGGTCGCTGGGAGTCGCCAGGATGTCGGTGATGGTGGCGGCGATCATCCTGGGGATCGGGGCGCTGAGCGGTTTCGTCAATATCAGCGTCTCGACCATTCTGCAGCTCACGACCCCGAGCGAGATTCGCGGACGGGTCTTCGGATTGTTGGCGACGATTTCGGCCTGCCTGCTGCCGATCGGAATGGGATTGGGCGGGACGGTGGCCTCGCTGCTCGGGAAACAGATCCCGTTGATCTATGTCTTCTGCGGGGTCTGTATGACGCTGATCACGCTGGTGGCCGCGGTTCTCAGCCGGTTGCGCCGCTACCTGGCCACCGATCCGGAGGTGGCGCCGGCTGTCATCTCACTCGATCCGGAGATCAAAGAGGCGGCCGGCGCCGATTGAATTCACTCGACCCTCAAGGCCACGATCGGATCCACCTTCATCGCCCGGCGCGCCGGAAAATAGCTGGCGGCCGACGCCACCCCGACAATCAAGATCGAGATGAGCCCGAAGGTCGCGGGATCGGCCGCGCTGATGCCGAACAGCAGGCCGCTGATGAGGCGCGTCAGCGCGAAGGCGCCGATCAGGCCGATCACGACGCCGATCGACGCCAGCTTCAACGCCTGTTTGAGGATGAGCTTGAAGACCTCTCCGGAGCCGGCGCCGAGCGCCATGCGGATGCCGATCTCGTGGGTCCGCTGCGCGACCGAGTACGAGATGACCCCGTAGATGCCCACCGCGGCCAGGACCATGGCGATGGCGGCGAAAGCGATCAGCAATTGCGTGCTGAACCGCCGGCCCGCCAGGGATTGGGCCAGGACCTGTTCCATCGATTTGATCTCCGTGACGGGTTGATCCTTGTCGACCGCCCCAATCGCCTGTTGGACGGCTCCGGTCAATTGGGTCGGCTCGCCTGTGGTGCGGACCACCAGGGCGCTGTTGGGTTGAGGGCTCTGTGAAAACGGCACATAGATTTCCGAGGCGCCCTCCGCTTCCAGGCTCGACTCTTTGACATTGCCGATGATTCCGACGATCTCCCAGGGGACGGCCGCTCCCAGTTCGTTGCGGCCCGGCACGAGGGCCTCGATCAGCAGGCGTTTCCCGAGCGGATCCTGATTGTTGAAGAAGCGGTTGGCCATCGTTTGATTGATGATTGCGACCGCCGCGCCGCCGGACCGGTCTTGCTCCGTGAAACTGCGCCCCTTGAGCAATGGAATCTTCATCACTGAGAAATAGGTCGGGCTGACCATCTGAAAATGGGCCGCGGAACGGGCGGCCGGGTCCGGCGCCGGCTGGCCTTCGATGGTGAAAGGCATTCCGAATCCCCAGCCCGAGAGCGGGAGGCTCTGGACCAGGCTCACTCCCCGGACGCCCGGCAGCGCCTGAATTCCGCGCTCCGCTTCCTGAAAGAAAGCCGTCATCTGGGCCGGTTCGCGATACCTAGTCATCGGCAGCGAGAGTCGCATCGTCAACACGTGATCGACCTCAAAACCGGGCTCCACGTGTTGGAGGCTCCAGAAGCTGCGAATCAGCAGGCCGGCCCCCACCAGCAGCATCAAGGCGAGCGAGACTTCGGAGATCGCCAGCAGGCTGCGCAACCGGTGACGGCCGGGACTCAGCGTGTTGCTGCGGCCGCCCTCTTTGAGCGTCTCATTGAGATCCGGCCGGGCCGATTGCCAGGCCGGGATGGCGCCGCAGATGATCCCGGTCAGCAGCGCGAGCCCGAGCGTGAAGAGCAACACTCGATAATCGAGCGTGACCTGGTTGTCGATCGGCAGGACAAATCGCGGGATCAGCGCCGTGAGCAGCTTGACCAAGGCCGAACCGAGCACCAGCCCCCCGACTCCGCCGCAGATCGAGAGCAGGAGACTCTCCGTCAGAAATTGCCGCATGAGCCGCCACCAGCTCGCGCCGAGCGCGGCGCGAATCGCGATCTCCTTATGCCGGGCGGCGCCCTGGGCCAGCGTCAAATTGGCGACGTTCGCGCAGGCGATCAACAGAATGAATCCGACCGCGCAGAGGAGCGTCAAGAGCATGCGCCGGGTCTCGGTCCCGACGACCCGGTCCTGCATCGGTTCCACGGTGACGCCCCATCCCTGGTTCGACTTCGGATACCGGGCTTCGATGTCTCGCCCGATGCGGTCCATCTCCGTGCGGGCCTGAGCCAGCGAGACCTCCGGTTTGAGCCGGGCGATGATCGAGAGGAAATGGAAGTCGCGGGTGATCTGTTCGGGTTTGAAGGAGAGCGGGACCCAGATTTCGGCGTAACCCCGATCGAAGTTGCTGCCCGGCTGGAGCACTCCCACCACCTGGTAGGACTCGCCGTTCAACGAGATCATGCGGCCGATCAGTCCCGGATCGGCGCCGAACCGCTGCTGCCAGATCCGATGGCTTAAGACCACCACGTGGTCTCTGCCGGGATCCTCCTCTTCACGCGTGAAGGTCCGGCCGAGCGCGGTCGTCACGCCGAGCAGATTGAAATAGGCGGTTGACACTCGCCATCCCTGAAGCTCCTGCGGCCGATCGGTTCCCGAGAGATTGAAACTGGCGCCGCTCTGCGCGGCCATCTGCTCGAAGACTCGATTCTGATCTCTCCAGTCGAGGAAGTTGGCGGCCGAGACGACGTTGATCTCCCCTCTCGGCGGACGCTCCCAGACGAAGA
>DATEFT010001018.1:0-3115 GCA_035280505.1 Blastocatellia bacterium | reverse complement strand
GGTATGGGGAGATGAAGTTCCGCCGCTGACGCTGGAAGAGAGAACTCCTCTGACCGACACTTCAGCCGTACCTCAAGAGTCGCAGACTGAACCACAGCTCCGGCCGGGGCTGGAACCCGGCACTCAACCCGCGCTCAATCCGATTCAGCCGAATCCGAATTCCAATCCGATCCGCCTCGATCCGGTCGCTCCCAATCCGAGCAGCCAGGATCCGGAACCGAGCGGCGAGCGGGTCGAAGAGTTGGAGGTGAGCCCGCCGGATCTGAATGCCTTGAAACGGGTAGGTTCCAAGCTTCATCTCGTCGACTCTTCGGGGAGAAAGGCGGAGTCACGAGCCGTGAGGCTGCTGGCCCTCCTGATGCTCGTGGTTGGCGTTCCTCTGGGCGGCTGGTTTCTCTTCTTCCGTTCGCATTCGGAGCCGACGAATCTCATGGAGAAGATCGTCCGGGTCACCAGTTTTCCGGGGCGGGAGGACCAGGCCGTCTTCTCGCCGGATGGGAATCAGGTGGCTTTTGTTTGGAGCGGGAAAGATGAAGACAACAACGATATCTATGTGAAGATGACCGACGAGGACAACCTGCTGCGTCTGACGACCAATCCGGCCTCCGATATGTATCCGGCCTGGTCGCCCGACGGGCGCAGTATCGCTTTTGTCAGGCAGGCGCCGGACGCCGCCGGGATCTATAAGATTCCGGTCCTGGGCGGCACCGAGCAGAAGGTGGCCGACATCTTTGCCGCGCGCCCGATCGTCCTCGGAAACATGATGAGCTACGATCCGGACGGCAAATCGCTGGTGATCTCGGATCGCAAGTCGCAGGATGCACCGCTCAGCATCTATCGGGTGATAGAGAGTGGAGAGAAGATTCAATTGACCACGGCTCCGGCCGGCACGGTCGGCGACCTCTACCCGGTCATCTCTCCGGACCGGAAGACCATGGCCTTCATCCGGTTCAAGGATATTTCGGCGGCGGATCTCTATCTGCTCTCGTTGACCGACGGTGAACTGCGGCGGCTGACCACCGACAACAGCTATGCCCGTGGACTGGTCTGGGTCTCGGATGGCAGTGAGATCGTTTACTCGTCGAGGCGTTCGGGCAGCACCTTCAATTTTTGGAAGGTTCCGGTCAAGGGCGGGGTGCCCGAGAGGTTGATGGTCAGCGAACATGACGTCTTCAACCCGGCGATCTCTCGTCAGGGGAATCGATTCGTCTATACGCGATCTTTCCTCGACCTGGATATCCTGCGGTTGGGCTTGAACGACACGACCTTGCGCAACGAGCCGCCGCAGATCCTGGCACCCTCGACCCAGGACGATGACAGCCCCAACTATTCGCCGGACGGCAAGAAGATCGTCTTTGCTTCCCGGCGAACCGGTAATTTCGAGATCTGGATCTGCGACAGCGACGGCACCAATCAGCGCCAGTTGACCAACATGGGCGGCCCGCTCACCGGCAGTCCGCGCTGGTCGCCGGATGGGCGCGAGGTGGTCTTCGACTCCTGGGCGGGAGGCAATGCCGATATTTACGTGATCAACGTCAATGACGGCAAACCGCGCCGGATGACCAATCACGAGGCGGAAGACATCACCGCGAGCTGGTCGAGAGACGGCCGCTGGATCTATTTCTGCTCGACCCGGAGCGGCACCATGCAGACCTGGAAGCTGCCGGCCGGCGGCGGGGACCCGGTGCAGGTCACCCAGAACGGCGGATTCGAGGGATTCGAATCGACCGATGGGAAGTATCTCTACTATGCGAAGGGGCGGAGCATCCCGGGCATCTGGCGGGTGCCGGTCGGCGGCGGCGAAGAGACCCTGGTGCTCGATCATCACCAGGCCGGGGTCTGGCGCTACTGGACCGTGACCGATAAGGGCATCTATTTCGCGACGGCCGAGGTCGCCTCCCGACCCTTGCTGGAATTCTTCAATTTCGCGACCAAGAAGGTCACTCAGATCGCCACGCTCAATAAACCTCTGGCCCGAACTCTGCCCGGTCTCAGTCTCTCGCCCGACGGACGCTCGATTCTCGTCGTGCAGATCGAACAGAGTAATCTGGACATCATCATGATGGAGAACTTTCACTGAATCACGCGCGGAACTCGATTCACATTAAACCTTCGGCACCGAGCATCCGATTGACCGGTTCAACCCTCTAACGAATGTCAGCCCAGGCCTCGGAGAAGTGCCAATCACCGACGAGACAATCGATGGCGCGGATGTCCCAGGCTGGGGATTTTATTCCCTAGATGAAATATTTGTAGTAATTCAGGGGCGATAATGATACTCTAGAAAGATAGCGCTCACCATTGTTGGTTATAGAAAACGAGTGGAAAAAACTAAAAGACGGTATAGAAAGTAAGACTCGCAAGAAGTCGGAGTCGACGCAACTAGGCATTAAAAGGTCGACCGAAGAGAGATGCTCTGTTTTGACTGGTAGTACGAGATTACGGTAGCGGTATAGCGGGAAGATCAGAGAGAGTTCACTCTACCTGGCACTGTGACTATTAAGACACCTGTGATCGTCGGAGCGAAGTGGGGGCGAAGCCCGCTTTAGTTGCCAATGAGCCGAAGCGAGGTGGCAATGAAGGAGCCTCACCTGCGGCCCAGAGCCCGCTTTTTCAGGGGGAAAGTTAGAGGACTTTCATATGTCGTATAGCATTTCTGTCAAACGCCCAAAAGGTCACGCTTGTTACCACATGTCACACAACATCCTGGTCAGGCAGCCGAAGAGTTACGCATACTATAACTGTGGTCAAGCATGGCAGATCGATCTACCGAAAGCCATACCAGTTGAATTGACCTCGGCCCATGACGCAGTGACCAAAGGTTTGATGATGAGGAGTAGAGAGGAGCCCCGCGGTTCGACGGGTCGTTTGGGGGCTCGCTTGGAGGATGCACCGCAGCGGACACCGACCGCCAGGTTGCCGGAGAATAAAGAGATGGTAGTCTTGCGGTTGCCGGCCAAGTTCAAGGACAAGCTGATCAATGCCGGCTCGGTGGTGCAGGAGGTGTTGCTGCAACATTACGGGATGGATCTGCGCGATCCCGGAGTCAGCCAGTGGTTGGAGCGCAATGCCCCGGATGTGAAGTACGCGATCGCGGTCAGCAAGCAGACCAACA
>DATEFT010001017.1:0-11893 GCA_035280505.1 Blastocatellia bacterium | reverse complement strand
GGTCTTGAGCGGCGGAGAGACGCCGAGGAAGAGACGGCTGCCGTCCGACGAGAAGCTGAGCGGCGCCTGGTCACTGATCATCAGGCCGCGACGGAACCCGGGAGTCTCGACCGAAACGATCGCGGCGGCCCGCGGAGCCTGCCGGTCCCAGTGATAGAGCTTGTAGCGCGGCCGTTCGGAGCCGGCCTCGTCACGATCGCTGAGAAAGGCCAGTTGCGTCTGGCCTGCGTCCCAGGTCAGCCCCCTGTACCGACCGGCGCCGGCCAGCAAAGCCGCCGGCGCCTGGTCGCTGCCCGGAGTGATCACATAGACGCCGTTGGTCTCTCCGGTTCTCGAGGAGACGGTAAAGACGAGACTTCTGGCATCCTGGCTGAGGCTGTATTCGAGCACGTTGCCGAACGCGCGCTGAGTGTGATTCGCCAGATGGTACAGGATCAGGGGCGAGCTCTCGGTTCTCTTATCCGTTCCGGCGTCCTCTGGTCTCGGCTCCAGTGAGTAGGCCAGATAACCCGAGCCGTTCGCCGGCAGTTGAAAACTACGAACCCGGTCGATGCGGGTCACGCGGCCGTTGGAGAGATCCATGATTCCGAGCCCGGTCTTCGGGGCCTCGGCCACCGTCCGCCGCTCTCCTCTGGGCCGGGTGAGATCCTCCTTGTTCGGCTCGATGACGAAGATCGCGAACCGGCTGTCGCGCGTGATGAAGATCTGGGCCAGGCTGTTCGCCTGAGATGGATCTGCGGCGCTCGGCCGGCACCATCCTCGACCGGAGCGCCATTCGATTCCGGTCGCCAACTGGCGAACGACGATCTCGCCGTCGCCGTCCTGCGGGGCGAGCAGGTAGGCCAGGAATCTGCCGTCCGGCGAAAGTTGCGGCCCCTGAATCGAACGCCAGCGATCGTAGTCGCGATGGGTCAACGGTCGTTTCGGGACGATCTTTTGATGCTGCTGGGCTGAAACCGGGGTCAACGCGCAGAGCGTCAGGAGCATGAGGCGGAGATAGAGGTGAAACGAACGCGCGCGCCAGAGCCGACCTGCCATATGAAGAGCCTCTCCTTCGAAATCGAGTTGCGCATCTCTTTCGATGCCGCCCATAGATGAGGCCGGCCGAAAAACGTTTCACCGAAATTTCATTAAACTCGCTCTCTTTAACCGCGAAATACGCGAAATACGCGAAGGGCCGTAGATTTCGCGTATTTCGCGGTTGATCGATCGATTCGGGCTTTAAGGCTTGGTGATGCGGAAGTAGTAGTCGATGTCGGCCGAGTCCTCCGCGGACTGTGGGTGGAGGCGCAGAATGTAGTTCCGTTCTTCGAGCAGCGCGGCCGGCACGTCGCAGACGACCACGCGGCTGCGGCCCTGCCGGACGGCCGAGACCTGATCTCGAGCCCAGAGCGGCGACCCTCCCGGCGTCCGCAGGACGGCTCGATAGTGCCGGGGGGCGTCGGGGTCGATCTCCAATTGGAGGCGCACGGTGATGGTCCGAGCGGGAAGCTCCAGCTCGCGCAAACCGTCATCGGCCCGGCTCGCGCCGGCGGCGAGCAGAAAGCCGGCAATCGAGGCGGCCCATCTCGCCGGACGCCTGGGCGGCGGCGCGGCGGCCGGAAGAGACGATGGAGCCGGACTCTTTTCGGGTGCGGCCGCGGCCCTCGAATCGGAAGGCGCGGCGGCGGGCGAGGGCGCGATTGCCACCTGATCGACGACCGGCGGCCGTGGTGCGTCTCCGCGCCGGATCGTCAACCAGAGCCCGCCGGCGCTGATCAACAGCGAGGCCGCCAACAGGCTCCATCGCCATCCGCCGACCGGCCGAACCGGCCAACGCGAGCCGAAGCCGGACAGAGGCCAGGTCGAGGAGCCCGGTTCCATCCCGATCGCTACCGGCTCCAGCCGCGGCGAAGCCGCCGCCTCGAGTTTCACGATCAGAGCTCTGGCAAACTCGACCTTTTGACAGAGAGCCGGAGAAGACCGGACTCGTCGTTCGAACAGTTCGTTCTCCGGCGCGGCCAACTCGCCCCGCGCGAACGAATCGATCAGGTCGTCGCGCCTCGCCATCAGTTCGTTGAAGAAGTCCGGATCGGTAAAGAAGGTCTCTTCGACCCGGTCCTGTTCGGCCTCCGATAGACTCCCCAGTAGATATCGGGTCATCAGCTCCTGATGTCCTAAATCTTCGTTCATCGGCAATCCTTTAAAGTCGGGACCGCAAGCGGGACTCACAGACCCGGTTCGCCGCTATCGCCGGCGGTCCCATTTTTCGCGGTTCGCGCAGCAATCATTAACGCCGTCTTCGAGTCTGGCTCTAATTCGGCAGGCCCTCAGACGCAGAGCGCCGGCCGTGACGGAGAGACGAGCGGCCAGTTCGCGCCGCACCTGGATCTTGTCCCGCCCCTCGCCTCGATAGTAAGCGGTGATCAGTTCACGTTCCTCCGCCGAGAGCTGCTTCAGACACAGCTCGAGGCAGGCGAGCCGCAGGTCGAAGGCCCGTTGCTCTTCCGCCCGCTCCAGCAGATCGAGCGGAGTAGGATCAAGACTGATCTCCGAAGATGAATTTTCATCGAACGTCGTCTCGGCGGTAGATTCCGCCAGACGTTCCCGCCAGAGATTTCTGGCGACCGCGTAAAAGTAGCTGGCCGGATTGGCGGCCGTAATCACCTGACCTTCACTCAACCGGCGCGCCACACGATTGATGGTCTGATCGGTATCGTGGCAGGGATCGCGAGAACCGCGAAACTCGAAGAAAGCGATCAAGGCCCGGCGAATCCGTTCGTAGGTCGCTGCCGCTCGCTCGCGGTCGGCATCGAGTTCGGCGAGCAACAGGTCCAACGAGTTTTGGGTAAGACGATTGTCCTTTTTGGTCTTCGCTGCCGGAATCCCGCACATGCTGATCTTCCGAGTTCTCTCACCATTCACCCTGAAGCACGAAAGCGGGGAGGAGCTGTTCCATCGGCTGCGGAAAGTGAAAAATGGTCAGTGACTGAGAGGCACGCTCGACAGTCTAGCGTAAAGCAGGCAGATCCTGGTAGCGGATTTTTTGGGAGCCCGCATTTTCCCCGGGTCAGGGTCGATGGCTCGTCGATGAGCCCTGGCGCCGGCCCCGCTCAGGAGAAGAGCGAGGCGATATCGTCCTCCGTCAGCGATTTGAAAAATCCCGATTCGGTCGTAATCAACTGCTTGACCAGATCGCGCTTGCGATCCTGCAACTGCAGGATCTTCTCTTCGACCGAGTCGCGGATCAACAGCTTATAGACGAAGACCGGCTTGTCCTGTCCGATGCGATGGGCGCGGTCGGTCGCCTGCATCTCGACCGCCGGGTTCCACCACGGATCGACATGAATCACGTAATCGGCCGCCGTCAGATTGAGGCCGACGCCGCCGGCCCGAAGGCTGATCAGAAAGGCCCGGATCTCGCTGTTGGTCTGGAACGCATCGACCCGCGCCTGCCGGTTGACGGTCGAGCCGTCGAGATAGGTGTATGAGATTTTGGTCTTCTTCAGTTCCCTTTCGATCAACTTCAGCATCTGGACGAACTGCGAGAAGATGAGCGCCTTGTGACCTCCGGCCTGCAGCGTTTCGAGCGTTTCGAGCAGGGTCTCGAGCTTGGCCGAGGCACCTTGATAAGTGGGATCGACCAATCGGGGATGATTGCAGATCTGGCGCAGCCGCAACAGGCCTTCCAGAATGCGAAACCGCGCATCCTTGAGGCCCTGGGCTTCGATCAGCTTCAGGATCGTGGCGCGGTATTCGTCGCGCGTCTGGTTGTAGAGCAGGCGTTGCTCGGGCTCCATCTCGTTCCAGAGGATCTCTTCGCTGCGCGGCGGCAGATCCAGCGCCACCTGATCCTTCGTGCGGCGCAGAATGAAAGGATAGACCAACCGGCGCAGCGTCCTGGTCGCCTGCTCATCGCCATGCCGCTCGATGGGGCCCGAGAAATCCTCGCGGAAATAGTCGAGCGAGCCGAGCAGGCCGGGATTGAGGAACGCGAACTGCGACCAGAGTTCGAGCGTACTGTTCTCGACGGGCGTGCCGGTCAACGTCAATCGGTGACGGCATTTCACCAATCGCGCGGCCTTCGCCGATTCGGAGAGCGGATTCTTGATTGCCTGCGCTTCGTCGAGGATCACGGTGTCGAACTGGTACTCCATCAATCGTTCGATCTCGCGCAGCAGGATGCCGTAGGTGGTCAGGACCACGTCGTAATTGTTGAACTCCTGGACGTCCGCCGCGCGCTCCGCGCCGGCGAAGTTGAGCACTTTCAGGCCCGGAGTGAACCGCTGGGCCTCGCGCTCCCAGTTGGTGACCAGCGACCGCGGCACGACCAGCAGATGCGCGGAACGGGCCTCCCGCTTGCGTTTGCCCTTGTTCCGGCCTTCATCCGCATCCTTGACCGACTGCAGAAAGCAGAGAGTCTGGATTGTCTTGCCCGTGCCCATATCGTCGGCGAGACAACCGCCGAAGCGGGACGATCGCAGAAAATGCAGCCAGTCGAATCCGGCCTTCTGATAGGGCCGCAACTCGCCCTGAAAGCTCGCGGGCAGAGTCTGGGGCGGAATGCCGCCCAGATCCCGCAACCAGCCCCGGGCATCGTCGAATTGCCGATCGATCGCGACCAGTTCATCCTCGCCGAGCAATTGATCCAGCAGCGCCACGTGGTGGCGCGCGACCCGCAACCCGTCCTCTCTCAACTCGCCGAGTCCGAACAGGTGCTTGTACTTCTCCAGCCATTCCGGCGGGATCTCGCCGATCGATCCATCCGCCAGCTTGATGAAGCGTTCCTGCCGGCGAAGCGCTTTGCGGACTTCGGCCAGTGAAACCTGGAGTTCGCCGAAATGGACCACGGCTTTGACATCGAACCAGTCGATCCCCGAAGCGACGTTGAACGAGATCGTGGCCCGCGCCCGATTGATCCGCGCCAGCTTCAGATCGGCCTCACCGAAGACTTCGACCCCGGCCTCGGTCAACTTGGGAATGAAGTTTTTGAGAAAGTCGAACGGATGGACCTTGGCCCGCAGCACGAAGATATCCGACGCCATGCCCTCCCGCGGATTCCCGCACTTCAGACCGAACTCTTCGCGGCCCAGCCGCTGCCACCATTCGCCCTCCAGATCGAGCCGCCGTTCGATCTTGATCAGGACGTCGCGTTCGACGTCCCGCACATAACTGTGCTGAATGGTCTGTTTGGTCGCGCCGCATTCGAAGCCGCTGTAAGTGAAGCGCAACTGCACCCGCAACTGCTGCTCCTGCTCGGTCAGATAGATGCGCGGCTGCGGCTGGACGCCCGCCAGCGGTTTGGCCACCACGTTCTCGCCCCGCAGATCGTAGACGGCGGCGAGTTCGGCGAAGTTGCGCTGATAGAACTCGTCCATCGCCTCGGGAGGCACCACGATCTCGGTCTGCTGGCACAACAGATTGAGCTTGTGCCACTCGATCCCCGCCTGAAAGAGCTGCGCTCCCTCGCACAACCAGAGCGGATGCGTGTTGAAGATTTCGAGCTTGGGCGCGTTGAGTTTGATCGTCCGATCCCGCAACGCGGCCACCAGCGACAACCGGAGACCTCCCGCCTCGCGTTCCATCTCCAGTTCGAGACGGGCCACGTCCGAGCTCACCTCCAGCGGTTCTCTGATCAGTTGCTGATCATCGCCGCGGAAGACCAGGGCATCGGCCAGCCCCTCCCAGTTCGGCGGCCCCTGGTTTCGATAAGCCCAGGACGATTGTTGCAGCGCCTGCGCCACCAGCGCACAATGCCCGGGCGCGGCGTTGACCCAACGATACGAATCCAGGCGAAAGGGCTCCAGGGCGCCGGTGAAAGAACGCAGATAGGGATCGCTCTGATGTTCCACCAGGTAGGCGCTGAGCCGGCGACGGTCCCGCCACAATTCGGACGGCACCGCCAGCGCCGAGATCACGCCGGGCTGAAGCACCAGCCGATGGTGGCGGCGAACGAAAGAGAAGAAGAGCAACCCCTCCTGTTGCGGCGGCGCCACCGGCAACGTCTCTTTGCTCAACAAGTGCGCGAGCTGCTCGCGCCAACGCTCCGGAGAACCGCCGGTCCGGGTCAACACCGGCCGGCCGGCGCCGGCGGCGACGGGAACCGCCGTCTCCGTTTCCAACTCGAAGAGTTCCAGCAGGAAGAGCGCCGCGGCAATCTTGTGCTCGCAGACGACCTCCGCCACTCCCTCATCATAGAAACACTCGCAGAGCGCGACCGCCCGGCCGTCGCTCAATTCGAAGACGACCCGCTGCAGCGATCCGCTTCGCACCTGTACCGCGGCCACCAGATCCGACACGCGCTCCACTTTGAAGCGCCCCTTATCCATGAAGTAGGTCCGCCCGCGCAACGCGACCGCCGCACTGGCCCGACCCTGCATGGCGCCGACGTCCAGCGCGGCCACGACCGCCGGAATACTCAGCAACTCCATCTCCGGCGCCGTCGCCAATGCCGCCACAGCTTCATGCGCGGCCACCTCCTGGGCTTTCATTTTTGCCAATCTGGCTCTCGCGGCCTCGCGCAGTCTTCGCCGCACTTCTGCCGATATTTTTCTGGTCATGAATTGATTGGAAGAATCGATGACGCGGGAACAGTATTTCTCAACTTCTCAAAACTCTTGCGACATGTCCGTGTCTTCTTCTTTTTTCTTAACTCCATAGCAACGTTTCTCTGATGGAGAAATTACCACAAACCTCAGAGCCCAATCCAGACCCTAATGCTATTCAATCCGGCCTTGCGCCACGGATCCCACGCCGATCGCGCCGATTTAATTTGATAAGTTTTAATATGAAGATTTCCGCTCAACTATTAGACACGCGAGCCTCCGATTTTTAAGAAGCGCTTGTGCCCTGTCAGGCGGGGCTGGCATGATGTAGCCGCTCAAAGTATCCGTGGAAAATTGGAGAATCAGCGAATCATCATCCCGAAGACGAGCCGTGTCTGTGATCTCGGGATGGGCGTTCTTCATTTAACCCTCGATCACATCAACTATCGAGAAGGCACCAGGAGGTCGACTTGTCACAACGAGAAATTTACGATGCTGTCATCGTCGGCTCGGGAGCGACCGGCGGTTGGGCTGCCAAAGAGCTGACCGAAAAAGGTCTACGAGTCGTCGTGCTGGAGGCGGGGCGCAAACTGGACCCGCAAAAAGATTTCACCGAACACACCTGGCCCTACGAATTGAAGTACCGCGGGTTCGGCGACCGGCGCCGACTGGAACGGACCCAACCGATTCAGAGCCTCTGCTATGCCTGCACCGAGTATGGCCACCAGTTCTTCGTCAACGACGTGGAGAATCCCTATACCACTCCGGCCGATAAACCATTCCGCTGGATCCGATCGAGACAGGTCGGCGGGCGCACGATCCCGTGGGGGCGGCTGGCCTTCAGGCTCTCCAATTATGACTTCAAGGCGGCCAGCCATGACGGTTACGGCGAGGACTGGCCGATCAGTTATGAAGAGCTGGCTCCCTACTACGATCGAGTCGAAGAGTTCATCGGCGTCAGCGGCTCTCAGGAACAGTTGCCGCAACTGCCGGACGGAAAATTTCAACCGCCCATGGCGCTGACCTGCGGCGAGCTGGTTTTGAAGCGAGCGGTCGAGAAACTGGGAGACCCGGAGCGCCGCGTGATCATCGGCCGGACGGCGATTCTGACTCGCTCGATCCACCAGGGGACGCCCGATGCGCGTCCGGCCTGCCACTTCTGCGGCCACTGCGACCGGGGCTGCACGACCCGATCCTATTTCAGCAGCCCGGCCTCGACGCTGCCCGCGGCCGCCCGCACCGGACGGATGAAGTTGATTACGCATGCGGTCGTCAGCCACGTGGTCGTGGATCGCCGCACCGGCAAGGCCCGTGGGGTTCATTACGTAGATGCCGTCAGCCGGGCCCATCGCGAAGTCTTCGGAAAGGTGGTGCTGCTCTGCGCCGGCACGCTCGAATCGACCCGGATCATGCTCAATTCCGCGTCTTCACAATATCCGAACGGCCTCGCCAACAGCTCCGGCGTGCTGGGCCATTATTTGATGGACCACGTCAAAAGGGGCGGCGCCTCCGGCATCCTCCCCATGCTCGACTCCAAACGGATGGAGCAGGACGGGCGCGCGACCGGAATCTACGTCCCTCGCTTTCGGAATCTGAAGACCAAGCACGAGCGATTTCTCCGCGGTTACGGATTGCAAGGCAGCTCCAGCCAGACGCTCTACGAACACAGCAAATCGATCCCCGGATTCGGGGCCGGCTTCAAACAGTCGATCCGCGAAGAACATCCCTGGACCATCTATCTCTCCGGTTACGGCGAATGTCTGCCCCGCTATGAAAATCGGGTTTCGCTCGACCCGAAGGTGGTGGACGCCTGGGGCATTCCCGCGCTGCACATCGACATGGCCTGGAGCGACAACGAACATCAGATGGTCAAGGACATGGGCGAGATGTCCGAGGAGATGTTGCGGGCCGCCGGAGCCGAAGAGATCCGCGTCCGGCTGACGACGGATGCTCCTCCCGGATTCAGCATCCACGAGGTCGGAACCGCGCGGATGGGCAGCGATCCCAAAAAATCGGTGCTCAATAGTTTCAATCAAGCCTGGGACGTCAAAAATCTCTTCGTGACGGACGGCTCGTGCTACGTCTCCAACGGCTGCCAGAATCCGACTCTGACCATGATGGCGCTGACGGCTCGCGCCTGCGACTATCTGGTCGAGGAGTACCGCGCCGGCCGCCTGTCATGATTTAACCCGCGAAACACGCGGAGGACGCGAAATCAGCCGACTTCCTCGTGTTTCGCGGGTTTCGCGGTTCACATTCAGAATGTCACCTGCATCGAGACCACACCGGTCAACGGCGCCCCGGGGACGATCCCGTATCGCCCGCGCACTCCTTCATAGTACGGTTTATCGAGCAGATTGCCGAGGTTGAGGGCCAGGCGATATTTCACCCGGTCCTTCCGATAGATCTTGTAGAAGACCGTCGCGTCGACTCTCCCGTAGCCCGGCACGGTGAAAGTATGCTCGTTGTCGCCGAACCGCCGCCCCACTCCGAAGAGACCGGCGCCCAGACCGAGCCCGCGAATGAATCGCCGGTCGAACTCGTAGCTCGTCCAGAGGCTGCCGGTGTGGCGCGGCACTCCGAGCAGAAAGTTGCCGACGATCGGAATGGCTCCGGCTCGCGTGTTGTCGCGGCTGACCACGGCGTCGGTAAATCCGTAACTGAAGAGCAGATTCCAGCGCCGGGCCGGTTGCGCCGAGAGGTCGGCCTCGAAGCCGCGGCTGCGCTGCTCGCCGAGTTGCAGGCTGTAACCGGAAGGAATGCCCGGACGGATGTCCGGCGTGGTCACGTTCTGCTTGGTGATCTGGTAGACCGCCACCGTCGCAGTCAACCGGCGGTCGAGGAGATCGAGCTTGACCCCGGTCTCGTACTGTTGGCCGGTTTCGGGCTTGAACGGTTGAAAGTCGTAGGTCTGCTGCAACTGCGGCTGGAACGAACGGCTGTAACTGGCATAGATCGAGACCGGCTCGACCGGCTGATAGACGACTCCGACTCGCGGCGTGAAGGCGCGGTCGATCGCCTGCTGGACGGTGCGAGCGAAGCGATTGTCGTTCGTCTGGTGATAGTAATCGAAGCGGCCGCCGACCAGAAACTTGAGATCCCGGCGCAGCGTGATCAGATCCTGCCCGTAGAGACCGGCCGCATCGTTGGTCGTGATCGAATTTCCGCGCAGTTCGATCAGGCCGCGCGCGAAATTGTAGACCGGCCGATAGATGTCGATGGTGCGGGTCGGCCCGCTCAGCGAATTCGAGGCGAATCGCTCGCGCCCCAGATCGAAACCGTAGACCAGATCGTGTTTGATCCGCCCGGTCCGCATCCTGGTGCTCACGTCGTTCTGCCAGTAGTAGGTCTGGAGCGACTGATCGGAATAGTCGTGACTGAGTTCCAGGGTCCGATTGTCGGCGAGCAGTCTTCGCGGTTGTCGCGAGTGGTAGTTGGCTTTGTTGAGAGCCAGGCGGAAGGCGCTCCGGAGCGACCACTGCGGGTTGAAGACGTGATAGACCTGCGCGCCCGATCGACCCTGTTGATATTTGTAGGGGATGGCCGGGTCGCCCAGATAGGTCCGCAACGGGATCGGCGCGACGCCCGAGCCGAGGGCGATCAGGCCGCGATCGATCAGGCTGCTGCCGCGCATGACTTCGGCATCGAAGCTGAAAGTCGTCTTCTCGGTGACGGTCCAGGTGAGCGAGGGCGCCGCGAAGACGCGCTCGCGCTGATTGAAGTCGCGGAAGGTGTCGTGGGTCTCGTAAGCCAGGTTGAGGCGGTACAGCAGCCGCTGCGACCGGTTGAGCGGCCCGCTCAGATCGAGCTGCGGCCGAAAGAGATTGAACTTGCCGCCATAGATCGTCAACGACCGGTAATGCTCGGCGAGCGGCCGCTTGGTCACCAGGTTGACGACGCCCGACGGATCGAGCCGTCCGTAGAGGACCGAAGCCGGCCCCTTGAGCACCTCGACCCGTTCGACGTTCGACATCTCATGTCCGGCGCGGTTGGAGTTGAAATCGTTGCGGAACCCGTCTTTGTAGGTGTTGCGGGACGAAGTGAAACCGCGGATCGTAAAGTCCTGCGCGCGGCCGCCGGAAGAGTTGGGCACGCTCACGCCGCTCACGTTGCGAACGACATCGTTGATCTCGGTCGCGCCCTGTTCCTCAATCACCTGTTTGGTAACGATCTGAATCGATTGCGGCGTGTCGCGCAGGGCGAGGTCGGCCCGCATCGCCGTGGTCGCCGACTCCGCCCGGTAGGCCGTGTCGCCGGTCGTGACCGTGACGAACTCATCCACTCCGCGGACGGCCAACCGGATCTCGACCTCCAACCGGCCGCCCTCCAGCTTCACCGTCCGCTCCGCCGGTTGAAACGCGGCCGCGACCGCGCTGATCCGATATTCGCCCGGCGGCAGATCCGAGAAAGAGTAGGCGCCCTCCTCGTCGGTCACGGCGGTCGACTCGGCGCCCTGACGGCCTCGCGCCGTCACTCGGGCGCCCCGGACCGCGCCTCCGGCCGGATCCAACAGACGGCCGTGAATCGCCGCGCCGTCCACTCGGTCCCCCGCGGAACCTGAACTCTTCGTCTGTCCCCAGACCGGAATTGAACTGGTAATCATGATGGACAACAGCAACGAGAACCACCGCGGCGTTGCTGAAGCGAACGCAGGCCCAGCCCACACGTAACCCATCGGAGCCTCCTTATCTGTGCGGCGTCATCCGGACTCCGCAACCCTCACCAAGTTGCCAGAACTGACCGGGTCGGCCCATCATCCAAACCCCGGCGTTGCCGCGCCGGAGGCTGATGATCTTGAACCCCACCCTGACCGTAATCTGCGATCCCGCTCTCGATACCCAGAGCCGGACTCCACTCGGGCGATCGATCCATTCGACCAAATCGAAAATGAAATCCGTTTTCAATTGCCGCGAAGATTACTCGAAGCTCAGGAAGAAGTCAATTGCGGATCAGGGGCGCCGGGCGCTGAATCTGAAGCATCGCTTGGTCACCCTGACCGAGACGTCGGTAAATCCGGCGGCTTCGAGGCGCCTCCCGAAAGTGGTCGGCTCGACCAGGACCATGGTGTCCCAGAGGTGCATGAGATGGAATGTCCGGCTGTAGACGCTATCGGTTCCGGCGAAGACGCCGCCGGGCTTGAGCACGCGGCAGACTTCGGCGAGCACCCGATCCTGCAGGGAGAGAGACGGAACATGGTGGAGCATGGTGAACGAGACCGCTCCCGAGAACGAGCCGGTCTCGAACGGCATGGCCGTCGCGTCCCCTTCCACCACGCTGACGTTGGTCTGTTGCAGACGCTGCTTGAGGGAACCGGCCAGGGACGGATCGATCTCGATCGCGGTCAGATGCTCGAACCGACGGCGTAACAG
>DATEFT010001016.1:0-12992 GCA_035280505.1 Blastocatellia bacterium | reverse complement strand
CTCCAGGTTGTAGGTATCCTCGCCGGTCTTGTGGGCCCACTTGGAGTCGATCACGACCATGGTCCCGTCCGGAGTATGGTTGGTGAAGGCCGTCGAGGTGAAGATGGTGCCCCGTTTGGTCTTGGCGTTGAGCTCGATCCGTTCGCCGCTCATCCGCTGGCCCTGTTGCTCGAAGAAGACGTTGCCCTCGGCGATCAGGTCCGCGGTGGCCTTGTTGTAGGTGGCCCGGTCGGCAATGATCAGCATATCGGCATAGGTCACCTGGACATTGCCCGAGGCCAGAATGGCATTGCCCTCCACTCCCTGGTTCTCGGCCTCGATGAAGACCTCTGCCGGTTCACCTGAATTCGAGGTGGCGACGATGGCGACCTGTTGAGTTCGCACCTGCCGTAGAGACTTCTTCTCTTCCTCGGCCACGCCAATGGGGTTTTCAACCTTCTTCTCGATATTTTCAGGTTGCTGTGCTGTAGATATAAGGGGGCAGACCAGGGCGAGGAAAAGACAACAGAAAAATCTCTTGATTTGTAACATGTAAGATCGTTGGGAGTTTAGCGCCGGGCGCCTACAGTTGCAGCCAGAATTCGGTCGCATAGTTCCGCCGGAACGTCGACCGATTCCTGCTCTTCGAGCGATTCGCGAACGCCTTCGACCAACCGGCGACAACTTCCGCAGGCGGCAAAGTGTTCGTTGAACATCTTCTCATAAGAGCTCTCGATAATCCCATCAAAATAGTCCGAGATCAGCGCATCCAACAGGCGGCAACTGAGCATCTCCCCGGGGCTCGTCGCACTGAGAATCCGCTGTTCGACTTCAGCCAGGAGCGCGATTTCACGCAACTGCGACTCTCTCAACTGGCGGCAGGCGTCGATCGTTTCTCGAATCTCGTTGAAAACTACATGACACGCACGGCAGGCGAGCAGATGCTCGCAAAAATCCCGCCGCACTGGACGTGCCAGGCCGCAATCTAGATAGTCGCTGATCAGTTCCTCGAATTGGGAGCACTCCATAGTAACATCTCCACTAGGGTTACCATCAGGGGTTGATTTAGATCTCGGTCGGCCATTGCATTGTAGTAGGCAGTGGGATGGATTTCAAGTGCGCGATCTTCAATCGCTTTGACACCAGACTTTAACATCCCTATTATCACGCCTTCACCCCTGTTCATAAATGCAGTTTAATTCCCAGCAGGAGTATTTTGCAATGAGCGTCTACGACAGCAAAGATCTGATGAGTTTTAAAAGCGCGGCTCGTGAATATCAGGTACCCGCGACGATGCTCGATCTGGCCGCCGCCCAGGGAGCCATTCGCGTGATCGAACAGGACGACGCCAAATGGTTGTTGCGGTCCGATGTCGAGCAGTTGGTCAAACGCACCGTCAAACGCGGAGCCGGAAACAAGGTCGTCACCAAGATCAATCCCTGAGCCTACCCCCATGAGAAATCGTGTTTCGCACAAGGTCTCGCGGTTCACCGAATCGGTCATCCGCGACATGACCCGGCAGGCGGCGCTCTACGGCGCGATCAACCTCTCGCAGGGCTATCCCGACTTCCCCGCCCCGGCGGACATCAAACGGGCGGCCTGCGAGGCCATCGAGGCGGATATCAATCAATATGCGATCACCTGGGGAGCCAAACGCTTCCGCGAGGCGATCGCCGCCAAGTCCAAATGGAATCTCGGCCTCGACCTGGATCCGGACCGCGAGATCGTCGTCACCTGCGGTTCGACCGAGGCCATGATCGCGACCATGATGGCCCTCCTGAATCCGGGGGATGAAGTGATCGTCTTCGAGCCGTTCTACGAAAACTACCATCCCGACGCGATTCTCTCGGATGCCGTGACCCGGTACGTCACGCTCTACGCACCCGATTGGCGGTTCGATCCGGCCGAACTCCGGGCGGCCTTCAATGAAAAGACCCGGGCCATCATCATCAATACTCCTCACAATCCCACCGGCAAGGTCTTCTCCCGCGACGAACTCCGGTTGATTGCGGACCTCTGTCTCGAATACGACGTTCTGGCGTTTACCGATGAGATCTACGAGCACATCTGGTATCCGGATTCGTCGAGCGGTTTCGGCAGCCAGGGACACGTGGCGATCGCCACTCTCGACGGCATGCGCGATCGGACGGTCACCATCAACAGCCTCTCAAAGACCTACTCGGTCACCGGCTGGCGGGTCGGCTATGCGATCGCGGCCCCGGACCTGATCAACGGGATCCGCCAGGTGCACGATTTCCTGACGGTCGGCGCCGCCGCTCCGCTCCAGGAGGCCGGCGTCTATGCCCTGAGCCTCCCGCCGAGCTACTACCAGAAGCTGCAGCAGGACTACCGAACCCGGCGGGACTATCTGCTGGGAGTCCTGGAAGAGGTCGGCTTCAAGTGCTTCAAACCGGACGGCGCCTACTACATCATGACCGAGATCTCGAATTTCGGATTTGCGGACGACGTCAAGTTCACCGAACACCTGGTCCGGGAGATCGGGGTGGCGGTCGTTCCGGGCAGCAGTTTCTATCGGCGGCCGGAACTCGGCGCCCAACAGGTGAGATTCTGCTACTGCAAGCGCGACGAGACGCTCCAGGCGGCGGCCGAGAAGCTGCATAAACTCCGATAAGCGACTGCGAAACACGCGAAACACGCGAAACATCAATCTTTCGCGTATTTCGCGGTTCAATCATCTCCCATCAATCCGGTTATTTCTTGACCAACGGGTCTTCCGGCCAGGCATGACGAGGGTACCGGCGGCCGAGTTCGCGCCGGACCTGCGGATAGATGCGCTGCCAGAACCCGGCCAGGTCGGTCGTCACCTGAATCGGCCGCTGATTGGGCGCGAGCAGGTGCAAGACCACGGCCACCCGCCCGCCCGCGATCCGGGGGCCCTCCGTCATTCCGAAAAAATCCTGCAGCCGCGAGGCGATCCAGGGCGGCTGGCCCGACTCGTAGTTGACGCGCACCTGGCGCCGGCCGGCGATCGATACCGTTTCGGGCGCCATCTGGGCCAGCAGCCGCGACTGCTCTCCGCTCAACCGGTGCCGCAGCACTCCGAGCAGACCGCCCTGGGCGCCCCGGGCGGAGGCTTGCTGCAGTTCGGCGAAACTCCGCCGTCCCTCGCAGAGCGAGACCAGGGCCTCGCGGACGTCAGCTTCCGTGAACGCTGGCATGCCGGATTGAGGAAGCACGCGAGCGATCAACTCGACTCGCGCGATCAACCCGGCGACCTGGTCCGGATCGGCGAATCGTTGCCACCCGACCCCGAGCGCGGCCTCGGACAAGATCCTGGCCACCTCCTCGTCATTCGCGTCCCGCACCTTGCTCTCATCGACCACCAACTGGTCATGAAGCAGCCGCTGGACGACCTCGACCCGCTCCGCCGACGCGTTCCAGGTCGCGGTCCTCACCTCGCGCAGCTCATCGGCGAAGAGATCGATCAACCATTCCGGCTCGATCGCGCTGGCGATCTGGATCATGGCCCCCGACCGCAAGCCGCGCCGCTCCTCGGCCTCGACCGCGACCAGAAACTCCGCCCGCTGCACGATGCTCGATTCGGAGAGTTGGGCCGCGCCGCCCCCCGACAATAAGAGTTCGGGCTGGCCGGGTTTCAACGACCTGCGCCTCGCGACGCGGTCCGGATAACCGGCGAGCACCGAGATCAGGATCGCGGATTCATCTCCCGGAGGCGGACTCGAACCGGCCCGGCCGGCGGCGCAGAGCCTGGAGAGTTGCCGGCGCACCCGATCGACCGCCTGCGCGACCCCGGGATCCAGCCCCATCTCGCGCAGCCGCGGCCGTGAAAAGTTGGCGGCGAGGGCCTCCGCGAACAGATCTGCTCGATGGAGCAGGTCGCTGGAGCCCACGGTCTGGGCGGTTCGCCGTTTGGCCGGGCCCGGCTCCGTCTTGAATCCTTCCGGGGCGACGAGGTCGCGCTCTCCGATCAGGGCCGCAATCAGGCAGGCCTCCTCGGCGACGCCGCGAGCCTGGGCCTCGACGATCATTCGCGACTGGCGCGGATGCAGTGGGAACCGCAGCATGGCGCGGCCGGTCTCCGTGACCCGCCCGCGCTCATCCACGGCCCCGAGCCTTCGCAACAGACCATCGGCCGCCTGTAGAGCGCCGGGCGGCGGCGACTCGAACCATCCGAACGCGCCCGGTTGATCGATCCCCGCGGCGCGCATCTCGAGCGCGGGTTCGGCCAGGTCCAGACGATGAATCTCCGCCAGTTCGTAATCGGGGCGGGCGTTGAAATCCTGAACGGTATAGAGCCGCCGGCACCTTCCCGGCCGCACCCGCCCGGCTCGGCCGGCCCGCTGGATCGCCGAAGCCTGGCTGATGCGAGCCGTGTTCAAGACCGGCAGGCCCGACCACGGCGAGTGGCCGGCAATTCGCGCCAATCCGGAATCGATCACGGCGACCACGCCATCGATGGTGACCGAGCTCTCGGCGACATTGGTGGAGAGAATCAGCTTCCGCTGCGAGGCGGGTTTGACCGCCCGGTCCTGGTCGGCCGCCGCCAGATCTCCGTGCAGCGGCAGGACCAGCAGTCCATGCTTTTCAGCGATCGCGGCACAGGCGGCCGCGGCGCGGCGAATCTCCGCGGCTCCCGGGAGAAAGACCAGCAGGTCGCCGTCGTCCGTCTCGGAGAGCAGGCCGCGCACCGCCGCCTCGACCAGTTCCGCCAGCGGACGCTCGTCCGGACGCGGCAGGTGCTCGATCGCGACCTCGAAGCTGCGCCCCTCGGACCGCAAGACCGGGGCCTGGCCGAGATAGCCGGCGACCGGCGCGGCGTCGAGCGTGGCCGACATGACCACCAGCCTCAGATCCGGCCGCGCCTCCAGTTGCAATCTCCGCAAGAGCGCCAGCGCCAGATCGGCCTGCAGATGCCGTTCGTGAAACTCATCGATCACCACGACGCCGACGCGATCGAGCCGGGGATCGGAGAGCAGTCGCCGCGTCAAGATCCCCTCGGTCAGAAAGCGCAACTTCGTCGCCGGTCCCGCAACCTCCTCGAACCGCACCTGATAGCCGACCGTCTCTCCGACTCTTTGGCCGCGCTCCTCGGCGACCCGGCGGGCCGCCATCCGCGCCGCCAGCCGGCGGGGTTCGAGCACCCACACCTCACCCGGCCCCGCCAGCCCCGCATCGAGCAGCGCCGGCGGCACCCGCGTCGTCTTGCCCGCTCCGGGCGGGGCTTCCAGGATCAGATTAGGTGAAATTCGCAGGGAGGCGACGATCTCTTCAAGGATGGAGTCGATGGGCAAAGGCGGCATCAATTCCATCCCTATTTTTCAGCAACCTGGTTGGTGATCTTCATTGATGAGGCGATGCCTTGTAATGCTCCTGTAACAGATCGGCGCCGAAGTCGCCGTTGAAATCGCGCCAGACCGTATGGATATGGTTGGCATTGTTCTGCGTATCGTCATACTCGATCAAGAACGTCCGGCCCTGCAGGCGGTAGTAGTGCGGATCGCCGCGATTGATGCCTCCGGCCCAGGCGAAATAGATGGTGTCGATTCCGGCTTCGCGCACCTTCTTCCGGCGCTCGTCGGCGACATCCTGGGACATCCGTGAAAGATACTCCTCGAGCAGTCGATTGAGCAAATCTTTCTGCTCTTTGTTCAACTGGCTCGCGGCCAGCCCCTCGGGCTTGAGCGGATCGGCCTTGCGGTTGTTGAACGTCAGCATGTCCTTCGGGGCGGTCTGGTCGTAGATCGCCACCGCCCGCTGCTTCTCGTCTAGCGACCGAATCAGGTCGCGCCCCTTGTCCTCTTCGCCGGCCAGGACCCGCAATCCCTGGCGCGGTCCCTCCCGGACCTCGGCCGGGTTGGCCCCGAAAAAGAGCGGCGTGTTGGAGATCAATTCGCCCTTGACCACCGTGTAGTTGAGCGAGACGTGATGCCCCTCGACCCGCCAGCCCCACACATTCTTCGCGGAGGGCGTCCCGAAGACCGAGAAGTAGTAGAGTTCCGGATCGCGCACTGGCCCGCTCCCCTTCTCCAGCTCCTTCAAGATCGGTTCGAGGCTGAAGATGGTGGTGGCCTTCTGATAACCGGCGGAGCCGAGACCCGTCTTCATAAACTCCATGGCCAGTTGGCGCTGGTCCGTCGTCAGCTCCTTCAGCGGAAGCCCCTTGCGAGGACGCGGAATGAAGTGCCAGTCGAACCGCTGTTCGTCATCGAATTTGAAGACGGCCTTGGCCCGCTGCTCGGGAGTGAGCGAGGCCAGAAATTTGTTCGCTCCCTCGGCCATCGCCGCGCCGGATCGCATGTGGGCGATTCCGCTGACGATCGAATAGGTGACGAATATGAGCACCCCAACCAGACACAGGACGAGCGCAATCTGCTTCCGTGGTTTCATCAGCATCCTCGATTTGAAATCGACTTAGGACTCCTCCAACTAAGCCATGTGGTTGTCTGTTCAGACCGCGAAAGACGCGAAACACGCTGAAACGACCGACCTTTCGCGGATTTCGCGGTTCAAGAAAACAAAGACCGAAGAACTTCGTTTCCAGAGCACTTAGAAGTCGCCAATTGTAAATTCTGATTTCAGATTGGGGCTAATCTAAGCCGACCGGCCAGGCAAGTCAATCGGTTTAGCCGGGTTCGGGCCGTTTTGTGAGGGGCAAGTTGGAAGACTTGCCAAGAGCTTATAAGTCACTTATCGTTCTCGCGAAAAATCGGTCCAAAATTTCTTAACCACGGGGAGAATACGGAATGAGATTAACTGGTATCTATTTCTCTCTGCTGTTGACGATCTGCAGCAGCGTCCTTATCAACATCAAAGCCGGCGCCCAGGATAATCCATTTCTCGGCAAGTGGGATATCGGAGGAGTCGGCCCACACCAGGATTACGTCTACTGGTTGGAGGTCAAGATCGAGGAAGGCAAGTTGGCCGGATACTTCCTCAATCGCGGCGGCAGCGTCACGAAAGTGCCGCAGATCAACCTCGAGAACGGCGAACTCGTCTTCACGCCCGCGGGCAACAACCAGCCGGTCCACCGGGCCAAGGTCCAGGAGGGGCGGCTGCTCGGCCAGGTGACGATCGGCGAACAGGTGGTCGCCTGGATCGGCGTGCGTCCGCCGAAATGGGACGAGTACAACGCCAACGCCAAGCACAAGCTGGGCACGCCGGTCGCCCTCTTCGACGGCAAGTCCATGGACGGCTGGGGCGTGCAGTTTAAAGACCGGCCCTCCGGCTGGGGCATCGCCGACGGCGCCATGACCAACGAGGCCAAAGCCAACAATCTGGTCTCGAAACACCGGTTCGAGAACTTCAAGATCCACTGTGAATACAAGCTCGAAGAGAAGAGCAACAGCGGCATCTATCTGCGCGGACGTTATGAGTTGCAGGTCCTGGACGACGCCGGGAAAGAGCCCGAGAGCCACGGCCACATGGCGCTCTATAGCCGCGTCAAACCGCTGGTCAACGCCAGCCTCCCCGCCGGTCAATGGCAGACCATGGAGGCGACCATCGTCGGCAACCGGGTGACCGTCTTCCTCAACGGCAAGAAGGTCCACGACAACATCGCCATCGAGGGCATCACCGGCGGCGCGCTCGACAGCAACGAGGGCGAGCCCGGACCGATCATGCTCCAGGGTGATCACGGCAAGGTCTGGTTTCGAAAAGTGATCGTCACTCCGATCCTCAAGTAACCAAGCAACGATCAGGGGAGGGCGCGGAGACGGCCCTCCCCTCACGCTCTCCTCCTCCTCAGCACCAATCCTGATAAGTTCGTTTCATGATGCCGCTCTCCAAAAAGCTGATCTACACGCTGGCCACCGTCCTGGCCATCAATTTCATCGGGGCCGCCGGATATCGCCTGATCGAGGGCTGGTCCTGGTTCGACGCGATCTATATGACGGTGATTACGCTCGCCACCATCGGCTACGGCGAGACCCATCCATTGTCCACCTCCGGGCGGGCGTTCACGATCCTGTTGATCGTCGTCGGGGTGGCCATGTTCGGTTTCGTGATCTCGATCCTGACTCGGACGCTGATCGAGATCGAAATCTCATCCGCGCTAGGGAGGCGCAAATTGTTCAAAGACATCAATCAACTGAAGAACCATTACATTCTCTGCGGAGCCGGACGGGTCGGAATGCAGATTATCGACGAGTTGAAGAAGAAAGGGGTGGAGTTCGTCGTGATCGAACGCGACGAGGCGGTCGGCGAACGGCTGCTGACGAGAGGCATTTTGGTGCTAGTCGGCGACGCCACCGATGAGACCGTGCTCAAGGGCGCGCAAGTCCGCACGGCCCGCGCCCTGATCACGGCGGCCTCGAGCGATGCCGAAAATGTCTACATCGTGCTGACGGCCAGGGGCATGAATCCGACCCTCCACATCGTCGCGCGCGCCGTCGACCTGCCCGCCGAACGCCAGTTGCTGCGCGCCGGAGCCAATAAAGTGGTCTCGCCGGTGCTGATCGGCAGCCACCGCATGGCGCAGGCGGCGCTCTCGCCCGCCGTCGCCGATTTCATCGAATTGACGACCATGACCGAAACGCTCGACCTCAACTTCGAGCAGATCCAGATCGGCGAGGGCTCGGTCCTCGACGGCCGGAAGCTCAGGGATTCCGGCATTCGCACGGAGCATAGCGTCATGATCGTGGCCATCACCTCGCTCGCCGGGCACATTATCTTCAATCCCGACGGAGAGCAGACCCTGCACGCCGGCGATCTCCTGATCGCGATCGGGACCCGCGCCGGTCTGGCCAAACTGGCGGAGGTCGCGCACCACAATCGGGGACTCCCCTTCAATTAGTTGGGAGATTTCCCCAGAGATCCCTTGATTTCAATCTCCAGTCTATGCTTTAAATGGGGCGTGAGGTAAGTCCTATAAAACTTCATCAAAAAATAGTTCTAAACACATCCGAGAGCCTACTCAGCGCGTTTTAATGGGCTGATCTTTTTCACATTGGCGCATTAGCACATTGACAGTACTGGTACCTTTTTGCATATGGGCAACTTTATGAGTGACTTTTTGCCTTTTGCGCTCCCCGACATTGGCGAAGAAGAAATCACGGAGGTAGTCGACTCCCTCCGTTCCGGCTGGTTAACGACCGGTCCCAAAACACAACGGTTCGAACAAGAGTTCGCCTCGTTCATCGGCGGTCAGGTTAAAGCGCTGGCGGTCAATTCGGCGACGGCCGGGTTGCATCTGGCGCTCGAAGCGCTGGGCATCGGTGAGGGCGACGAGGTCATCACCACTCCCTACACCTTCACGGCCACCGCCGGCGTGGTCCGTCATCTCGGAGCCCGTCCGATCCTGGTCGATATCGATCCCCAGACCTTCAATCTGGATCCGGGAAAGATCGAACGCGCGATCACTCCGCGGACCAAGGCGATCCTGCCGGTCCATGTGGCGGGACTGGCCTGTGAGATGGACCCGATCATCGAGATCGCGCGGAAGCACGGCCTGAAAGTGGTCGAAGACGCCGCCCACGCCCTGCCGACCTCTTACGGCGGGAAATTGATCGGGACCTTACAGACCGATGCCACGGTCTACAGTTTCTACGCGACCAAGACCATGACGACCGGCGAGGGCGGGATGATCGTCTCGCGCGACGAGGCCCTGCTTCAACGCTGCCGGCTCATGCGCTTGCACGGCATCGATCGCGACGCCTTCGACCGATACACGTCTTCTCGACCCGCCTGGCAATACGAAGTGGTCGCCCCCGGTTTCAAATACAATATGACCGATCTGGCCGCGGCGATCGGGATTCAACAATTGAAGAAGGTCTGGAGATTCCAGCAGCAGCGGGCGGAGATGGCCGCGCGATACGATGCCGAGCTGGTCGAGCTGCCGGTGATCCTCCCGCCCCAACCGGCCGCGGGGGAGATTCACGCCTGGCATCTCTATGTCATCCGGCTCGACGATTCGGTCAAGCTGAGCCGGGAAGAGTTCATTCAACAGATGAATGTGCGCGGCATCGGCTGCAGCGTGCACTTCATTCCGCTCCACCTCCATCCTTACTGGAGGGATTATTGCCGCCTGCAGCCGCATCACTTCCCGATCTCCAGCCTGGCCTACGAGCGGGCTGTGAGTCTACCGCTCTATACCAAGATGACCGAGGCCGCGCAGGCGCGCGTCATCGAGGCGGTGAAAGAGGTGCTGACTCCTCGAACGACGCCCCCGTTACCAGTGACCCATTCATTCACGTGTCAATGATTGCAACCGACTCCAAATTCACCCCTTCCCCTCCCCTGGGAGGACTCTCCCCAACGCCGCGTCAGGCCTCTGCCCAACGGCTCTTCGACCTGCTCGTGGCCATTCCCATCCTGATCTTCCTGCTCCCCATCTTTGTGGCGATTATCGTCTGGATCAAGCTCGACTCGCGTGGGCCGGCCTTCTTCCTCCAACAGCGCGTGGGCCGATTCGGTCACCCCTTTCGGATCTTCAAGTTCCGCTCGATGATCGTCGAGGCCG
Source organism: Blastocatellia bacterium (assembly GCA_035280505.1). Taxonomy (GTDB): domain Bacteria; phylum Acidobacteriota; class Blastocatellia; order RBC074; family RBC074; genus JAKEHZ01. The sequence goes on along the minus strand of DATEFT010001016.1, from coordinate 2,575 downwards.
AACAGGCCGGGACCCAGATCACGATCGGCCGAGATCCGCGCATTACACGCTGCGGCCGGATCCTGCGCCAATACCGGCTCGACGAACTGCCGCAACTCCTCAATATTATTAAAGGCGAGATGAGTCTGGTCGGACCGCGCCCGGAAGTACCGCGCTATGTCGCGCTCTACACCGTTGAACAGCAATCCATTCTGGCGGTCCGGCCCGGGCTCACCAGCCCGGCGACCATCACCTTCAATAATGAGAGCGAGTTGCTCGCGCGCCAGCCGGATCCCGAACAATATTACCGGTCGGAATTGATCCCGGCGAAGATCCGGCGGGATCTCGAATACTCCCGGCAGGCGACCGTCTGGACCGACTGTGTCGTGATCTGCCGAACGCTGCGGCGGATACTCCGATAATTTTCCCGGGCGCTGGGTCGGCACCCATCAACACTGCGCCGGAAGCCTTCATTTGCCAGTCCCCGGTTCGTCAAGTAAGATCCCGCCATCTCGAGCGGATCCGACTTTGCGACCCGGTGCAACGACGGCTGGGCGCTTCGCGGCTGAAGGATAAACATGAGTGTGAGCAAACAGTTCATCCCCCAAACCACGGGGCCTCCTCACCCCTCTAAAACGAAGACCGATCTATCCCGGAGACTGGCGCAAGCCGTGGTCCTCCGCCCGTGGGTGCGGAACCTGTTGAGCCGCCGCGTCCAGATGGTGATCGACGTCGCGATCGCGACGACCTCCTTCATTCTCGCCCATATTCTGCGTTTCGACGGCTGGCCGCCGGGCATCGACAATGACCGGCTCTTCCTGCTGCTGCCCTACGTGGTCCTGGCGCGACTGGGAGTCAATCATCTGATGGGGCTCTATTGCCGGGTCTGGCGTTATGTGAGCATCCCCGATGGGATTCAACTGGCCGTCTCGGTCGGAATCATCTCCACGATCCTGCTCGCGTTGAGGTTGATCTTTCCGGGGATCTATCCGCTCCTGACCGTGCCCATCAGCATCACCTTCATCGATTTGATGCTGGCGACCTCGCTCATGCTCTGCGCCCGGCTCGTCTGGCGGGTGACCTGCGAGAACGCCGCCCGCGCCAAGACCGAGGAGGCCGGAGTCCGCGTCAGAACGCTGCTGGTCGGCGCCGGAAATGCCGGGATCATGACCGTCCGCGAGATCTCCCGCCGGCGCGACCTGGGGCTGCAGGTCTGCGGTTTCGTCGACGACAATCCGAGCAAAAGACAGGCCGTGATTCAGGGCGTGCCGGTCCTCGGCGTGACCTCCGAGCTTCCGGCCCTCGTCAAGGCGCATCGGATCCAACAGGTGATCATTACGATCACGAGCGCGCACCGGAAGACCGTCCGGCGCCTCCTGGACCTCTGCGAGGAGGCGCGGGTGCCGGTCAAAATCCTGCCCGGGCTCTCCGAACTGCTCGGCAACCGCGTCACCATCACCAAGGTCCGGCCGATCGAGATCGAAGACCTGCTCGGCCGCGACACGATCGATCTCGACCTCTGGTTCGAGGCCAGCCAGAGATCGTATTGGGGCAAAAGAGTTCTGGTCACCGGCGCGGGCGGTTCGATCGGCCGCGAACTGTGCCGCCAGTTGGCGACCCTCCAGCCGGCGACGATCATTCTGCTCGACAAGGACGAAAACGCCGTCTTCGAAGCCGAACGCGAGCTGCTGGCCATGACCGGGGACCATCAGATCGAGATCGTTCCGCTGATCTGCGATCTCCGGGTGGCCCCACGGCTCTGGCAATCCTTCAGACGACATCTGCCGCAAGTGGTCTTTCATGCCGCCGCCCATAAACACGTCCCGCTGCTCGAGAGCAATGTGCCGGAAGCCGTCTTGAACAATATTCTGGGCACCGCCCGCCTGCTCGAATGCGCCGCCGAGACCGGCGTCGAACGCTGCGTCATGGTCTCGACCGACAAGGCCGTCAATCCCACCAACATTATGGGCGCCACCAAACGGGTGGCCGAGCTCATGTTCCAGGCCCAGGTCGTCAGAGCCAAAGGGATGGGCCACTACTCCTGCGTTCGATTCGGCAACGTGCTGGGCAGCCGCGGCAGCGTCGTGCCCATCTTCCGGGAACAGATCCGCAATGGCGGCCCGGTCACGGTCACCCATCCCGAGGTCGAGCGGTACTTCATGACGATTCCCGAGGCGGCGCAGCTCATCATTCAGGCCGGCGCGCTCGGCCAGCGGGGAGAAATCTTTCTGCTCGACATGGGCGAACCGGTGAAGGTAATTGACCTGGCCAATGATATGATTCGGTTGTCCGGCCTCACGCTCGGCGAGGACCTGGAGATGGTCTTCACCGGTCTGCGCCCCGGCGAAAAGTTGAAGGAAGAGCTGTTGATCGCCGAGGAGGGCGCGCAGACCACGCGGTATGAGAAGATTTTCGTGGCGCCGCCTTTGCAGTATGATTTTGACGAACTCGGTGATGACATTCTTCGACTCATCGCCGCCGCCGAAGATGGCAATGAGGACGAGATCTATAAGATTTTCTCTGCCATGAGGATCGGCTTCCGGCCGACCCGGCAGAGATCCAATGAGACACCAATCATCGAGGGCCAGGAATCACC
>DATEFT010001015.1:0-2675 GCA_035280505.1 Blastocatellia bacterium | reverse complement strand
CTGATGATAGGTGCAGACGTTGGTCTCGGTCGGACCATAGAGATTGTAATACTCGGCGATCGGAACGACGCGCATCAGGCGGCGGAGGTGCTTGATTCGAAGGACCTCTCCGGCGAAGAGGACGACGCGCAGGTTTTCAATGGTCTCTCGTTCCAAGCCGCCCTGTTCCAACATGAGGATCAGCACCGACGGGACCGAGTACCAGATCGTAATCGCCTTCTCGGAGAGCCATTGCACCAACTCGCGCGGGCGGCGGGCCATGGCCTCGTCGATCAGCAGCACGCTGGCCCCCGACCGGAAGGCGACATACAGATCAAAGACCGAGAGGTCGAAATGGAAGGGCGCGTGGTTGGAAAGCCGATCCGATGGGGTTACCCGAAATTCCCGGGCGGCCCATTCGATGAAGGCCAGCGCATTACGATGTGAGATCGTGACGCCCTTGGGGGTTCCCGTCGAGCCGGAGGTGTACAGGATATAGGCCGGATCGTTTTCGCCGCGCTCAGGCTCCGGTCCTCGATCGCCCGGCAGGGCCTCGACCTCGGCCCAGGTGGTGAGAGTCCGGGCCTGATCGCCCGGCCAGGTCCCGATCAAAATCACCTGATTCAACCAGGCCGGCCAGCCGGCATCACCGGTTATCGATTCGAGCAGCGGGGCGGTGGTCGCCAGGCGCTCGAGCGCGCAATCTCGCATGATGAGTTGAGCGCGGCTGGCCGAGCCGGCCACGTCAATCGGGACATACACGCCGCCGGCTTTCAACGTGCCGAGCATCACCGCCACCACCTCGATCGATTTCGGCGCATAGATGCCGACCCTCTCACCGGGTTTCAATCCAGCCCCGATCAAAGCGCGGGCGACGCGATTTGAGGCCTGCTCCAACTCAAGGTACGTGCAGGAGCGGTTGTTGATTTCAATGGCGGCGGAGGCGGGCGACCGCTCAGCCCAAGCGCGAGCCAGATCGTGAAGGAGGTTGCCTTTATTCATATCGCGAGGAGGCGGTCGTTTTCATAATCCCATGGAATTGGCGATGATCTTGCGCATGACTTCCGAGGTTCCCGAATAGATGCGCGCCGGGATCGCGTCACGAAGCATGAGGTCGATCCCCATCTCGCTCAGACAACCGTACCCACCATAAATCTGGATGGCGTCCAGACCCGACTGCACGGCGCTTTCGGCGATAAACAATTTGCTGAGCGCGGATTCGAGATCGCTCTGAGGGCGATGCTGATGCACCCACCCCGCCTGATACAACAGCAAACGTGAAGCTTCGAGCCGCAGCTTCATATCGACTATTCGATTGGCGACGGACTGAAACTTGCCGATCGGCTGGCCGAACTGCTTGCGGTCCCTGGTTCGTTCGATACAGATTTCGAGTTGTCTCTGCAGGAGCCCGACATAAACCGCAAACAGACAGGTCCGCTCCCAGCCCATCGACTCCTTGAAGATGGCGCCGCCGGCGCCCTCCCTGCCCAGGCGGTTCTCCGCGGGCACCCGGCAGTCGTCGAGGTAAACCTCCGCGATGGGAGACGATCGCAGCCCGACCTTGTCGTGAATCGGGGCGACTTTCAGGCGCGGCGTGTCCTTTTCAATCAAGAAGGCGGTCAATCCCAGAAATCCGGCCTGACGGCTGACAGTGGCGTAAACCAGAAACAGATCGGCCACGGGGCCGTTGGTGACAAAACTTTTGACGCCGTTCAGCACGTAGTGGTCGCCGTCTTTGAGGGCGCTGGTCTTCAACGAGCTGATATCCGATCCGGCTTCCGGCTCGGTCATGGCGTTGGCCGCAATCAATTGCCCGCTCGTCGCGGGCTTGAGAAACCGTTCGCGTTGCCGGTCGTCGCCCGCCTTCCAGATCGGCACGGCGCAGGCAAAGAGGTGGGCGCAGATGGAAAAAATCAGGCCCGTATCCAGGCAACCGTATCCTAATCCTTCGATGGCCCGGATGGTATCCAGCGTGTCGAACGACAGGCCGCCCCAAGCTTGCGGAATCGGAAGTCCGGTCAGACCGAAGTCGGCAGCCTGCTCCCACAGCTTCCGCTCAAATCGCGCTTCGCGATCCCGCTCGAGATGGCCGGGGCTCAATTCGCCGCGCGCGAACCGGACAATGCTTTGATATCGTTCCTGTTGTTCTTCCGACCAACCGAATTCCATATTCTTCCGTGCTGAAAATAGATTGAATGGATGAAGACGGAGCCGACGCCAACCCTCGTTTGCCGAAAGCTCACGATGAGGCAGGCGCTTGCGTTTTGCGCTCACCGCCGAGAACCAGACTCATCAGCCGGTCCCCTTCTTCAAACAAGAGTCCTTTCTCACGAAGGTCGGCCAGCCGCCGGTCGAGATCGCGCCCATATTTGTCGGAAAAGACCTGAGTGAGATCATCGATCCGGGCCGGTTTCGCAAGATAATTCAAGAGGGCCCGGCCGGCTGGTCCAACCGAATATTCGGTGGCCGAGCCTGAACGGGAGTCGTGGATTAGATCCGAATCGCCGATGAAATCGAGTTTCGGCGGCAGACGTTGCGATGAGTCTTTCCAGAGCTCCCGCCACTGATTGACGGCGGCCTGAAGCTGACCGATCCATTTGACCATCGCGGTGAAATAGTCGGCCGGCAGGTTGCGATCGGCAAAATAGTAGGCGAAGTCGCGCAGAGCCGCTTCATCGAAGGGATAAATGTATGAG
>DATEFT010001014.1:0-4641 GCA_035280505.1 Blastocatellia bacterium | reverse complement strand
ACATGAACATCTTTTCGGCCGCCTGATTGAAGATCACGATCTGCTGCTGTTCATCGACCGTGATGATCCCTTCGGTCGCCGATTCGATGATCCCGTGCAGAAAGGCCTGGGTCAGGGTACTTGATATCATGATCGGTTCCGCTGCTCCTGGCAGCAGCCTTTGACCTCGTTCAGCAAGGTATTCGCCGCGATCGGACGAATCAGAAATCGATCGGCGCCCAGGGCCAGACACCGCTCGCGATCCGGCTCTTCGGTGAAGGTCGCGGTCAGCACGATGATCGGAATGTGGCGCAATCGCTGGTCCGCCCGGACCGCGACGATCAGTTGGTCGCCGTTGCCGCGGTCCATGCTCAGATCGGTCATAATCAAATCCGGCATGAGACTGTGGACGAGGTTCAACGCTTCCGCCCCCCCGGACGCCGTCACCACTTCATATCCGGCCGATCCCAGGACGTTGCGGGCCAGGGTCCGGTTGACGAGGATGTCGTCGACCACCAGGATCTTGGCGCGTTTCGGGGCGACCGCACTCTCCTGGCCGACGAACTCGGATTCGAGGGCCTGCCGCACCGCCACCTGATGCGACGCCAGAAATCGCTCGGCCTCTTTCACAAAGGTCCGGGCATTGATCGGTTTGGTGATATATCCGTCGAACCCGGCGGCCGCCATTCGATCCCGGTCACCGACCAGGGCCAGCGCCGTCACCGCCACCAGTTTGGTCCGACTCAGGTTGGGATCGCTCTTGAGCCGCGACGCCGCTTCATACGCGTCGAGTTTCGGTAACTGAAGATCACAGAGAATCAGGTCCGGCCGATTATGCCGAGCCATCTCCAGCCCCTCCTCACCGTCATCCGCCGTCAAGGTGGTGTAACCAAAGGATGTGAATAGATAGGAGATCAGTCTGAGAAGATCCGGATCATCTTCGATCACCAGGATTCGCGCAGGCATTCCTAACTTCTCCCTTATTGAGACCGTCATCGGCGATGCCGTCGCTTGCCGGACGGCTGACGCCTGCCATAGAGCCCGCGCTCTCATCATTGCATCTCATCTCACATCGGCCTCGTCCAACTGGAAGACCAGCGCTCATAGGGATTTGCCTTACTAGATGGGGAGCTGTAGGAAGGAAAGCCTGTGGGTTGTGAGACTCTGGCCGATGCCTCATTAGAACAGTGCGCATTATAATCCTTTTAAATCTTGATACAAGCGCAAATCGGCGACCCCTACGGACTTCTCCGCCCCGCCTAGTGGCTCCAATTCTTCAGCTTCTGCGGCGCCTCGTCTCAGTAATTTCCCTGATCATGATCGACCGCGTCTTTCGCGTCTTTCGCGGTTTGAATCTCAAATTCCAAAGCACTTACTTTCCAAAGCACTTAGTTTCCCGAGGAGGACCTGCTATAATCCGGGAAATCATACAAGTTTGAATGAGTCCGAAAGCGGACTGAATTACGACCCCGGAAATCAGGCATTTCGGTATTTTGTTCAGGACGCGAATAATTACCCTTTTCTAAGCACCTCGCGTCTCCGAACCTGGAGCTGAGTATTCCGGAAAGAAAGTGGTGACCGTCTTCTCAACACCCATGGAGTCGCAATGAAGACCAGACAGATTCAACTGCTGATTCTCACCGTTCTGATCCTCGCGGTGGCGGCCAATTGGCTGACGCCGGTTCAAAGTTCTACTCAGGAAAAGGCTTCATTCAAAAAGTTGATCGATCTGCGCCAGCGTCTGGCTCCGCGGGCGGTCAAGAAGTATCGGCTGCCGGCGGTTTCCGGGGGGCGGATCCATTCGCTGCTCTCTTCGATCGCCGAGCCGGACAAGTTGGGCCCGAGCGAGAGCCTGCTGGTGACGCTGCGCAGCGGCGACCGGATCGTCGCCAGTAAATCACTCCACGCCGGCGACCCCGATCTCTATACCAGTTTTCGGTTGGACGGCGGCGCCGGAGAGATCGAGGTCAGCTCCTCGGCGGGGCTCCCGGTCGAGCAGACGCTGACGGTCCTCGAGTGGCCGTCAGCGAACGATTCGTCCGGCTCGCCGGGAGTGGTCGAGACCGAACCGAACGAGTCCTGGCGAGAGGCCAACGAGTTCAAGCTCGGCCAGACCGTCTGGGCGACCGCCGACGACAAACCGTACATGCTGCCCTTCGTCGAAGCGGCGCCCAAACGCGGCGCCGTGCCCTATCAACAGGCGCCCGAGCTGACCGACGACCGGCTGCCCGAAGGCGGCATCGACTGGTTCAAGTTCACGTCTGACGGCGAGCGGCCGCAACTGGTCCATTTCGAGCTGGACCTGCTCGAACGCGACAACATCCCGGTCGATGTTTCGGTCTTCACGGTCGAGAACGGCGAGGCCAAGGCCTACGACCGGGGCGCGGACCCCGTGACGCCGCCGCACGAAGTGCAGGCGCTGGCCGGCAACAAGTTCACCACGCGGGTGATCACGCGCGGGACCTACTATCTGCGGGTCGATGCGAACCATGCCTTCTATCAACTGCGGACCTCAGTCTACGAGGTGCCGCCGTACCGGAACCCGGGCGAGGCGGTCCGAGCCGGAATGGATTACGTGATCAGCGCCGGCGACAGTTGGCACGCCAACACGCCGCGGCACGGCGGGCTCGTCAACCGGGTGGCGAGCAACCATTTCGAGACCCAATTGTGCATCGCCTGCCACGCCACGCACTTTTCGACGCGCGCGGAGCTGGTGGCCAAACAGAACGGCTATCCGGTCACGAAGCGGGCCTCGCTGCAGTTCCTGACGGAACGCCTGGCGAACAATCCGCTCCCGTTCTACGGCCATCGGGAGGCCACCTGGACCCGCGTCATCAGCGCTTCGGCCAATGTCATGAGCCGTCTGGCCTCGCTGGTCGATCAGTACGACCAGGAGTTCACCGGCGCCAAACGGCTGCCGCTGCTCAAGGGCGCGGCCGGTTATCTGAAGCTCTATTACAAGGGGCGCACCGAGCTGCCGAATGACGAGAGCAACGGCAACACGCCGCTCGTCAGCACCTACGAGGTGGCCTGGTACAGTTGGAAGGTCTTCGATGAGCTGTTCCGCGCCACCGGCGACGGCGAGTCTCGCGAGTACCGCGATCTGGTCCGCAAACTGATCGAGCAGGACCGGATCAAGAACAATGCGGATCTCGCCTACCAGACCATCGCCTTCGTCATGATCGATCGCGCGGCCTACGCGGAGCGGATCCGGCGCAACGGCGAACGGATTCTCTCGCTGCAGCGCCCCGACGGTCAGTGGTCGATGCTGTTCGAGCCGGACAGCCCGGCCGTCGAGTTCCAGACCTATCACTCGCTCTATGCGCTCGCGCTCGCCGGTTACCAACCCGACCAGCCGCAGGTGGCCAAATCGCTGGGCTTCCTGCTCGGCCGCCAGCAGGAATGGGGCGGGTGGCTCGACCCGAAGCAGTCGTACGAGAATTTCCGGACTCCGTTTCGCGAGACCCAGTTCGCGGTCATGGCCCTCTCGGAATTCTACAAGGGGACGGCCGGCAAGGGCTGGCAAACGGGCTCCGATAACCGGCCGGCGGAGAGCGGCCCGCTCCCGCGCCTGCGGCAGATCGATCGGGTCTGGGAGAGACCGGACCCACAGTCGGTCGCGGACCTGCTGACGAACCTCAAGAGCGAAGAGCCCCTGATCCGCATGTCCGCCGCCGCCGCGCTCGGCCGGACCGAGGTCAAAGAGGCCTTCGATCCGCTGCTGCAGTTGCTCGGTGATCGCAGCAAGCTGGTCCAGATCGCCGCGGCGCAGGCGGTCCGCCGGATCGCCGTGAGACATCAGCTCGGATCCAAGGAGCTGCCGGCGGCGCTCGGCCATCCGGGTCAGCGAACCCGGTGGGGCGCGACCCGCGTCTTCGCTCAGCATTTTGCCGCGCTGACCGGCCAGACCGCGATCGCCGATCGATTGATCGAATCGCTCGCCGACCCGGCCGTCACCGTCCGGATGCAGGCGGCGAAATCGCTGGTCTCCTGGTTCTACTGGTCGAGAGACGAAGCGCTGCGGGACCGCATCGCCGACGCCATGATCGCTCGGATGGCGGAGCCGGAACATCCGTGGATGCGGCGCAATCTGCTCGAGAGCTTCTACAGCCTGGCGGACGAGAACGTCCGGTACCTCTATAACAACTGGATCGGGAACCTGCCCCGGCCGGAGGACCGCGAGCTGGCGACGCAGGGGCATCACGAATCGAGCCGCCGAATGGCGGAGCGAATCGCGCGGGCGCTCGAGACCGGCAACGACCGGCAACGCGAAGGCCTGCTGCGCGGGCTCACCGAATTTCACCTGCGCAGCGGCGGCTATACCAACGCCGGCCGGTACACGCGGATCGGCAACGACGTCGAGACCATCAAATTCTATCCGGAGGGCGCCCCGGCGCTGGAGCACGCGCTGGCGCCGCTGGTCAACTCGCCCGATCCGGTCAGAAGACAGCAGGCGGTGCTCGCGGCCTTCACGCTGCGCGAGAACACGCTCACGGATCTGCCGCTGCTCGTCATGCAACGGCTGAACGATCCGGAGGCGGCGGTCCGCAATGTCACCGGCGAGTTCTACCGATCGCTGCCGCTCAAAGTCGTGGATCGAAATCGGCGCGAGGCGGTGCAGGTCCTCAAAGAGTTGCTGGCCAGCCGGTACCCGGAGGCGCA
>DATEFT010001013.1:0-4129 GCA_035280505.1 Blastocatellia bacterium | reverse complement strand
CAAAGACGACATCTATCGGCATCTGAAAGTCGACCAGTATTCGTTGACGATCAGAGTCGAATAGACCTGAAAATAGACTCCTGAAGTAACCGCGCGCCCGTTCCCGCACGTCGGAGGAACGGGCGCGCTCTTTGCTCTCGCATAGGGTCTTCTCTGAAGTGAGTCAGCGCCGTGTTCTGCGCGGATTCAATGAGATGGCCGTAGCTCTTCCGCTCGTTCTTGGAGAGCGTGGCGCCGATGCCGGTTCGCATCGCCGCCGCCGCCCCGAATGTCCGAGCGGCCTCTTCATTGCCGGAGAGTTGATACAGTTCAAGTCGATCAACCTCATCGGCGAGCGGTTCAGTCCCAAACGGCGGTTAGATCTTGGGGAGAGGCCGAGATGAACCGGCGCAACCGGTGATAGATAACTCTCACTGCCAGACCGGCGGCCCGGTTCAATGGATCGGAGAGCGTATTGCCAAAGCCGGTGCAGGCTGTGCCTGAAGGACCGATCTCCGCCCCGATGAAGAGGATCTCCGGTCGGTGAGGCTCTCCGTCAAAGAGTAGGTGGAGGCAGGCTAGCAGTTGTCCGACCCCGTAATTATGGAGCGTGAAGACTCGTTCGCTCGCGGCAATATCGTGGGGACTCAAGACCACCAGCCCGCCAGCATTGGCTCCCGATCGCACGCCATCGACAATGATGGCTCTTCGACAATTCTCAAAATAGGGAATTGTATTCAGTCCCCCGATCCCGCCTTCAAAGACCGGGATGGTCCTAAAAAGGGGAGTCCGATGCAGTCGGCGGTAGACATGCATTCCGAAACCATCATCGCCTTGCCATTCATTGCCATAGCAGATGATATGTACCGGATCTGGCTCTGGCCGGTAATTAAATTCCATAAGTATACTTTCTGTTCGCCTCCGCAAAGTGAACCGTGCACACGAGGCAGGCGTCGTGAGATCGAACAATGTGAGAAAGTTCAATGGGATGCTCCAGGTTCTGGATCTCCACTCCGATTAAGCTGCTCTCCCAGTGTCCCCGTCGCTCCGCCGAATCTCGCGGAGAGGCATTCCAGGTCGTCGGTGTGATGATTTGATAATTCGCGATCTTTCCCTCCTTGATTTTTATCCAATGCCCTAAACTTCCTCTCGCGGCATTGATCGTCCCGACTCCTTCTCCATCCGTTCTCGGCTGAAAGCTGGTATGGGTGGGCTCTCCCAGGTGTTGAACGAGTTCGCTCAAAGTCTGCTTCATTAAGCTGAGGTGTTTCACCGGCCGATGAAATCGGCAAAATTGCCGGAGCCAGGTGCTGGCCCCCTCCTTTTTAAAGAGAGAGGTAATGAGCGGGTCTCGGGCTATAACCAGATCGGCGATGGGGCCGAGTTGAACCACCTCACCGTCATATCGAGTCGCTTTGGCGTAGGTATATTTGCGGCTGTCCCGACAGTCTCCGACCTCGGCATGAGATTCCCAAGGATGTCTTCCGCCCTCATAGTCCTGAAACCATGAATGACTGACATCCTCCGTGATCTGCTCGTGGCGAAACGGCTCGATCCGCCGTGCCTCAGCGTTATAATAACCGCTTGGGTCCAGCATGCCATCGGGCGAGCCATGATTGGGGTCGGGGAAGCCTCCGTAACTCAACAGCCCTTCAGCCCCCTGGCTCAATGAATTGAGTCGAATGGAACGGCCGAACCTGGCGAAGAGACCGACCGCGCTTTCACGATGCTCCTTGGAATTATCCAGCCACTCACTGAACGCTTCTGCAGTCTCCAGACTCAGCCATTTCTCGAACGGGCATCCCAGAATTGAACGCTCATACCACCCGATGAAGTCGTCGATCAGGTGATTGCACTCCAATAGTTTCGGACGGATGAGCGGGACGGTGACTCCGCCGGGCATCATATAGCTGGAATGCGGCCATTGCCCGCCGAAAGCGATGATGATCCCGAGGATTTTCTTGGAGTAATGAACGACCTCTTTCGAGAGGCGCCCCCGAAAGAGAGGAGCGAATTCGGCCACGACTTTTTCATAGAGCACATGCCCGCGATAGACCGGATCGCAAAAGTCCGGCAGAAACATCAGGAAGGTATGACGGATATCGCTTTGGACCGATTCCGCGGCCAAACAGAGATTACGGATTCTCGTTCCATTCGGCGCGACTGGTGCCCGGTGAACGCTCTCGAGCGCCCTCGCCGCGGCATATAGATGAGTGGTGCTGCAAATCCCGCAAATCCGTGGAGTGATCACCAGCGCGTCGTTTGGGTCACGGCCCACCATAATCTTTTCGTACCCGCGATACATGGAACCAACGCACCAGGCGTCTCTGATGACATGGCCCTCTACTTCGATTTTAATTTCGAGGTCGCCTTCGACTCGATTCATATTGACTTGAATGATTCTCTTTGACATTGGCGATTTTCAGGGTCGATGGTTGTTATCCGGAGCAGCTCTAGACTGTCATCTGGACCTGCCGATAAGGTGTGGCTATCCTTCCACTTGGATTGACATGATCATAGCGAGACCGTTAACAGGGCGATTCAGAAATAATCGATGAAAGTTCTGACGTCGGCAAAGTTGATCGGCTTCTCGGCGCTCACTACCTCTTCTTGATGGAAGAGAGTGGCGTTGACGGGAAATCTGGGGGTGGTACACCCATAACAACGGTATCCTACCTTCCGGGAAGTCTGGCATTTTTTGTCGAAATGATCCGATAAACAAGGCGTCACACTGAGGGGGCGATTGAAGCGGTCCAATTCCAGAGGCCTTCCGTTCAAGACCCACTGGAGGGTCGTGATCATCGTGGCGGCTCCGACGGCGCAACCGCTGACGTTAATTACCGGCAATCCGGCGAGCGACCGCCACTCCGCGCCCAGAAGTCCGCCCGGCTGCGCCAGATTGAATTGCAATCCGCTCGATTCGGAGGGATTGGGTGGAGAGGCTGGAATCCCTCCGAATCCGGCGCACGTCCCCATGGCAAAGACCACCGCCGCATGATGGCAGAGTCGCCGGATCAGATCCCGCTTGGGAATGCCGTCCAACGTATCCATCATCCCGGTATTATTCGGTCCGTTGATGATGCTGCCTTCAACGCAAAAGAACGTGAGCGGCTGCTGGCCTTTCTCCACCCGGTCGATAATGCGGAGAAACTCGCGGGGAGGTTCGGGGGAGAGAGAGGGATGCCAGAGCAATTGAAGCTGGTTGTTTTCCAGAAAAGATGGGAGGGCGGTTCCTGGCTGACCGTATCCTTCCGCTCCTAGAATGGCCATGGTTTCGCCGCTACAGGCTCCGGAACTCGCCCACAGCAAGGTTTTTGTCGATTTCATGATTTCATCCTCTCTTTCTGTCGATCTGCTCCGCCGTCACTCCCTCCGGACCGCCCGCTCACGACCGATCGAAGGGTGACGCGGCCTGGCCGCCGCCCACCTCCCAAATTGTTGGTGATTGCGGAGCCGGGCGCGCCGGGGCCGTTCTCGGTTTCCGTGCCGCGCCCCGAGTTATTGCATCGTCTAGTTGATTGCGGATCCAGATCGTGAGACCTTCCGAACGCAAGCTCCGAAGGCGTGATCCTTGGTAAACTGCCGAGCCAACCACTGGACCTCAACGGCCTGTGGGGTTGCCGTCAGTCATTAAGTCTGGCACTTTCGCGGTTTGTGACTGAACGACACGAGATCTTGAGTCCAAAGTGCCTTGGGAGTAGATGTTCGGATGTCTTCAGCGTGAGTTTGTTGATTGTTGATCGCTACTGCGCAACGGCAAGAACCCGGATGCCGATAAATCCAGTCGGTGGCCGATCCGTTCCGGATCTTGGGATCTGGTCTCTTCGGAAGGAACGTTAATCGTCCGTCAGGGGATGACACGCCACAGTCCGTATAGTTCGTTAGCATATGAGAGAGGCTTGAGGAATTCTTAATGCCTGATCAGCGGGGTTCGATCGTGCCGACACCTATGCGCATCGTGTGGCCCCGTGCATCGTGTGGCTCGACCTTCGAGTGTTCGGCCAGGCGAGCGTCCGTCAGATTGAGGCGGATCTCTCCCTATCCAGGTGCGTCAACGGCCGGGCGGCTTGAGACCGCGCTGGGGGAAGAGAAAGTATCCTTCATCCTCTAACGTCGGAACACCTGAAATCTTCGCGTTGAGCGGGAAGGC
>DATEFT010001012.1:0-14430 GCA_035280505.1 Blastocatellia bacterium | reverse complement strand
AACCCGATGGATGTTGCCGCCGCCAGCACTTCGGCGACCGCCCGGCGCATCATTTGGCGCGGCACCGGGTTGATCGCGGGCTCCCCCACCGACACACGCAAACCCGGTTTGGTCGCGATGCCGACTCCATGACCGGCGAAGAAACGAATCAGACCCGACTCATTCCGCCGGACCTCCGCGAAGATGGTCGCGCCATGCGTGCCGTCCGGATCATCGCCGCCGTCTTTGAGCACCTCAGCGCGGACCGTCCGGCGATCGAGCCAGCGCAGTTCCTGGATTGGCACCATCAAATAATGAGCGCCGTCCGGCAACGTCACCGTTACCCGCTCGGGCCGGTCGCCGCGCAATAACAAACAGAGCGCGGCTTTGACCGCCGCCGTGGCGCAACTCCCGGTCGTGCGCCCGCGCCGCAAGCCGTTCGGCGCCGGTAGACCGAGATCGAATTCTGTGAGTTCAAACTGGTCCATATCCTGACGGCTGTCCGGCCAGCCAATTGACGGCCTCGATCAGCAACGCATTGACCACGCTCGCCGCCCACGGCGAACCGCCGCGCGTGCCGCGATTGGTGATCCGGGGCACCTGCAGAGAACGTCGGAGACCGTCCTTGCTCTCCCGTGTCCCGACGAACCCGACGGGCAGGCCGATCACCAATTGCGGCCGCCAACCGCATTCGCGGATCAATCGTGTTGCTTCCATCAAGGCGGTCGGCGCATCTCCGATCGCCAGCACGCTGTCATTGCCGAACTTCTCCCAGGCCCGCCGGATGCTCGCGGCCGAGCGGGTGATCCCATGCATCTCCGCCATGAGTTGTGTTTCGCGGTCGTGGACGCCGCACCAGGTCTCGATCCCGAGTTGCGCGAGCAGCGCTCGTTTCAAGCCGGACTGCACCATCGTGACATCGGTCACGATGCGCTGGCAGCGCAATAGCGCGCGGAAACCGCTCTCGACCGCTCCTGATGAGATGTATAGATCGTCGATCGCCGAATAATCGCCGCTCGTATGAACCAGCCGTTGCAACACTGAGAGGTGAGCGGCGGGAAAAGCCGACCAGTCGCGCCCGGCGGCGATCAGTCGGAAACTCTCGGCCTCGATCGGATGCGGTCGATAGGGTCTATCTTCGGGCTCGCTCGCCGGCGGTGGCGCTCCGCCGGTTCCCTCTTTCTCCAATAATCCGCGCACTTGCAGATGATGCGCCCGCTGCGGCTCACCGACCTGCTCCTCGAAACCGACGATCTGCACCCGGTATTTGCATAATGAACAGTTCATGGCCGCACGCCCGGCCACCGCCTCGCGTGCGCGTTCGATCATGACGTCGGCCACGTGCGAATGGACGCCGAGATAACCGGCCTTGAGCACATCCAACTCCGGCTCGCTCGCCTGCAAGTGGTCGGCCGCCGCATAAATCCGCTTCACCAGCACGCCGTCGAAGAGCATGAACGGCAACACCGCCAGCCGCGTGAATCCCAAGCGCGCCGCCGAGCGCAAGCCGTCGGCGACCAGCGGTTTGGCGGTGCCGGAATAACAGACGACCGCTCCGCCGAATCCCATGCCCTCTTCCAGCATCCGCGCCAGTTTGGCGACCTCGCCGTTCGCGTCCGGGTCGCTGGTGCCGCGGCCGACCAGGACCAGGCAGGTCTCATCACGCCGCACAATGCGGGCAGAGGCCGATTCGGCGGCGATGAGGCGCTCCTGGGCAAGTTGTAAGATTTGCGGATGCAGATTGAGCGGGGCGCCGAAATGAAAATCGATGCCCGGATGCTCGCGCGCCAGCGCCAGCATTTCGCTCGGCAGATCATTCTTGGCATGGCGAGCGGCCAGCAGCACGCCCGGCACCACGGCCACCTGCCGCACGCCAGCGGCGAGGTTTGCGGCGACCGCCTCGGTGATCGTTGGGCTGCTGAACTCCAGATAGCCATGGTTGACCACATGTTGTGGGGCGCGCATCCGTACCAGTTCGACCAGCGCCTCGAATTCGCGGATTCCGTCCGGATCGCGGCTGCCATGACCGGCAATCACGATTCCGAACTGCCCGAACTGATCGGCTTGAATGATCGGGATCATGGTTCCCCCTGCGGTTCGATCTGGCTCGCCATCGGATGGCGGGCGCGGATCAACATGATGCTCATTCCGGAAAACTCTCGTTGGGTCACGCACTCGATGAGCGGACCGTTCCAGGCGGCCTCAGCGCCGGTCAGGTTCTCCCAGACCTCGGCCGGGTGCTCGGGCGAGATTCCGTTCTCAATCAAATAGGCCGCGATCTGATGCGGCATGAATGAACGCTCGGCATCCCACGGGCAAGGGATCACAATCGCGTTTCGCCGGTCCTGCAGCGCGTGGACGAGATGCCGTTTGAACGGCATCAAATCACCGCGTCGATGAAAGGTGATGAAGGTCGTCTCGTCGAAGCAGACCCTGGTCCGTGAAGCCAGAATCTGGGCCGATGAGATTCCAGGCAGGCTCTCCACCGGATGACCGCAGGCGCGTTCGACTCGCTCCAGATATTGAAAACCGCTGAAATGTGGGTCTCCCATGAAGACCACCACACAGTGCCGGCCGGCATGATGCGCCTGCGCCACCAACGCCAGCTTATCGACCTGATCGCGATATCCCATGGTCACCACCTCCGCCGTCGATGAAATCAGGTCGCGCACGATCTCGACCACGGTCTCGAACCCGGCCACGACCTCGGCCGTGCGGATCAATTCCGCGCCACGCAGCGTTATATAACCGAGGTCACCCGGCCCGGCACCAACACAAATGATCATCGCTCTCCTCCAATTGTCTTCCGGATGCCCGAAGCCAATCCGACCACTTCACCGACCACCACGATGGCCGGACTGCCGAGCCCTTGCGCGCTGACTGCCGTGGGCAACTCAACCAGCGTGGTGATCACGCTGCGCTGTTCGGGCAAGGTGCCGTATTGGATCGCCGCGGCGGGCCGGGTCGGCGGCGCCCCCGCGGCCAGGAGCGCGTCGACGATCTGCGACAGGTTGGCCATCCCCATATAGATCACCAGCGTCTGGCTGATCCCGGCCAACTGCCGCCAATCGACCGATCCGTCGGAGCCGAGGTGCCCGGTCACAAACGTGACGCTCCGCGCGTAATCGCGGTGCAACACCGGGATGCCCAGGACAGCCGGAACGGCCACCCCGGCCGTCACGCCGCTGATGACTTCAACCGGCACTCCGGCCGCCAGGAGGCATTGCATCTCTTCGCCGCCGCGCCCAAAGACGAACGGATCGCCCCCTTTGAGCCGCGCGACAATCCGTCCGGCCGTCGCATACTTGAGCATGAGCCCGTGAATCGTGGTCTGTGATGTCGATCGACAACCGCCGCGCTTGCCGACCTCGATGATCCGCGAATCCGGCCGGACAAAACCGAGGACCTCACGGCTGACCAGATCATCGACCAGCACGACCTCCGCCTCTCCGAGGACTCTCACCGCTTTGAGCGTCAAAAGTTCGACATCGCCGGGACCGGCGCCGATCAAATAGACTTTTCCTGTTTTCATGCCGATCTCAGGCGTCCGAGCAACGTCGGCGCCGAGTTCCTGGTCGACAGCTACACTTGAAGAGGGGAATTTAGAGTGGAGTGATTCCTGAAAAACTGAAGCATGGAAACCCGACCAAGCCGCACTCTCAATCCCCGAAGAGTTTATTGCACGACCGAACTTCAGGCAGGTCTCCTGACTTAAGCCTCGACGCCGAAAATGACCGACGTCCCTTCTCCTGGTAGCCTTCCCACGCTCTCGCGCAGTGACACAAAGTAGGAAAGGAGAAGATTCAAGAGGCTTTCACAGTGGCGGGACCGTGCGGGAGTTTCACCCGCTTCCCTATTCTCCCGTGACCGGAGGACCGGTCGCAGGCACCTGAAGCCCAAATTGTTAGATTAACGCGTCATTGAATATATGCCATCGGATATCCCTAACGCAAATATAAGCGGCGAATCTTGATCGCTATCGATAAGGGCATTAGAACTAACAGGAAGCCAACAAATGTTGATCCAAATCGACAAAGATCCGTGCCGTGCCGGTAGTGCCACAGTTCATTCAGTCTCTGGCGGCGGATGTTTTCCAACCGCATAAAGCACGCGTCGCATATTGATCAATCCTTCTCTGTTCAATTGCAACGCTTCGACCGTGGCCCTGCCAACCGGAGTCAAGCCGGTGATTCGCAGCGAGTCTTCACTCCATGCGAAGTGTTCGTCTCACTCTTGTTCACGGGGATTGAAGAGACCCACCAGCCCCTCTGTAATGGGGTCAGTTAAGGGAAAAGAATTAAAAGGCAAAGGTCTAGGCGTGATTGCTGGTTTACATCGCGATGAAGGCCTGCCTCATTATACCCTTCTACTGCGCGCGCCAGATCGAATGAAGAGTCAATCTGGGTTCTGACGTCGGCGCCGAGTTGAGCATTGGCCCAGCTTTCAGCATTCTTGAGATGAAATTCGACCGCCTGTCGGTAGAATTTAGCCCAATCTTTCTTCTGCTCATTTACCGTCTTTTGCAGCTTCTCCAATACCGCCAGATTATTCGCCTCAAGCTCCGACAGGTCACCGATCAGGCCCTTCTCCATTCGCCGCACGTAAGACGAGACTTCGAAAGCCGCCAGGTAATCACTGCCCGTCCGCTGTTTGATGAAGCCCATATCATCCGCGCTCTCAACCTTGTTCGCGACCACTTTCAGAGCCACGCCATAATCCGCGGCATAGTCTCGGTACTGCTCATAGACGGCCACCGACCTGAGCGTCGGTTCGACGACGACAAAAGTGAGATCAAAGCGGGTGAACATTCCGGAAGCAAAAGAATCTGCCCCGGCCGTCATGTCGACGATCACATATTCCCCGTCGAAATCGATCAGATGGTTCAAAAACAACTCGACCACCCCGGTCTTTGAGTGGTAGCACTTGACGCCTAGATCGTCCTCGCTATACGAGCCGGTCACCATGACGCGAAGGCCGCCGACCGAACCGGCAAAGTGATCATAAACGGGATTTTGCTCGGTGACCGTCATCAACCGGGAGCCGTTGCCCGGCGGTGTAGTCTTGATCATGACCTCGTTCGATGAAATAAGCGCATTACTGCCACGAACATACTCTTTAATTCGTCCGATCTCCGCCGCCAGCGGTCTTAAGCCGCCGATCTGTTCCCTGGATAACCCGAGGGCTTCAGACAGGTGCTGATTGATATCGGCATCGATCGCCAAGACCGGCGCGCCCTGCGCGGTCAGATACCGGGTAAACAATGCAGATATGGTGGTCTTTCCCGATCCACCTTTCCCAACAAATGCTATTTTCATACGATTCAAATATCGAAATGGACTTTTCTATGTCTCTGGTCACGTGAAAAGTGCGCCACATCCGACCAATAGCCAACGTCAATGTTTCCAGCTCATCACTTTGATTGCCCGGTTCCGGGTAAAGTGGGAAGAGAACGCGAAAATGCGAAATCCGTGAGATCAACGACATCCGCGAAGCTGGTGGGGATTTCGCGTGTTTGGCGTCCTCTCCCGGCCTTAAAATGTGCGAGGTAGAGTCTTCATTCCGGATCTAACAATCGACCAGTTCCGGCGACTGGGCGAGGATCTGAGCCTCCGGCGAGACGAACCTAAGATATTCCTCAGATCCGATCGCAGTGGGCCGGAAGGCGGCCGTGACGTGGCAATTCTGGAACTCGAGCCTCAGCCCGTAAAACTGCTCGACCGTGGCTCTCATCGAACTGCTCGCCATCAGACGCAGCAATTGCCCGCGCTGTTCGTCTTCCATCTGTCTCGGCGCATGAATTGTATGAGTCAACTCCGGCCGGTCGTTCAGCGTGACGACCAGCCCCTCGATGATCTGCCACGCTCGCGGCAGGGAAGATCTGATACAAGCGATAAATTGGTCGAGAGTCAGATTGCCGTCTCGCGCCATCTGTTTGAGATCGGCAGTAACTGTCAATGACATGATATTCCTCCAGTTCTATTGAGGGTTATTCGGAGCGGATTACCGGCGTAACCTAGCCTTTCGCCGGGTAACGCGCATCAAAAAATCGACCAGCAGACCGAAAAAGACTTTCAATGGCGCAAAAATACGATTCGTTGTCACTCATCGATCCGAAAGCCGTCGACGGTCGGGCACTTATGAAATAAGGGCCGCAGGAGCTTACCGCAACGGCGGCCCGGAGTTTGATAAAGGTAGTGTTGTTTCAGAAGAACCTGATCGTATAGACCAACCTCACCCCGCGCCCGATCTCCGGCGCGAAGTCCTTGATGAACGAGAGATGGTTGAAATAGAGTTTATCGTTCAGATTGAAGGCGTTGACCGAGATGATCTGCGCGAGGTGCTGCTCTGTGATCGTGTAGGAGGCCGTCAGATTGACGGTGCCGTAACCGGCCGTCCGCGTCTCGAGCGGGAAGATCCGGTTCTGGTCACGCGCCAGGATCAGCTCCGGGTTGAAGCGGAAATTCTTGTAGAAGGCTTCAAATCCGATCCGCCCGCGCAAGGGCGGAATCCGTGGCAGCGGCGTTCCGGAAGCCGTTAATTCGGCGTTGACGTAATCGAGGCTCGACAACAACCAGAGGTTGCGGGTCAGGCCGACATCCAACCGCGCCTCCGTTCCGACGAAGCGGCTGGTGCCCTGCGTGTAATTGGCCACCGGCAATCCGTCCTCGACCTCTCCGGTCGGGGCCAGGAAGATGAAGTTGTTGAGGTGATAGTAGAAGAAATTTCCTTCGGCGCGCAGTCGCCCGCTCGAATGGCGCAATGAAAGATCGATTCCGTCGCTCCGCTCACGGCGAAGATCGGAATTACCGATCTCAAAGGTCGCATTGCCGGGATGCGGCCCGTTGTTGTAGAGCTCTTCCAGGGCCGGCGCGCGATAGGCATGCGTGTAGTTGGTGACGAACGCGGTGCTCGAACCGATCGGAACGCGCAATCCGACCGATCCCGAAAAGCCGTTGAAGGATCGTTTGACCAGGCCATCCGGGTTGTAGGCATTGCGCTCGAAGCGGCCGCCGAACTGTAGCGCCATGCGTTCGAAGTTGACCGTCTGCAACGAGTAGAGCGCGAAGGCATTCTGGGTCGTGGGCGGAGCCAGCGCCTCCTCACCGGTCGAGCGGTAATCGCGATGCATGCCCCAGAACCCCATGCTGCCGCTGAGACGGCCTAATCGCTTCTCTTCAAAGAGCCCGCGATAGAGATAGGTCTTGTTGTTGAAGGCGGTGCCGATCTCTCCGGTCTCCGCCTCCACTTCGTCGTGCCGGTAGTCGTTATAGGCGAATGAAAACTGGCCGCCGCTCATGAAGTTCTCGCGGTCACGCCAGCCCCCCTTCACCTGCACGCTGGTCCGGCGCGGCGTCAGGTAGACCTGTTCCGGTTCCTCCTCCAGAATGTTGATCGGGATTCCGTAACGGCGGTTGTCATAGTTCACATCCGTGCTGAACCAGCCCTTGCCGAAGTAACCGAAGCCGCCGGAGCCGTTGCCGTCCCGCGTCCAGGAGTTGGTCACGCGCCCAAGCGGCGCCCGGTAATCGCCCGCGCGCTGCCCTCCGCCGTTTCCCCAGAGCAGCCAGTTTCCCTTACCGTATTCGAGCCCGGCGCTGCCGCCTCCCTGATAGCTGTTGGTGCTGCCGATTCCGGTGAGGTAACCGCGCAGGCCCTCATGGGCGGACTCATGAGCGGAGATGGCGTTGACCACGCCGCCGAGCGCGCTGCTGCCGTAGAGCAAGGTCGCAGGCCCTTTGACGACTTCGACTCGGTCGAGGCTCAGCAGGTCGAGCGGTTCGGAGTGATCGCCGGACTGAAAACCCAGCGCGCCGATGCGGGCGCCGTCCTGCAGGACCAGAACGCGGTCACCGTCGAAGCCGCGGATGACCGGCCGCGCCGTGCCCGGCCCGAAACTGCGTTTGGACACTCCCAACTCGTAATCGAGCGCCTCTCCGAGCGAGACCGGATTCTTCTTCGCCAGATCCAGAGCCCCCACGACCGTCACGGACTGGATCGAGTTGAAGGTCGTCTCTTCGCTCCCGGTGGCGGTCACGGTCACCTGCTCTCGGACCGCCGACAATTCGATTCGAAAATCGACCGCCGGCGATTCGGCCGAACCGACCTGGACTGTTTTCACCACGTCGGGCGCGAAGTCGAGATGCGCCGTCAGGTCATACCTGCCGGCCGGGACATTCCGGAATTCATAGCTGCCGTCTTCTTTAGTAACGACCGACCGCTTCAGTTGAGTGATTGTCACCTGCGCGTTGTGGAGAGGTTTTCCGGTGCTCCCCAGCGTGACCGTCCCGCGCACGGTGCCGGTCGATTGTGCCATGACGCTGACGGACAGAGTAAAGAGAGAACAGATCAGGGTGATCAGAAGATATTTTCCTGGTTTCATGGGTTCCTCCTCGCACGACCGGGGTCGTCGCGATGAATGCCGATCGGGGCAACTTCTCCGGTTTTAAACCGGCCGATCATAGGCGGCTGTGAGTCAAGCCGCATCCTAAATGTAATGAACCGGTGATGATCCGAGACGACCGGTCAAATTCGGCTCACGAATGGAGTTGATTAATCGGATCTTTAGATAAAGTGCTTCAAATACCGGATCATCCGAATCAGAGTTTCAACAGGTGTTCCCGCAGGATTCGCCCCTGCATCCGGCTGATGCTGAGCTGCTGTCCATTGCTCAAGGTGGCGAGATAGGTCCCGCCCGGCATCACGCTCACCCGCGTGAGCATGTCCAGATTGGCCAGCGCGCCGCGGCCCAGGCGCACGAACCGAGCCGGATCTAATCGCGCTTCGAGGTCTTTCAGGCGATAGGTGATGGTATAGGTTTCATTCTGTGTGGTCGTCAGCCGCAGGATCTCCCCATCGGCGACGATCGAGGCGATCTCCTTCACCGGAATGATCACAATATCTTCCTTCTGGCGAACCGGAATGCGTTCCAGAATGGCCGGCCGGGTCGCCTCTTCATAAGAGGAAGCAGCCGCTTCCACTCTTGTAACCGCCTCCATTCGCAGTTCCGATCGCTCCAGCCGGTCCTGGGCGCGGCTGATCGTTTCACCCAGCCGCAATCTATCCACTGGCTTGAGCAGATAATCGACGGCGTTCAACTCGAAGGCCCGCACAGCATATTCATCGTAGGCCGTGACAAAGGCCACCAGCGGCATCCGGCTCTTTCTGAGCAGCCGTACCACGCCCAATCCGTCGATCTCCGGCATCTGTAGATCGAGCAGAGCCAGATCCGGCCGTTCGCGTTCGATCAATTCGATTGCTTCCGCGCCGTCCTCGGCCTCGCCGATCAGGTTCACCCCCTCCAGGCCGCGCAGCATCGCCGCCAGAAACGAACGGGCCGGTCTCTCATCGTCGGCGATCACGACGCGCAACGGGCTGTTCATGCCTGTCTTCTCCTGGATTCAATTGAACTGCCGCCCCGCTCTGGGCAGTCACGGAGACGATCGAGAGATCGAATGGCAATCCCAGTTCCACCGTGGTGCCGATCCCGGGCGCGCTGCGGACATTGAATAGGCCGGACTCACCAAAATGGCGCCGGATGCGCTGCTCGACGTTCGAGAGACCGACTCCATGGCGGAGCCCCTCGGCAAGCTGGGCCTCGCTGGCGCCGGCACCCGTATCACGCACCCAGATCTGGAGCAGGTCGTCGACCGAAACCGGGTGCTCGCGGCTGCGGCTGAGCCTCGCCAGAATCACGACCTCAACGCCGTTGGCCGCTTCCTTAAACTCTCGCTCGTCCTGAGAATCGAATGAACGACCACGGCCGGCAGGAACCCGAGCGCCGTGAAGGCGGCGGCGGTGAGCGGCGGCAAGATCGATGGCCCCAACCAATGCCCAAGGGCCAGGCTCTGATAGCCGATCACGGCCAGAATCCCCAGATTCCAAGCGAGCCCCAGAATTGAGGTGCGCAATGGCAACCGATCCGGTCTCTCATCGAGGCCGGTAATCGAAGCCTCCCGTAACCGGCCCAAAATCATGACCAACAACATCAGATAGAGCGCCGATCCCGTGAGGTATCCCAACAGATTGAGCAAAGCAACGGCTGATGCGGCCATAACTCCCCTTTCGCAGTTCAAATCTACAGACGCATAAAATATGGAAATCACGCTGATCGACAATCAATATGTAACGAGCTGTTGCGATCTCCGGCTGAGTGGTCGATTTCCACCCGCTGATGGCCCGGCTTCTCCCGCCGTCGATCTCGAGACCGCCTCGAGACCGCGCCGCCCGCCGAACCGCTCCCATTCATCATTATCTGAAAACAACTGATCGGAGATTCCGGCCAATTCATTGAAAACCCATCGCCTTGCTGATCGGCCGGGCTGTAGGATCGCGACTCAATGAGACACGCTTCCGATTTCGTCAACTGAAGAAAAGCGAATTTGAACTGGAGATCGACCGTGACCGGAGACTGACAAGTTCGGCCGGCCCAGTGATTTGGAACTGGTTGGAGAATGAGAACAGATGCTCGAAGCGATTAATCTATCTAAAAGTTACAACTACATTCCGGCTCTCGATTCACTGAACCTGAAGATCGAGTCGGGCGAAGTCTTCTGCCTGCTCGGCGCCAAAAGTCAATCAGATCAACTACTACGGAGTTTTGGCGAAGCACAGCCTATCATTTGAGGACAGCCTGCCCGTTCCCGTTGTTGCGACAGAACCTCACCTAAAGTAGTACGACAATCCTACCCTGTTTAGGGATGTCCAATTTGCTCGGCTGGTTCATAGTGTGGACCAACGATCTCTGGTCGACAAGGCGCCAACGAGAGGTAGCGCAGGAGAGTTTTTTTGTTTGCCGCGAAAGACGCGAAGGACCATACACTGGGCTGCCGAAACGACACCGTCCCAGAAGTCGAAGAGGGATCTGAGTGCAGAGGCGGCGGCGAACCTTTCAATAGGCTACTCAAAGGACAGGAGGTAGAGCATGAATCCCCCAATTGACCAGATGCAATGGCTGACGCGAGACGGCGTGGTGTTAAAGTATCGAGAGCTGGGAACGGGCGCAACTCCTATTGTTCTTGTGCACGGATGGGCCTGTGATCACACGTTCCTTCTCCCACAGTTGGACCATTTGAGCCGAGCGCATCGCGTTCTCGCGGTGGATCTCTGTGGACATGGCCAGAGCGGAACACCTGACCGCCGGTACACACCAGCCGAGTTCGCTGCTGATATTCAGTGGCTATGCACGGAGTTGCACTGGCCTCCGGCGATCATCATCGGGCACAGTATGGGAGGCAATGTGGCATTGGAGATGGCCGCGATCCATCCCGGGAGCGTATCTGCGATCTGCTTGATAGACTCGGTCGTCTTTCCGTCCGAGCCGCTGATTACCTATTTGGAAGGTTTATTCTCTCGGCTTGACGGTCCGGAGTACCAGCAAGCCCTCATGGAGATAGCCGGCTCATTGTTCCTCGAAACCGACGATCCGGCACGCAAAGCTGAGTTGCTGCAGAGAATGAGTCGCACTCCTCAGCACGTAGCCGTGGCGGCATTTCGCGGGCATTTGTTCGACTATGACTGTACTGCCGCAGTGGAAGCCTGCAAAGTACCCATGGCCTACCTGAGTGCCGCACATCCACTGGCCGATCTCGCCCGGCTGCGAAGCCACTGCCCGCAGCTCATGACCGGACAGACCATCGGTTCCGGGCATTTTTCGCCGGTCGAGGTTCCTGAACAGATCAATTCGATGTTGGATCGCTTCGTCAAGCTCGCGACATCAGCCGCCGGTGGAATCGACTTCATCAAAAATCGTCTCCCTTCGGCAATCGCCCATTGACAGGGCGATTTGCCATCGAACGGATTCATCCTCCCTGGAAGGGAGAGCTCCCATCCGGTGAATGGGACTGGGAGTGGAGCGATGGAACCGGAAGCGGCGCCAGCGCAGCAACCCCGCACCGTCTTTCGACTGGAGCGCAGCGGCAGAAATCCGGGCACTTGACCAGAAAAGTCATCAACCGTCCCATGCTTGATGCCATGACCGAAAGCTTTTGCCTTCCGGAAGAGTGTTCATCTGAAGATTTCTTCGCCTTAGTAAGTATGGCCGGGCTTATTAAGGTTTAGCCTTCACCCGCACTTTCTTGGCTATCGGTTTTGTATTTTTTGCTTGCGCCTTCTTCCTCGTTGCCCAGCGCGCCTTCGCGGCAGCACTGATTCTCGCCCTCGTTGCAGCCGAAACTTTGCGCCGCTTGCTTGGCGCTGCTGTTTCCGCAGCGGTGACTGTGGATCGCTGATCGGCCATCGCCGCCAGTTGTACGCGTTTCCCTTGTAACTCCACGATCTGCGCGTCGAGGCCGATTAGGGCGAGGCGAATCAACTCAGATAATTCATTTCTCCTGGTTCTAGGCATCGATTGATACTCCAATAGTGTGTCGGTTGGGCTCTGGGGATTATTCCACCACAGATGACGATTAATGACGACATCGGCAGCGAGCACTGCGCTGATGAGACCCAAAGCAGGAGACGTTATTGTAAAGGGAAGCCGCCTGGAATCCTAACGATAGGGCCGCCAAGGTGTAAACAGATGGCAGGGCGTATAAGTTGCCGGGTACCTGAAACCGGCCGGAAAACTGGCTTTCGACGCCGACGCCGATCTTCGCGTCGGCGTCGCGGCCGAGGCGATCGAGCAAGTGATGTGAATGGAAGAATTCGCCTTTGGATTCAAAAGAATCAGGTCGAGCTTTTCGCTGTCGGTCACCTCTCACTTTGGCAAGAGAACCCCGACCGCATACGCTTCGTCGCGGAAACCGGCCCGGCCCAGTTCGCATTGAAGGCACCACCCTCACGGGCGACGGCTGGACGGTGACGGTTGCCCGAGGGTGGACCGTACGCTCTGGGCCTCGGTCCGTCGATTACCAGATCATTCGCGACCCGCAGTAGGTGAATCGGGAATACTAGACAGGCGGCGCCAGAGAGCACCGCGAACCCGCGCCGTCTTTCGACCGGAGCGCATCGCCAACCCAACTCCGACCACACCAATCCGGGCAGCTCGATCTGGAGATCGATCAGAAGGCCCTGGAAAAATCCGGGAATTCGTGCAGAAAGTGCCGGAGATCTGCAAAGTGCAACTGGCCAAACTCCCAGTCGGCCGCTCCTTCTCCAATGAGTTGATGTAGCTGACCGGCGCGTGTGTACTCATCGCCAAATGTTTCCACACGAGCCGAGGCAGGAGGAATAAATTGAACGGGTTGAACCGGCTGCATAAAACCTTATAAAATTATCCGTGAAGTTATGTTCCTACGGATAATCCAAGTTCAAAATCCAAATTAAGGAGTAGAAGTCCAACCAAGAGCCGCCCGGCATTCGTGTGAGTGCCGGGCGGTGGACTTGTTCTGTGTTATGCACCATATCTTTCAATCTTTGAATTTGACGAAGTATCTGATCCCACTAGCTCTTACTCCGAGTCTGTTCTGCCCTGCGGCGACCGCGCACTCGGAGTCCGTTGCGATGCGCGTTCCGGCGCCCGGTGACGTGCTCGATGTTACCAACATGGGCTCT
Organism: Blastocatellia bacterium; assembly: GCA_035280505.1. Taxonomy (GTDB): domain Bacteria; phylum Acidobacteriota; class Blastocatellia; order RBC074; family RBC074; genus JAKEHZ01. The sequence continues at coordinate 960 of DATEFT010001012.1, read as the reverse complement.
CTTTCAGTCCGGCCCGACGACTCCGCCGACGATACGGACAACCTGCAGGCGATCATCGAGCAATGCCCGGACGGGGGGACCGTCTATTTTCCGGCCGGCACTTATCTGGTCAGCAGATCGCTCGACCTCAAGACCTCCTGCTCGATGCTCGGCGAGCGGGGGCGAAGCATTCTCTCGACCCATCCGGTCGAGAAGAGGGGCTTCTTCGTCTTCGTCACGCGCCGGAGCATGGATGGCATTTCGTTTCAGGGCCTGGTCTTTGAAGGCGGCGGAATCTTTCTCGAATCGGGGCCGCATCGGCGGGTGACGATTCGGGAGAACATCTTTCGCGACTTTCCGGCCGAGTTCATGGCGACGGGCCGGGTGACGACCCATTTCGAACGAGTGAACGTCTTCTGTTCGCTGGGACTGGCGGACGCCGAGATCTCGGAGAACATCTTCGAGAACTCGCCCGATTCGCACGGCGCGGATTTGTGGGGAGAGATCACCAATCTCCGATTCAATCGGAACTATTGCTACAACATCCGTCAGTGTCTCCATACCGCCTCCTGGGGTGAGACCCGTTACTCCGGGGCTCAATTCAACTACAACGTCGGGCTCAAACTATCTCGCATGGGAATCGAGATTCAGAGCCTGGTCGACGACGCGGAGGTCATCGGGAACTACCTGGCCGACTGGCGCAATATCGGTCAGCCCGAGGACAACTCCTGCGCCGCCCGATACGGATATAATTGCGATACCATGGGTCTCTCGCTGGCCTTCGGCGGCTTGCGCGCGACCGTCCGGGACAACATCATCCTCGGCCCGACCCAGCGTTTCGGCGCTTCGAGCGAGGGGGGCACCTCCTTCGGGATCGAGCTTTCGACCGGAGACGGCAGCCTCACGACCCATAATTATGTGGTGAACATGGCTCCAGCCATCGCCTCGAACTATGCTACGGGCAATCAGGTGATCACGGAC
>DATEFT010001011.1:0-5513 GCA_035280505.1 Blastocatellia bacterium | reverse complement strand
CCGTCGTTGACCCTGACCAGGGCGCCGTTCGCGCGGAGAAATTCGTCGATCTGTTCGTTCAGCTCGCGCGGGCTCAGTTTTTGCGGTTGGCCCGGCGACGGATTGGGCGGCGGCTGCGCGCCGGCGAAGGGCGCCGGGTACGGTGAGTTGCTGGCGGCATAACGCGCCCGTTCCGCCTGATCGTCCCGGCGTTTGGCCGGGGGATTGAAGTTGACCCCGATGGTCAGCGGTCGATCGACCATCACGATCCGGCCCTTGACCTGATCTTTGGCCCCGTTCAGAAAGGCCGTCAGCTCTTCGCGGGTCGGATTGGCCGGAGGGACCAGTTGATAGACGCGAGCCGAGACCGGACCGTTGGTGCCCGGCGTCCAGGCCAGCGTCTCGCAGATCAGGGGCTCTTTGATCGGAGCCACGAGATGCGCGGTCAACCGCTCGTTGACCCAGCCGGGATGCCCGAACTCCCAGGGTTCCAGGTGGCCGTTTTCGAGTCCCCAGTCAGCCATCTGTTTGATCGCCCATTCGCCCGCGGCCTTGAGGTTGGGCGAGCCGGTCAATCGTGGACCATAGACATCGGTCAAAAAGTGCAGGGTTCGCATGACGCTCGATTGTTCCATTCCGGCCTTGCGGATCCTGGTCTGAATCTCGGGGTCGAGCAACGGAACTGTAGATGAAGCCGGTTGTATTTGTGCCTGGGCCTGTGCTGGAGACTGGTGGCGGGCGGACGTCGATGATAGGCCAAGCACTGCGAGGCAGAGTAGTGCGACTCTCAGAGTTCGAAGCATAGATTCTCCTGATGACTGATTTGCGTTAGTCCGGTCTTTCCGGGTGGATCTTTACCTCTGTGAGGTCCATATTAATACAAGGACTCCGAGTTATGCTAATCCCTATTTTCATCTTTTCTCGCTTCTTGACAAGGTTTAATACGCATCTTAGTATCTCGCGTTCGTTGGTCGGAAGTGGCGATTGTAGAAGTGATTGGCAGTTCATAATCTCTGAGAGGCTCCGAGGTCGATGCGTGTCATACTAGTTTCATCCGAGGTCGTGCCTTATTCGAAGACCGGCGGCCTGGCCGACGTGGCCGGCGCGCTGCCCAAATCGTTGGCGCGCGTCGGGTGCGATATCAGCGTCATCACTCCGCGCTATTCCGGGCTGGGCCGGCATCAGGGCGATGTGATCGGCGAGGGGGCCGGCGAGCTGATCATGACCGATCTGCAGGTGCCGTTCGATGGGGCCGTCCGGACCGCTTCCGTGTGGCGCTACTTTCTGGACGGCGCGCCGATCTATTTCATCGATTACGCCGAATATTTCGGACATGGATACATCTACGCGGGCGGCGATTACGACGCCGTCCGGTTCGCGTTCTTCAGCCGCGCGGCGCTGGAGTTGAGCAAGCGGATCGGCGGCCCGCCCCAGGTCTTTCACTGCAACGATTGGCAGACGGGATTCATCCCGGCCTACCTGGCGACGGTCTATGCGCACGACCCCTTCTTCGCCCGGACCGCCACGCTCTTCACCATCCACAATCTGGCCTATCAGGGCTGCTTCGATCCGAATCTGCTGCCGCGCTTCGGTTTCACCTGGGATGTCTACCAGTACGGCATGGAGTTTCACGGCACGGCCAGCGCGATCAAGGCCGGGCTCTACTTCTCGACGGGGCTCTCCACGGTCAGTCCCCGGTATGCGCAGGAGATTCAAACGCCGGAGTTCGGCAACCAGCTCGACGGGCTCTTGCGATCGCGCAGCCAGGACCTGGTCGGGATCCTGAACGGCGTGGACTACCAGGAGTGGAATCCGGAGATCGATCCGCATCTGGCGGCCCGGTACTCGGCCCATGATTTGAGCGGAAAGGTCGAATGCAAACGCGACCTCTTGAACCGCTACCAATTGCCCGTGGATCTGGATCAGCCGCTGGTGGCCGTCGTTTCGCGGCTCACCGCCCAGAAGGGCCTGGATCTGATCGCCCACGCCGTCTGGCGGATGGTGGAGTCCGGGGCCTACTTCGTGCTGCTCGGCGCGGGCGCCCAGAGCTTCGAGGGCTATTTTCAGTACGTGCGCGACAGCCATCCGCAGCAGGTCGGCGTCTATTTCGGGTATCACGACCCGCTCGCGCACCAGGTCGAGGCGGGCGCGGATCTCTTCCTGATGCCGTCGGCCTACGAGCCCTGCGGTCTCAACCAGATGTACAGTCTGAAGTATGGGACCGTTCCGATCGTCCGGGGCGTCGGCGGCCTGGAGGACACGATTCAGGATTTCGATCGGACGGCGGGATCAGGGAACGGTTATAAGTTCCACGACTATTCGGCCGAGCGATTAATGGAGAAGTTCTACGAATCGTTGATGATCTATTATGATCGGGATGTTTGGCGGAGACTGCAACACAACGGCATGCATGCCGATTTTTCCTGGGAACGGGCGGCCCACAGCTATCTCGATGCTTATCATCGTTTTGCCGCCCGGAAGGGTTAGCGGGCCACCGGGTCCGGCCGCGTCCTCTTCCCGGACGTGGTATAATGGTGAGCTCACAGCGGCGGCAGGGATCGTCCGATCGACCCTCCTTGCCGCGGACGCCAGGGTTACTGGTGAATCAACTCGGAAGGAGAGTGCAATGAGTGAATTTGTTGCTGAAGTGACCGATACGAACTGGGAGAGTGAAGTTCTCAAAGCTAGTACGCCAGTGTTGGTGGACTTCTGGGCGGCCTGGTGCGGTCCCTGCCGGATGCTGGCGCCGACCGTCGAAGCGGTGGCCGAGAAGTACCAGGGCAAAGCCAAGGTCGTCAAGATTAATGTCGATGAGAATATCGAGAGCCCGGCGAAGTATGGGATTCGCGGTATTCCGACTCTGATCCTGTTCCACCATGGCCAGGAGGTTGACCGCCATGTCGGAGTTCCGGCCAATGCCAAAGAGTCGATTTCACAGATGATCGAAAGGAGACTGGCTTAGGATCAGGCCAGCAGCAATCAATTTTCATCTATTCAAACAACCTCGAATGCTCTAATGCCGGGCGGCGTCAGCCGCGGGCCAAGTGATCGTGCTATGTCAACAGATTATGATGTGATCATCATCGGCGGCGGGCCAACCGGGCTCGCCGCCGCCGTCTACACCGGAAGATCGCTGCTCAAAACGCTGGTCCTTGAACGGCAGGTCCCGGGTGGTCAGATTGCGCTCTCAGCCGCGATCGATAACTATCCCGGTTTTGCCGACGGCATCTCCGGTTATGATTTCGCGCAGGCCTTTCTCAAACACGCGCAACGGTTCGGAGCTGAAATTCGCATCGGGACCGGGGGCGACTCGCTCACGCGGAACGAGGACGAGACCTACACCATCGGGTTGAGCGACGGTTCGCAGGTGACGGCCAGGACCGTGATCCTGGCGATGGGACGCCACCCTCGCCGGCTGCCGGTTCCCGGGTACGAGAAACTCTTCGGGAACGGCGTCAGCGTCTGCGCGACCTGTGACGGAGCCTTCTTCCGCAACATGCCGGTCGCGGTCGTCGGAGGCGGCAACTCGGCCGTCGAAGAGGGCCATTTTCTGACGCGCTATGCCTCCAACATCGTCTCGGTCCATCGTCGCGACCATTTCACCGCGCAAAAGATTCTGGTCGAGCAGTACCTGCACGATCCCAAGGTGCGGCCGGTCTGGAATTCGGTGGTCGAAGCGATCCACGGAGATAAGGAGGTCGAAGGCATCCGGGTCCGGAACGTCGACACCGATCAGGTCGAGGAGATTCCCGTCAAGGCCGTCTTCGTCTTCATCGGATGGCTGCCCAACTCCGATCTGGTCAAGGACCTGGCCAAGCTGGACGACCAGGGACGCGTGATCGTCAACGAGCTGATGGAGACCGGCGTCCCCGGACTCTTCGCCGCCGGCGATCTCTGTGTGCGCCCGATCTATCAACTGGCGAATGTCGTCGCCGACGGAGTTCAAGCGGCCGTCTCAGTCGAGAAGTATCTGGAGAATAAGAAGCACTGACAGGCTTCGGATTTCAAAAAATCGACCGCGAAAGACGCGAAGCAATAGCTGATTCAGCGTGTTTTGCGTCTTCCGCGGTCTGAATCTGAGATCTGAAACCTGATTTAATCTATGAATCTGGCAATCATCGGCGCTCAGTGGGGAGACGAGGGGAAGGGAAAGATCGTCGATCTGCTCGCGCCGCATTTCGATTACGTTACGCGTTATCAGGGCGGTCACAACGCCGGCCATACCGTGATCATTCGCCGTGAAGGCGTCGATCACAAATTCGTGCTCCACCTGATCCCTTCGGGCATCACCCATCCCGGCAAGACCTGCGTCATCGGCAATGGAGTGGTGGTCGACCCGCGAGCCTTGCTGGCGGAGATCGGCGAGCTGCAGAGCCGAGGCGTCGAGGTCGGTCCCCATAACCTGCTGATCAGTAACCGGGCGCATCTGATCCTGCCCTATCACGTCGCGCTCGATCGGGCGATGGAGGCCAGCCGCGGCGGCAATGCGGTCGGCACGACCATGCGCGGCATCGGGCCGGCCTACGAGGACAAGATGGCGCGGCGCGGATTGCGAGCCGGCGATCTGGGCGATCCGAGCACCCTCGCGGAGAAGCTCTCCAACAGCACGAAACAGGCCAATCGCCTGATCGCCATGCTGGGCGGCGACCTGATCGACGAGAAACAACTGGTCGCGGACGGGCTGCGGTGGTGCGAGCTGTTGGCGCCCCACATCGTGGATACCACCTTCATCCTGAACCGGGCCGCGCGGGACGGCAAAGCGCTCCTGCTCGAAGGCGCCCAGGCGACCATGCTCGACATCGATCATGGCACCTATCCGTTTGTCACCTCCTCGAACTCCTCGATCGGCGGCGCCTGCACCGGCGCGGGCATTCCGCCCTCGTTGATCGATTGCACGATCGGCGTGATCAAGGCCTATACGACCCGCGTCGGCGGCGGGCCCTTCCCGACCGAGTTGAACGACGAGACCGGCCAGCGCCTCCGCGAACTGGGCGGCGAGTATGGGGCCTCCACCGGACGCCCGCGCCGCACCGGCTGGTTCGATGCCGTCGTCGCGCGTTACTCGGTCATGATCAACGGACTCGACGCCCTGGCCCTGACCAAACTCGATGTCCTGGATGAGTCGAGCGAGATCCGGATCTGCGTCGCCTATCGCATTCATGGGCGCGAAATGGATTCCGTTCCTTACGACGCCAACCAGATGGCTTCGGCCGAGCCGGTCTATGAGACCATGCCCGGCTGGAGAGAGAAGACCGCCGGCCTCTCCCGCTTTGAGGATCTGCCCGAGCGCGCGCGCCAGTACGTCGAGCGCCTCTCTCAGTTGTCGGGCGCTCCCTTCGCGTTCATCTCGACCGGGCCCGAACGCAACCAGACCATCATCTCGACGGATGTGCTCGGCCAGTGCGGCCTGGAGCTGAGATCCTGATATTTTTATTTGAAACCGCGAAAGACGCGAGAGACACGAAAGATTGATGATTTCGTGTCTCTCGCGTCTTTCGCGGTTCGTCTCTCCTTCCATCCTTCGCCTCTCCTTT
>DATEFT010001010.1:0-6272 GCA_035280505.1 Blastocatellia bacterium | reverse complement strand
CCCGATGTCGTGATCGCGGTGGATGTCGGCGCGACCCTCGACGGCTTGAAGTCGATCCAATCGCTGCCGGGGGTGCTCTCGCAGTCCATGACCGTCATGCTGGTCGAGAACGATCGGCGCAATCTGCGGCTGGCGGATATCACGATCACGCCCGAATTGGGGAACCGCTCGATCCTGGACTATTCGGCGGTCGATACGCTGGTCGATCTCGGCTACCAGGCCGCTGAACGGCGGGCGACGCTCTTGAAGAAGTTCGCTCTCGACGATGCCGAGTGGCATGAGTATGTGGAGCTACGGAAGGCCAGGATCCGAACCGCGGTCCCGGTTCCCACCGACCTGGAGATCACCGGAGTCGGCCCCGGCGCGCAGAAGCGGCTGAAGCGAGAGTTGCGTGAGTATGTGGGGCGTCCGCTGGAGCCTCAGAGACTGGAGAACGACCTGAGCCGGATCACCGGCCAGGGGCGATATGAGAGCCTGCAGTATAGCGTCCTGCCGAACCGGCCGGGGCCCAATCGGAACCTCCTGCTGATTCGAGCCAATCCCAAATATTACGGCCCGCCGACGTTGAACTTCGGGATCGAAGTCGACGGCTCGAATATCGATGAGATCAATTTCTCGATCGGGTCGCGGTTGACGGTCTATGACATGGGCCTCGAGGGAGCGGAGTGGAGATCGGATATCAAGTTCGGAATCAGCAACCTGCTCGCCTCCGAATACTTCGTGCCGATCGGCAGCAGCGGGTTCTTCGTCGCTCCGCATCTCAGTTATCGGCGTGAACGCCAGGACCTGTTCACGGGAACGTTCCGTTCGGCCCAACGTCAAACCGAGAGATATGGCGGCGGTTTCGACATGGGTTTTCTGACGCACCGCAGCGAATTTCGGCTCGGGTATGAGATCGGCCATCTGGGCGCCAAACCCCGGGCCGGCGATCCCACGGTCGCGCCGTTCGTCAGCGGGGCCGTCAGCATGGCGCGCGTGCGATGGACCTTCGATGGGCAGGACAATGCGACGATTCCTACCCGGGGCCTCCGGTGGACCACCGAGGGGCGCTGGTTCTTCGACGCTCCGGATGCGCCCTCCGGTTTGGGACAGGCCGAGACCAAACTCTCGGTCTTTCATCCAGTCACCAAATCCGGCGTCGTCTTTGTGGTCGGCTCCGGCGGCCTCTCGTTCAGCCGGAAGTACATCGGGACGCAACAGTTCGTGCTGGGCGGGCCGTTTCGGCTGGGAGCCTACAATCGGGACGAGTTTCGAGGCAACCAGTACCTCCTGGCCTCCAGCGGTTATCTGCACCAGATTTTTCAACTGCCGCCGTTATCGGGCGGCAAGGTCTATCTGGGGAGCTGGTACGACGTCGGCGGAGCTTACGGCGGAATCGGCGCCAACTTCGCCGGACGGCGATACCACCAGACGATCTCCACCGGCTTGATCGTCGATACGATCCTGGGGCCGTTCTCGACGGTCGGCAGTCTGGGCGAAGATGGACGCGGCAAGATCTACTTCGCTTTCGGCAAGTTCTTCTAGCCGGCGCGCGTTATTGATCAAAAGACGAAGGACGCGAGATCGACGGAGATTCCGCGTCCTTCGTCTTTTTTGACAACCGAGCCCTATCTTCCATCGCCGACCACGATGAATCCGGCCCAGAAGAATGGGTGATGGTATCGAGGATCTTTCATCAGCTTCATTGAAGCTTGTCTCATGGCCTCCGCCGTCGAAAGCGCTGAACTCGATTCCGGTTTCACGAATCTGGTCTTGTCACTCTTATGAAACTCGATCATCAGGGCGGTCGTGCTGGACGACTCGACCTTCCATTGGCTGACCACGGCCGTCGGGCATCCGGCGACGAAGAGGGCCCAGGCCCGTCCCTACGTATTATCCCCGATCGCTTTTCGATCTGACGCTGCTCGCGGTCCCGATACGTTTCACCGAATCCCGCACAAAACGGAAGAGGAGGATGATTCAGTTATGATCCATAAGATCCGAGGATTACTGTTTGTCGTGATGATGATCTTGCCGTTATTCGTCTTGACGGTGAGAGGGGCGACCGTGGGGGCTCCCTGCACGCTGATTGTTCACTGGAATCTTCATATCCTTGAGTTGACCTATCCCCTTGAGGGGATCGTGACGGCGAGCAGCGATGGAACTTTCTTCTGCGAGCCCGTGAACGCCGATCCGATGTACCCGGCCGTCCCCTGCGGGACGACCATCCGGCCTTTTTTCGGGAGCATGGACGCCCGGTGCCCTTATTAGAAACGAATAAACCGCGGAATACGCTAAACACGCTGAACAACCGAATTTCGCGTGTTTCGCGTATTTCGCGGTTAAGAGATGAATCTCAGAAAATATTTAACAGAGTCGCTCACCAAGCGATTCGCTTGGATCTATTCTTCTCTGGTAAAGTTAATCACGACCTCCTGAGCTCGGTTTTCAATCAGTCGGCCAGTCATTGAAAAGCGGTTCGCGCTACCGAAGTAGCCCTCCAGGGACACATGGTACTTTTCAGTAAGGCGCCTCCCATTGACATCGCACAGAATAGATTCTGCGCCGGGCTTATTGGGGGTCGCAATGACGAGCGCCTTTACGGCTTGACCGTCCAGTGAGAACTCTCCACTGTACTCGAACCCAAAAATATCGTTACCCGAAATTTTGCCGTCTTTAAAAATGACCGTGGCGGCTTTGTCCTCGCCGCTCGCGTCGTTTATAAAGCGCGGCCGCCTAATCGCATACCTAGCGATCCACGTACCGTCTAATTTCATAACATCCTCCTGGAGTTTCGCTGGCTGAAAATTAGGTTGAGTGTAGCATGATTCCGGCCGATTGCAATACTTTGTTAGAAAATGACCTTTAGTTATTGTAATCATTGAGTTGTTGTAATGATTGGGTGCCGCTGATTAAGCATGTTTTCACCCAGGTTGAATGTAACTTAAGTTACTCTGCGGGACAGGTGAGCTACCCGCCAGTTACTCTTTTATAAGTACAACGATGTTATTTCGGAGCTAGTACCGTCAGTCCGCGGCCGCGGCGCGTTCCGCGCCGTCGGCGGGGGCGCGCATCGTGTGGCGCGATCCTTTTCCGCGGGGGCCGGCGGCGTTAGTATATTGAGCATCGGATGGCAGTGTCGTGATGGGTTGCAATCAACCGATCAAACACGTCGCCTGCGACCGCTCTGATGGGGTCAGGCGAAATTATCGTCGGCAACTGATCAAGGAGATATCGATATGAGTACCACGCAGAGAGAGATCTCGGCTGAACAACGAGTTCAGTCCTTCGTGGCCGAGCCGCGGAAGATGCTGATCAACGGCAAATGGGTCGCGTCGGCCTCCGGGAAGACGTTTCAGACCTTCAACCCGGCGACGGGCAGCGTCCTGGCGGAGGTGGCGGAAGGCGACCGGGAAGACATCAATCGCGCGGTCGCCGCGGCGCGCGCCGCTTTCGACGGCGGGCCGTGGCGCCGGATGACGGCCTCCGAGCGGGGAAAGGCCATCTGGCGATTGGCGGATCTGATCGAACAGCACACCGAAGAGTTCGCCATGCTGGAGACGCTCGATAACGGCAAACCGCTGACCGTCTCCCGCGCGGCGGATGTTCCGCTCGCGGTCGATCTCTTCCGCTACATGGCCGGATGGGCGACCAAGATCGAAGGCCAGACGATTCCGATCTCCGTGCCTTACACTCCGGGCGCCCAGTATCTGGCCTACACGCTTCGTGAGCCGATCGGCGTGGTCGGTCAGATCATTCCGTGGAATTTTCCGTTGCTGATGGCGGCCTGGAAACTGGGGCCGGCGCTCGCCACCGGTTGCACCATCGTGCTGAAACCGGCCGAACAGACTCCGCTGACGGCGCTCAAACTGGGCGAACTGATTGCGGAAGCCGGAATCCCGGACGGCGTCGTCAACATCGTCCCCGGGTTCGGCGAGACCGCGGGCGCCGCGCTGGCCGCTCACCCGGATGTCGACAAGGTCGCTTTTACCGGTTCGACCGAAGTCGGCAAGCTGATCCTGCAGGCGGCGGCCGGTAACCTGAAGAAGGTCACCCTGGAACTGGGCGGCAAATCTCCGAACATCATCTTTAGCGACGCCGATGTCGAGCGGGCGATCCCCGGGGCGGCCAGCGCCATCTTCTTCAACCATGGCCAGTGCTGCTGCGCCGGATCGCGGCTCTATGTCGAGCAGAGCATCTTCGACCGGGTCACGGAAGGGATCGCACAGCAGGCGCAGAAGATCAAAGTCGGATCGGGCCTGGATCCGGCGACTCAGATGGGACCCCTGGTCTCCGATGAACAGTTGAGCCGCGTCTGTGGCTACCTCGAATCCGGCGTCGCGGAGGGCGCGCGAACCCTCGCGGGCGGAAAGAAGATCGGCGACACGGGGTACTTCGTCCAGCCGACCGTGCTGGTCGATACGAAACCGGAGATGAAGGTCGTGCGGGAAGAGATCTTCGGCCCGGTCGTCGTGGCGACCCCCTTCAAAGATCCGCAGGACGTTCTTCCGGCCGCCAACGATACCATCTACGGTCTGGCCGCCGGAGTCTGGACTCGGGATATCGGCAAAGCCCACCGGCTCGCCGCCGAACTGCGCGCCGGAACCGTCTGGGTTAACTGCTACAATATCTTTGACGCCGCCATGCCTTTTGGCGGGTACAAACAGTCCGGCTGGGGCCGCGAGATGGGCAAAGAGGCGCTTGAACTCTATACCGAAGTGAAGTCCGTCTGCACCCGCATCGCCTAGACGAAGTCAGGAGAAATCCGGAGAATCCCACGATTCGAATCGCGAGACCCGTGACGCCGCGGGTTTCGCGATTTGAGCATCCGCTCCTTGACACCGGTAACAGCCGTGACTAGAATGCCCACTAATTTACTGGGAGTTTGAAAGTATCAATCTATCAATGCCGTCAATGAGAGGAGCACGACATGTCGGAAACTTATGCGGAGCTGAATACTCCGTCGACCTCGGCGCCCGCGACACCCGCGACACCCGCGACCACCGGCTGGAGAGGTGAAGACTGGCTGGCGGTTGCGTTGGGGGTGACGGTCATCATCCTGGTGCTGGCCGGCCTGAGGCCGCAGTTGCCCGTCTATGCCTGGAAGGACACGGCGGGGCTGACGAGCAAGGTCTTGAGTCTGGCCAATCTGTGGGCTTCGGTGAAGGTGGGCTTGTTGTATCTCGTCCTGTCGCTGGTCGGAATCGTGTTGATGGGCAAGAGCGCTCTCAAATATCTGGCCGCTTTCCCGTTCGTCTATGCGTTGAGCTGGGTGGCGCAGGTGATTGCCGGCAATGCGTCGGTCAATTACTGGGGATTGGAATACGTCATCTTCGCGCTGGTGCTCGGACTGTTGATCAGCAATACGGTCGGAGTGCCCGAGTGGCTGAAAGAGGCCGTCCGAACCGAATATTTCATCAAGACCGGTCTGGTGATTCTGGGGGCGGGCATTCTGTTTCAGGAGATCCTGCAGGCCGGCCTGCTGGGCATCGTTCAAGCCCTGCTGGTGGTGACGACCGTCTGGTTCGTCTGTTTCAGGTTGGCCAAGTGGCTGCGGGTGGACGACGAATTTGCGGTCATCCTCTCCAGCGCCGTCTCGATCTGCGGAGTGTCGGCGGCGATCGCGGCCAGCGGCGCCATTCAGGGCGACCGCAAGAAGCTCTCCTACGTCACTTCGCTGGTCCTGATCGTCGCCGTCCCGATGATCGTGCTGCAGCCGTGGCTGGTGCGGCAACTCCACATTCCCGAGGTGGTGGGCGGCGCCTGGTTGGGTGGGACGCTCGATACCACGGGGTCGGTGGTTGCGGCCGGAGCCCTGATCGGCGAGCAGGCCGTCAAAGCCGGAACCATCGTCAAACTCTCGCAGAATGTGTTGATCGGGGGCGCGGCCTTCCTGCTCTCGCTCTGGTGGACGATGAAGAAGAGTCCGGCCCACCAGGATCGCCCGAGCTTCAAAGTGATCTGGGAACGGTTTCCCAAGTTCGTGATCGGGTTCATCGTCGCCTCGCTGATCTTCTCATTCGTCCTGAGCCCGGCCCTGGTCAAAGAGACGAAGGGCTTGCTGGGAGGATTGCGAACGATCTGGTTCGCGCTGGCTTTCACCTCGATCGGGCTGGAGACCCGGTTCGCCGATCTGATCGGGTTGGAGGGAGGCCGGCCGGCCCTGGCCTTTACGCTGGCGCAGGCCTTCAACGTGATCTGGACCCTGTTGCTGGCCTTCCTGCTCTTCGGCGGAATCCTGGTGGCCGCGCCGCAGTTTAAGTAGGGCCTCACGAAGGAAGTCTAGAGACAGT
>DATEFT010001009.1:0-23382 GCA_035280505.1 Blastocatellia bacterium | reverse complement strand
TCGTTCTGGTCCACGCCATCGATCTGAATGTTGTTGGAACGCCCATTCTGTCCGGCGAATGAGAGACCGGATGTCTGAAGTTGGGGAATCAAGATTTTTGTTACTTCCGGGCTCTCTTCGACCACACCCGGCGTCAGCTTGGCAAAATCCAGGAAATTGCGCCCGTTGATCGGCAGATTGTTGATCGGTCTCTGGGTGATGGTTGCGGCTTGGTGCGTCCGCTCAGTTTCGATCAGAGGCGTTTCAACTGCAATCACCTCAACCTGAGTCTTGATCCCCAGAGTCAACTCAAAATTGACTGCCACCGTTTGTCCAACAGTCAGCGTAATGCCCCGTTTGACCTGCGAGTTGAATCCCTCAGCCTTGACCTTTATTTCATAGTCACCGGGTTGAAGCAGTGGGAGACGATACGCTCCATTCGAATCGGTCGTCGTTGTCCGCGACAACATCGTGTCCAGATTGACCGTTGTAATTACGGCCCCGCCGATGCCGGATTTAGCTGAGTCAAAGACCAGGCCGGTAAGATCCGCTGACGAACCCTCTGCCTGAGCCCAGACAGGGAAAGCACCTAAACCCAGCGTCATCAATAGAAAAAGGACTCTGATTATGTACTTCTGCATGTAAATCTCCTACGGATGTACTTGCGTCCAAGGGTAGTGCTTTTTGTGGCGCAAGCAGGTAACTACTCTTCCCCAATCCTCTCCGGTTTGAGGCAATGCTGATCGAGGATGCGGCTGGAGTAAGTTTAAGAACTCATAAATATCGCGAGGACAAATAGAAAATCAGAATAGAACCGCTCTCTATTTTCTATGAGTCCCTGGGATCGTTGGGGGCCTTGATGGTCGGGGCTTGATCACAATGAGTCTTAATTAGATATACTAATGCGTAGCTTTTTAACAGAGATACCGATTATGCGTAACCGCTTTCACTTCCGGTCTAGTTTCAAAAAGTTGTCCATTTCAGATTGCGCAAAAATCATCGAAAACGGGCCAAATATTCCGCTTGGTCCGGCAACGCGGGCAACTTATTGATGAACAAATCCCAAAGTTGTGTTCTCTCCGAGGGCAATGTAAGACAATTGTAAATTAATGCGTGTGACCCTGGCAATATCAGAAAAACAAATTGATGATGGCGATTGGGCATCATTAGACGGAAGTCACTGCGCAGAGATCTGGCCGAATCATCGCCTAAACTCGGTAGCGTGATCGATTACCCAATCGCGGAATGTCCGCGCCGGTGTTCCGGTAATCTCTGCGACCGCGGATGTCACAAATGCCGGCTGGCCGATTGCGGCTGCCCAGGCGTTCAGCAGCATATTTATGGCCGGTAAAGGCCCCACCGTCAACAACTCTTGACGCGCTTCCTCCGGAGATATTTCTTCGAAGAGCAATGGGCGTCCAATCACGTCGCCGATGATGCCTACCTGTTCGAACTGACTCAATGATTCCGGCCCGGTCAACACATAATCCTTTCCGCCGTGGCCATCCTCATCAAGTGTTCGGACCGCGACCGCCGCGATATCGCGCTCATGGATCGGCGCGGTTGGCGCTTCCGCGTAGGGCCAGCGCACGACGTCATTCGCACGAAGCTGTGGTGCCCACCAGAGCAGAGCATTTATCGCAAACATTCCGGGCCGCAGGAATGTCCACTCGAGTTCAGAGGCCTCAATCAGTCGCTCGAACTCCGCGTACATTGTCGCAAGCGGGTTTGGTTGCTGGAAGAATGGGTGCGCAGTCTGATGGGGAGAGGAAAGAAAGACCAGCCGCGAGACCTGCTTCGCGATCCGCTCCAGGGCCGGGGCGAATGCTTTCGCAGGAGCAGTCCATACCAGGAAGACCGCATCAACATCGTCCAGGGATCGGTCAAGAGTCTCGGGAATCGTGAGATCGCCGTAGACGATCTCGACTTGGGCGGGCAGATTGGCGGAATCAGGGTGGCGAGCCAGGGCACGGACGCGGACATCCGTGGCGATCAGTTGAGAAACCACCTGGCGCCCAACGTTACCAGTTGCTCCGATGACGAGGATTTGTTTCATCCTGACGAAATTAAACGTTATTGCGCTGGATCTCAACCTCTCATCGAGCGCTCCCGGCGTTGCAGGCGTCTGACAGTGCTGAAGTGTGAATGATGATGATTGGTGATACTTGTCGCCGGTCCCTCGCCAAAAGTCCGAATTTACAGATGGGAGGCGATCCCGATTTGGTTTCGACCACAATCCAACGCAACCCTCTGAATTGTTGTTGCCTTTCGAAGATAAAACAATCAAGATTTACCGGGAGATGTATGGTGAGAGTCTTGAGAAACTTCATCAGACAGGAGCTGACCAGCAATGGACATCGGATCAGATAAACCGGCTAAGACCGCCGGATCAGGGCGGTGGAAGTTATGGCTATTATTGTTGCTGATCGTCGCGGTCACGGTGGCGATCGTGGCGATCCCGGTCTTCGTGATCATGCCATTTAAGGCGCAGACCGCCGCCGGCGTTGAATGGTCTTACCGGCTGCGTCGCTGGTCCCCGATTGCGACGGTGATGGGGACGGTCTTCTTTCTCGCGTTGTGCGTGCGGCTTTGGCTCGGCGGGCGCTGGTGGAGCCGATTGGCGCTGCTGGCGCTGCTGGCGCCATTGCTCGCCGTCACCTGGTTCGCGCGACAGAATCATTTCGAGTGGATGTTCAATCCGTTGCCGAATCCCGATTATGTGCGCGCCGTCGAAGCCGACTTTGTCGCCGACAGCGATATGGTCATGGCGGTCGAAGCCAATGGCGAAGCGGTCGCCTATCCCGTGCGACAGATGGCCTATCACCATGTCATTAATGACGTCGTCGGAGGTAAGCCGATCACGGTGACATACTGAACGCTCTGTCACACCGGTCTGGTG
This sequence comes from Blastocatellia bacterium, assembly GCA_035280505.1. Taxonomy (GTDB): domain Bacteria; phylum Acidobacteriota; class Blastocatellia; order RBC074; family RBC074; genus JAKEHZ01. The sequence continues at coordinate 20,504 of DATEFT010001009.1, read as the reverse complement.
TGGGAATCCGAAGTTGACGGAAAGAAGTTGACGTTTCATCTGGCGGGTATCAACAACCAAAACTTCATTATGCGTGATGAGGAGACGGGGACCTGGTGGCAGCAGGTGTCGGGCGAAGCGATCCACGGGCCGCTGAAGGGAAGGAAGCTGACCGGGGTTTATAACGATGAACTGACTTTTGCTCTCTGGAAACGTGAACGAGGGCAGGGGCGTGTCCTGAAACCGGAGGAGCGCGTGAAACAGAATTATGAAGCCGCCGATTGGGAAGAGCGCTATGCCAAACTCCGGGTTGTTACGCCGGTCAATCCAAATGACAAACTGTCGCCGCGCATGCTGATTGCGGGGCTGGCGATCAACGGCAAGGCCGTGGCATACCCGCTGCCCGCCCTGAGTGCGCAACGGCTGATCCTCGACAGCATTGGCGACGGCGGCGGTGTCACACCCATATTCATCGTGTTGGGTGATGACGGTAAATCCGTCCGCGCCTTTGAGCGGACAGTTGATGGGCGCACGCTGGAGTTTTTCGTTAAAGCCGATGCCGCGCCGATGCAGTTGATCGATGCTGAGACCGCGACCACGTGGGATTTCACGGGCAAGGCGATCAGCGGCCCGCTTTCTGGAAAACAATTGAAAAAGATCATGGCCTTGAAGGATTACTGGTTTGATTGGAAGATTTATCATCCCGACACGAGAGTCTACACGCTTGGCGAGAGGTTACCGCCCCGCCGCGCCGAAAGCCCACACTGAAGTCTGCTCGCCAAACAACCCCCGGGAATCTAACGATTTCTAACGGATCCGACATTTCCAACGACACATTCAGCCACGACCTGCACCTAATCTCGAAATACAAAGGTCCGGCTGTCGATCTTCATTTCACTTTTGACCAAGGAGATTTCATGAAGTCTGCTGGAAACACGATTCGACTTGCAATCTCGATCGCCTTGATCCTGAATGGTTTGTTCAGTCTAGATAGAGCAACCAACACACCGCACCAGCCGCGCTCACTATTTATTTCACCGAATCTGCACACGACGTCGGTTACCGACGAGCGGAATAGAGCCCGCGTCCGTGAGGCGTACGGCAAACTGCCATTGAGATTCGAGGCTAATGCCGGTCAGACAGACTCTCAGGTCAAATTTCTCTCGCACGGCAGCGGCTATACTCTCTTCCTGACCTCGGCCGAAGCCGTTCTGGCATTGAGGAACAGCAGATCGAAGGCCGACGCTGAGTCCAAATCGTTGATACGGATGAAATTCTCAGGCGCCGTCCCCGTGCCGCAGCTTGAAGGAGCGGAGGCCCTCCCGGGCAGGAGCAACTATCTGATCGGTAACGATCCGAGCAAATGGCGTCAGAACGTGGCGAGCTACGAAAAGGTACGTTATCGGAACGTCTATCCCGGCATCGACCTGATCTACTACGGCAACCAGCGACAGCTCGAATACGATTTCGTGGTCGCGGCGGGCGCCGATCCGAACGTCATCAGGCTCGATTTCGACGGAATCAGGCAGATCCGAGTGGACGACAGTGGAGATCTGATTCTGAATACCGACGAGGCCGAGGTGCGGCAGCATAAGGCGGTAGTCTATCAGGAAGTGAATGGCCGCAGGCAGGAGATAGCCAGTCAATACGCGCTGGCCAAGAACGGAGAGGTAAGTTTTAAGATTGGGCAGTATGATCGTTCGCTACCGCTGGTGATCGATCCGGTGCTGAGCTACGCCACCTATCTCGGCAGCGGCGATAACGAGAACGCTGAGGGCATCGCCGTGGATGCCGCCGGGAACGCCTATGTCACGGGAGAGACCTACTCGTTGGATTTCCCGACAAAAAATCCCTTGCAGGCTGAAAACGCTGGTGCACGCAGTGCCTTCGTGACCAAACTCAATCCGGAGGGTTCAGACCTCGTCTTCTCTACCTATCTCGGCGGCGACGGCGGCTCATCGGGCACTGACATTACTGTGGATGAGGAGGGAAACGTTTACGTGATAGGCAGTACCTCGTCAACCAACTTCCCGACAGTCAATCCATTACAACCGGGCCTGGCCGGCGGCGGGGACCTCTTTGTGGCCAAGTTGAAGGGCGATGGGTCGGCGCTCATCTTCTCCACCTATCTGGGCGGCAGCGGCAGCGAGTATAACGGGAGCCTAAAGGTTGATCGGGAGGGCGACATTTCGATGACGGGCATCACCACCTCGACCAACTTCCCGACAGTCAACGCATTCCAACCGGTTCATGCCGACAGTATCCCCAGCCCGTGTATCATCCCGATCCCATTTTGTATACGCTTCCCCTATGGCGGGGATGAGGATGCGTTTGTGGTCAAGTTGAAGGGGGACGGATCGGCGCTCGTCTTCTCCACCTACCTGGGCGGCAGCCGGGGCGACGACGGTCAGGACCTGGCGATAGACCGTTACGGGAATATCTATGTGACCGGCGTGACCGGTTCAAGAAACTTTCCGACGGTCGATCCGCTGCAAGCGGCAAACGCCGGGAACGACGACTCAAACTCCTTCTATGATGCGTTCGTGGCGAAGTTTAATTCTAACGGGGCCTTGGTCTATTCGACCTACTTCGGTGGCGGCGCCAATGATTTTGGTCGGGCTATCAGCTTGGATGAGGCCGGCAATATTTATCTGCTGGGGGAGACCCGCTCGTTCAATTTCCCGACGGTCAATCCTTTGAAATCCAAACTATCAGGTGGCGCCGATTTCTACGTCGCCAAGTTGGACCAGATCGGATCGGCGATCCTCTATTCGACCTATCTGGGGGGAAGCAATTACGAAGAGGCCAGGGACTTGAAGGTTGATGCGCAAGGTAATGTTTACCTCACCGGCTATACCGACTCGACCGACTTTCCGACTGTAAATGCCATCCAGTCGGTACAAAGTCCGGGGGGACATTGCCAGCTCTTCACCCCTGATTCTGTATATACCCCCAGTGATATTGTCGTCGCTAAGCTCGACGCCTGGGGGGCCAGCCTGGTCTATTCCACCTATCTCGGCGGGAACTGCTTTGAGCGCGGCGCGTCCATCGCCATCGATAGGTTTGGCAGTGTCTATGTGACCGGGCAAACCAGCTCGCCCAACTTCCCCGTCACACCCGGGGCCTTCCAGACAGTCTATTCGCCCCGGTTCAATTTCGCCTACAATGAAGCTTTTATCATCAAAATTGGCGATTGATAAAGTATGCTCGGTCTCGTGTGAGCTTTCAGCGAGATGTTTGGATTTTTATCATGAGGAAATTAACAACTAGCCGAAAGCTCACGTTTGACCTGATCAGACTGACATCTGTCGCAGCGGATGCTATGCCTATCGCTATCTGACCAGGCGCCACGCCTGCTCGCCACAGGTAACGATCGAACCCGAAGACGCCGAGATCGTCCGTCAAATCTATTGGGATTGGTCGAAGAACAACTCTCCTGCCTGACAGATCGCCAAACGACTCAATCGGGCGAAGATGGCAACGCCATCTGGCCAAAATCAGGTTGGGCAGATCACGGCCATTCCCAAAAACTGAAATTAATTTAATGCCAGTTGCCTATTTCAATTGTGGAACCGGCTTTAAGTAAGTGAAAGCTTGTGGTAAGTGTAGGTAGATACGTAACTCAAGTCTGCAGGTAAGGAAGTGACAATGTAGTTTCGGCCAATCACCATCGGCTGTTTGGTAATGTCATCTTTTCATTCAATGAGTGAAAAGCGAACATTGCCCCAAATAGCTGAAAGGCTGATGGAGATTAGGCAGAACTGAGTATATCTATCACTTAAGCGTCTCTCAGCCGTGAACCCTGGTTAGTCAACAGTTCCATTTTGCCTCGACGAAATACTCGGCTGAAGCTCTCAAGGTCGTTGCCAGCAGTCCAGTGGTAACCATTAACGCTGAACGTTAGACAGGCCCTTTCCCCAACCAATAAGGAGACATCTCATGCAGAGAAACGCCCTATGGATTTTGGTGGCCATTATTGTCGTAGTATTGGCTTCATTGCTGTTACCTGGTTTTTTGATGCAGGCGGCCGGCCCCGCCGGCAATCCCGAAAAAGAGAACTTCGACATTCGGGACACCACCTCTAAAGAAGCGGTCTTGAGGCTGGAGCGCCGCCTGGAAAAATTTTCTTCGAGGCAGAGACAGAAGAACGCCTCCCTCAAGCAGTCGATGACGAGCGCCAGAGAGCGAAAGTCCAAGGGCGTTTCGGGATTGGAAGCGACCTTCTCCAGTCTGACCAACTCTCCTGAAGTTGTCGAAGTGAGAGGTCAGGCCCGTAAACAACTGATGCCGCTCTCGTCGCAGCCCCGCGAGAACATCATGAGAGGGTTCATCAATGCCAATGCCGATCTGTTCGGGATGAACCCGCGGCAGGTCGCGAGACTCAGGAAGACCAGCGATTACAGCAATCCGAACGGCAGGCTCGCGTGGGTCAAGCTGGAGCAGCAATGGAATGGGATGCAGGTCTTCCGTGGCGAGATGGTGGCGGCCTTCACCGGCCGCGGCGAACTCGTGCGGGTGGTGGGAGAGCTCGCCGGGGGACCCGAGGAGGCGGAACTGGCGACTGCCCCGAGGATCAGCGCTGCCCAGGCCGTGGTGGCCGCCGCGGCCTCGGTTGACATCAATTTGACCGAGAGCGACTTGACCGTTAAAGAGTCGTCGCCGGACGGCCGGACGATCATCTTTCATCCCGTCGGGCCGATCACCGACGAGATCAAGGTCGGATTGCAGTACTTCCCTCTGGATGCGGGACTCGCGACTCTGGCCTGGTCGATGGTGTTGTGGCAGGAATCGCCGGCCTACTACACGTTGGTGGATGCCGAAGAAGGCGAGGTGTTGTGGCGGAAGAACATCGTCAATGACCAGACGCAGCCCGCGACTTACGTGGTCTATGATGGAGACAGCCCGGCCCCGCTCTCTCCGACCACCGCGTTGCCTGGATCCGGCATTCAAGGCGCGGCTATCCCCCGGACGTCATTCACGCTGATCAGCGAGGGCGCGTTCAACAATCTGGGATGGCTCACGGACGGCGTCAATACGACCAGCGGCAATAATGTAGACGCCGGGATGGACCTGGTTGCGCCGAACGGCATCGATGTCGACGGGCGGCCCCTTGGCTCTCCCGATCGCGTCTTCGACTTCGCCTACAATCCGGGGCCGGGCCTGCCGCCTCCGGGCGATGCCCCGACTCTCGCCGCCTTCCGTTTTGGCGAAGTCGTCAATATGTTCTTCTGGGCCAACCGCTATCACGACCGGCTCTACCAGCTTGGGTTCACCGAAGCGGCCGGGAACTTCCAGGCCGACAACTTTGGCCGAGGCGGACTCGGCAATGACCGGGTTCTGGCCGAGGGGCAGGACTTTTCCGGCACCAACAATGCCAACTTCGGGACCCCGCCTGACGGGTCATCAGGACGGATGCAGATGTATATCTTCACCGGCCCGACTCCGGACCGGTCATCGGGGCTCGATCACGATATCCTCCTTCATGAATTGACACACGGCACCTCCAATCGCCTGCACGGTAACGCCTCGGGTCTGGGGACGGCGATGTCCGGAGGGATGGGCGAAGGGTGGTCGGATTTCTACGCGCTCTCGCTGCTCGCTCAGCCCGGCGATGATCCCCACGGGATTTATGCGGCGGGCGGATGGTCGACGCTTCAGATCGTGGCCGGGTTCACTGACAATTATTACTACGGAATTCGGCGATTCCCTTACGCGACGATCTCCACGGTCGGTCCTAACGGCAGGCCGCACAATCCGATGACGTTCGCCGACATCGATCCGACTCAGATCAACCTCACCGACGGCGCTTTCCCGCGCGGGCCGATCGGCTCCGGCAACGCATTCGAGGTGCACAACACCGGTGAGATCTGGTGTTCCGTTTTGTGGGAGATGCGCGCGCGGATCATCGACCGCATGGGATTCGCCGACGGCAACCAGCGGACGCTGCAGCTCGTCACCGACGGCATGAAGCTGGATCCGGTAAATCCAACCTTGCTGGACGGGCGCAATTCCATCCTCACCGCGAGTTGTGCCGGTTTCGACGGTGAGGACGAACAGGACATCTGGTCCGGATTCGCCGCCCGCGGAATGGGTTATAGTGCCAGGGCGATCTCTTCCAGCTCAAGCTCGGTGGTCGAGGCATTCGATCTGCCCAATCTCAATCTGGGCGCGGTGACGATCTCGAACGATTCCTGCTCGCCGGCCGACGGATACGCCGATCCGGGCGAATCACTGACGTTGAACATTCCGCTCGTCAACCCGTTCTGCTCCCTGCCGGCGAAGGACGTGTCGGTCTCGGTCAATGGCGGGAGTTCGATCAGTTACGGAGATCTTCCCGCCGGAGGGACAGGGCTGCAAGGCGTTCCTTTCACCGTTCCGTCGGACGCCGCCTGCGGAACCCAGTTGCCGGTGAACGTGACCATCAGCAGCAGTCTTGGAACAGTGACCAGAACGTTCAACCTGCAGATCGGCAGGCCGGTGGTGACGCTCACCGCCAACTACAGCAGCGGCAATACCCCGGTTCCGCTTCCCGATCTCGGCACGGTGAACATTCCGATCAACGTGACCGAGGTCGGCGCGGTGTCCGATCTCAATGTCAAGGTTCGTCTGAACCACACCTTCGATGGCGATCTGGTGATGACACTGATCGGGCCGGACGGAACGGCGGTCGCGCTCGCCAATAACCGCGGCGGCGCCGGCGACAACTTCGGTTCGGGGGCCAATGATTGCTCGGGCGTCCCGACGGTCTTCGATGATTCGGCCTCAACCGCGATCGGCGTGGGCGTGGCTCCGTTCGCCGGAGCGTTCAGACCCGACTCGCCGCTCTCGGCCTTTAACGGGAAACCGTTGAACGGAGTCTGGATCTTGAGAATTGCCGACGTCGGCCCCCTGGATGTCGGGGTCGCCGGATGCGTCACGCTCGAAATCTCCCGTCAACGTTTCGCCTGCTGCGGAGTGCCGGGAACACCTGAGATCCAGGCGGCACCGCCCGTCACCCTGACCAGCGAAAGCTGCGCTTCCGGCAACGGCGTCCCCGATGTGGATGAGACCGTGACGGCCAACTTCCCGCTCTTGAACCTCGGCACGGGCAATACCGCCAACCTGACCGCCACTCTGCTTGCCAGCGGAGGGGTGCTCGCACCGAGCGGCCCGCAAACATACGGCGTCCTGGTTCCGGGCGGCCCGGTGGTCGCCAGGCCGTTCACGTTCACCGTCGCCGGAGTCTGCGGCGGTAATCTCACGGCAACCATGGAGTTGAAGGACGGCGCCATGAGTCTCGGACTGGTCACCTTCACTTTCCGGATTGGCGGAACTTTTTCCACCACGTCGGTCTTCTCGAACCCGGCCCCGATCATCATTCCGGCGACCGGTACCGGAGCCACGAGCGGGGCACCGTCCAATCCTTATCCGTCGGTCATCAACGTCTCGGGCGTGACCGGGACGATAGACAAGGTGACGGCGCAGCTTCTCAACTACAACTTCAGCACCTTCCCCGACGATGCCGACGTTCTGCTCGTCGGGCCTGGAGGGCAGAAAATGCTGCTGATGTCTGACGTGGGAGTCGGCAACGTCGTCAACGCCAATCTGACCTTCGATGATGCCGCACCGGCGCTGCTTGCCGGAACCATCATCTCCGGCGTGTTCAGACCGACAAACGTCGGAACCGGCGATCTCTTTCCGGTGCCGGGGCCGGCTGGCCCTTTTCCCGACCCGCAACTGCTCTCGATCTTCAGGGGCCTGAATCCAAATGGGGTGTGGAGTCTGTTTGCGGTTGATGACACCAGCGGTGTCGTCGGAAATATCAACGGCGGGTGGAAATTGAACATCACCTCGTTAGGGCCGCTCTGCTGCAACTCGCCCTGTACGTTGAATAAAAGAGCCAACATCCTCGCGAACGGAGACCCGGGTCGGAACGGCGCCTTCGTCAATTATTCGGCGTCGACCTTCACGGGTAGCTGCGGCGTGGTGACCAGCGATCCACCTTCCGGTTCGTTCTTCCCGATCGGAGTCACGACTGTCACGGTCAAGGGGACCAGACAGGATGGGACAACGACCATGAGAACTTTTCTGGTGACGGTAAACGCGCCGACCACCAATGACCAATCCACGCAAACGCAGGGAAGTACGACGACCTCGTTGCGTAAAAGGTAAACGAATAGAACGCGAAAGACTCGAAACAGGCGAAGCACGCAAACTCAGGCTTTTTTGCGTGCTTCGCGTTCCATTCTGATCCTCAGAAACGACCCTCAATCGAGAGTTCGGGTGGTGTTGCAAAAATTGACGAGGGCCGGCAAAAATCGGCGCGAGATTTTTTTACATCTTGAGCTCGAGGCGAAGATGGTGTTCATTTTGGCGACCGGCCCTCACCACTCTCCGCTGTCTTGAGTCGTTCCTGTTTCTGCTTTTCGACCATGCGGGCCACATCGGCCAGCAGCTTCTTGGCGTCATAAACGATGCCGTCTTTGATCGTCCACTTGATGCCTCCAACCCACTCGGTCTTCCCGGTTTTTTCATTGAGTTTGAGCGCGCCGGTTCCGTATAGGACCTTGAGGTTTTCGAGCGGGTTTTGATCGATGATCACCAGATCGGCCAACAGACCCGGCCTTACGACACCGAACTCTATCGGCTTCCCCCGCGGTTCGTGCAGCGTCAGCGCGGGGTTCATGGTCGCCGCCTGAATCACTTCCAGCGGATGGAAGCCTGCCTCCTGTAACAGCTCCATCTCGTGAATATTACCGAAGCCATAGGTATTATAGATGAAGGCCGCGTCGGCGCTGGCCGTGACGCGCCCGCCCATCTTCTTGTAATCGTTCAAGAGCCGGAACCAAACTTGATAGAAGTTCCGCCACGCGATCTCGTCCCACGAAGTCCAGTAGTAAAAGTAGGAGCCATGATTGCTGCGGCTCGATTCATAGAAATCCATGAGCGAGGGCAGCGTGTACTTGTCGTGCCAATCGGCATTGCGCATGCGCATGAGATCGCGGCTCGCGGCATAGGCCGTCATCGTCGGATCGAATGTCGTGCCCAGCTTGAGGTGTGCCTTGAGATACTCTTTCCATTCCGGGCTGCCTGGTTCATATACCTTGTCCCATAGCCGTGCGACCTGACCGAAGCGGTGTTGTTCGTCATTATTGTTCTGATCCACCGGCCAGGGCTGCACCACGTAATCCTTGAGCAGCGCCTCGAAGTGCCCGTAGAAGTGAGTTACTGTGCCGAGACCCAATTGCGCGGCCTTGAGCGCATTCATCTGCGCGACCCCGGTCTGCGCCAAATGCGCCGTCGATCCAAGGCCGAACTTTTTAGCCTCATCGAGCAGAGCCGCCATGATCTCCGGGCGGTGTGCGTTGAGCTTCAATCCATCGACGCCGTTGTGAGCCGCCCAACGGACCCATTCGCGCGCGGCCTCGGGCGTCTCGACCGGTCCCTTCCCCCAACCGGTGCCGGCGCGCTGGTAGTTGAAAATGCGTGGCGCTGCGATTTCATTGCGGGCGCTGCGCTCCTTCTCTCTGACTGTAAACTCATTCGAGGCCAGCGGCACACCGCGCACGGTAGTCACGCCATGCGCCAGCCAGAGCTTGTAGGGGTACTCCGCATCGGGGTTCTTCGGCGCGCCGCCGGCATGCACGTGAATGTCAATGAATCCCGGCAGCACATACATCCTGGTAGCATCGATTTCATGATCAGGATTTTGAGGCTCCCGGTTGGGCTTCAGCGGCAATCCCGGGGTTCCCGCGTCGCGGATCGACTTAATCCGGTTGTTCTCGACCACGATATCTACGGGGCCCCGCGGCGGCGCGCCGGTCCCGTCGATCAGCATGGCCCCGCGGATGACCATGGTTTTGAACGGCCCCAGGCCCTCGCCTGCGCCCCGATTGGGCGCGGGATTGACCTGCGGTGGTGGCGGCGGGTCCTGTGCCGCCGCCATCAAAGCGCTCAGCGCGAACATCAGCGTCAAGGCCGGCGTTGCGGTCCTGGCCAAGATAGATCCGAATCTGATCATACAAGTCCTCCGTGCTAACGCTTCGATTCCTGCTATGAGACGGCGAGATTCCGCTCCAACACTAAACGGTCGGAATCGGCGTCGCCATCTGCGTGATGGGCCGCCACTTGCCCTGCCGCCGGACGGACCCGTGAAGAGCTTGAACGCACCAGCACAACAAGTCCTCTGGGATCCTTCTAGGGGACTATAACGCGGCGGCTAATGTCTTGTATGATTGAAATCTGACCAGAATAGGCTTAAGGGGGATTTGAGGATTCTTCTGCCGGCACATTTCGAGATACTCCTGCCAAACCCCAGGTTCATTCTTTCGGCCTTCTTTCTATTTCCGTTTCGAAATTACGCTTTCAATCCCAAGCCCAACACTTCGCGACAATATTTAATGCTCTTTTCAAGCTCTGATTGCTGATACTCTTGTTCCGCCTGTCGGCGGTCTTTGTCTGCCGGCGCCTGGTATGCTTCGCGAGCCTTGCCGCGTTTGGCCATGGTCGTGAAACCGAGAAATTCCTGCGCCCTGAGATCTTGATAGAATTGCCAGAATCCCCGCTGTTGATAGGAAAAGACACGGTTGAATCCGGAAATGATCTCGAGTTGCACTGCCACGCCGGGGCAGAGCACAGCGAAGCGGTCGAAATATTTCTGCCAATCTACCAGGCCCTCGCCGATGGCCGTCCACTGGACCGTAGCGCCTTCAGGCGATTCCCAGACCATTGAATCGCGGATCCCGGTGGTCAATGCATAAGCCCCGAGGACTTCCAGATTCTGCATCGGATCTTCCAGGGTCCAGGTTGCGTTACCGGAGTCGAGCGTTGCACCGACAAAATCGCGGCCACATTCTTCGATCAGATGGGCCAGTTCCCACGCCTGCATATCGCCAGCGTGATTTTCAATGGCGAGCTTGACGCCTGCATCGATCGCCCGGCTGCGGATGGCCTTGCAGACTTTGATCGTATCTTTCCAGCGCGCTTCCAAGCCGCCTGGCAGTTTGCGATCGTCGGCTGTGCCTTGGTAGCAGCGTGCGACGCGTGATCCGAGCGTTTGGGCTATACGAATCAGCAGTGCGATGTGCTCTTCTGCTGTGCCGTATCGGTTGCTGAAGCTTTTAGCCGAAGGGCAGATGCTTCCCGTTCCGACCTCGATCTCGATGCCCAAGTCATCACCTTTCTTTTTGATCCCTTTCAGGTACGGTTCATTGTGATTTTCGTAGACATCGAGATCGGAGAATAGGACTGTGTCGACTTTCAGCTTCGCGGCATAGTCCAGAAGTTGGGGCGCTTTCCATCCCATCGCGCGGACCGAAAAGTTGTCGAATCCGAGTTTGAGATTGCGGCGTTTGGTTGTTTGAGCGAAGGGGTCAGTCATGGTTGCGACTCCGGCGATGGCGATGGACTGGATGAATTGGCGGCGTGCCTGATCGAAATGATTGTTCATTACATTATTCTAGCTTTCACAAAAGGAATCTGTTTTGTGTTGTTACTACTTCAATGCAGCGCGGGTGTTTATGGCATATGTGAAAATTAAAAGTAAAGCTGGTAACGCGAATAGAAAATCATGCCAATTAAACAGTTTAACCTGATGTCCAGACACTTTCTTGCGGCGTCGGCACATGTTTTGTCAGGACCGACGCCGCTCCGCCGAAGGGCACCGCGCCTGTGAATGATGATGATTGCGAGCGCGAGCACCCGCAATCATCGCTGGGGGTGTTTAGAACAGATACTTCAACGCGAATTGCAGGATCCGCGGATCACGCGCCGCGCCAATGCGGCCGAACTGTGAAGCGGTACAGGCCGTACCCGGAACCGTACCCGCGCAGAGCCGTTCAGGGAAGTCGAAGTTCGCGTGGTTGAAGATGTTGAAGACCTCCGCCCGAAATTGGAACTTGTGGCGCTCGCCTAACGGAATGTTCTTGATCAACGAAAAGTCCACGATGTTTGTTCCCGGGCCCTCCAGTATATTGCGGCCAGCAGTGCCGAGCGTGCCGGCTGGCTGCACGGCGAAGGCGCCGGTGTTGAACCATCGTTCGGGGGTGCGCTGACTACCGGGAAGGTTGGGATCGCCAACTAGATTGGGGCGCTGATTGAGCAGGCCGTTGTTGGCACGATCACTGGTGATGTTGACTGTGAACGGAAGCCCCGACTGCTGAGTGATGATGCCTCCCGCCTGCCAATTGCCGAGTATCGAGTTGATTGCTTTGTTCTCGGACTTGAACGGCAGGTCGTAGGTGAAACTGGCCACAAACCGGTGCCGCGCATCGAAGCTCGATCGAGCGCGTTCGAGCTTCTTCTGGTTGCTCTGATCGAGATTCGACGACGTGACCGAGGCGCCCAGCGAATCCAGATCGATGCTCTTCGAGAAGGTGTAGCTGCCCATCACCATCAAGCCACGCGAGAGCCGCTTCTCAGTCCGCAAGACCAGAGCGTGGTAGTTCGATTTGCCCGCCGATGCCTGCAACGCGTTATTGCCGAGGCTGGGAAAACGCGATCGCGCCGCGATGGAGGGCGTGGTTGGCGACGGCACCGCCGGATCGGGCACGTTGAAGTAGATGTTGGTGTAGAGCTTCGTGCCTTTCGATCCCAGGTATTGCGCCTCGACCAGCAGGTCTCGGGCGAGCAGTTGCTGGAGGCCGAAGTTCCACTGCTGGAAGTATGGCGTCCGGAAGTTGATGTCGTAGGTGGACCAGCCGGGGGTGCCCAGCACCGAGTTGCTGAGGATGGCCGTAATCGCAGCCGGTGCGGTCGTCGAATTATTGGCATTTATCGAGCTGAAGAAAGGTGCGGCCAGGCTCTGCAACGTCGCCGTATTGAAGGAGGCGCTGTTGAAGAAGATGCCGTAGCCGCCTCGCATGACCGTCCGCTGATTGCCGAACAGATCAAAGGCGAAGCCGAAGCGCGGCGCGAAGTTGTTCAAGTCTTTGGTGGCCAGCGACCGATCTAGCCCGGCGGCCTCGGACGTGACAATCGGCAGCGGCGAGAGCCGTCGTTCGATGCCGGGAATCCACAACTCCCGGGGATAGGTCCGGCCGTCTTCGCTTGCGACAATCACTCGACCGGTTTCGACATTGAGCGTGGACCAGCGATTGTACTTTTCGGAGAATGGTGACGCGTATTCGTATCGCAGGCCGGCATTGAGCGTCAACCGCTTCGCAGCCTTCCAGTCATGCTGCAGGAAAGCGTGCCATTCGTTGCCGCGCAGATAGACGAGCGTGCTGCCCGCGCCGCCACGAGCATTGAACGGCAATCCGAGCAGGAGATCACCGAACGCATCGTTGGTGTAGGCTCCGGTGAAGGTAAACTGGCCGCGCTTGGTGAAACTGACGTTTGGGTTGAATTGAATGCGTTTGTACATCGCGCCGAAAGTCAGGTTGTGGCTGCCTCGGACCCACGAGAGGTTGTAATTGAACTGGGAATCGTTGTCGCGCCGCGAGATGGGAGTGGTCGCATCACCGAATGTGTTGTATGGGGACACGACGATGCTGGGGATCCCCCTGTCTAACGGATTACGGCTGATGCCGGCGATGTTGTACCGCGAGACGAAATCCACGTCGTTGTTCTCTTGTAACTGTCCTCCTGCGGTCCGGTTGAATCCGAATTTAAACTCTCCGACCAGATTCGAATTGAAAACATGTGTCTCGCCGACCGCCACGTTCTGTGTCCGCTGCTTTAGAAAGATACCGAAGCCCGGTAACGAGATCGGGCTGGCCGCGAACTGTACAAAACCATAGGGCTGATAGGCGTTCACGTCGTAGAACGTGTAGCGCACAAAGGCCGTGTCGCGATCACTGAACCGGTAATCGGTCCTGATCGTGAACTGGTTGCTGTCGTTGATCTCCTGTGGCGAGCCGATAAGGTTGTTGGATGTGCCCGGCAAGTTTGCCTGCGGAATGTACTGCAGCAGCCCTCTGACTATCTCGGGAATGCGATTGTCAGGAATGCGGTTGCCGGGGAAACAGGCTCCCTGGTAGTTGACGCCCGGTTCTGGGTTAACTGGAGTTGGTTCACATCTCATGGTCGGTGTGGCCAATTGCGGATCACGAATCGGTGTCGAAAACTGGCCGTTGCGCAGATTATCGGTCGGCACCGTAAATCTCCGTGTCAGCGCCTTGGCCAGGCGCAATCCCTCGTAATTGCCGAAGAAGAACCCGCGATTCTTGATCAGCGGGCCGCCCACCGTTCCACCGAACTGGTTCTGCCGGAACTCCGGTTTGGCAGGGCTCTCGAGGGTAAGTTGTCTATCGAAGAAATTGCGTGCGTCGAGATTGTCGTTACGGAGGAATCCGTAGGCCGAACCGTGGAGGTCATTGGTCCCGCTCTTGATGGCGATATTGATCTGTGCCCCGCCGAGCGTGCCGGCCTCGGCGCTGTAGAGGTTCGATTGGACCTTGAACTCCTGGATCGCGTCTACAGCCATTGGCGTGGAGAGCGTGTTGTAGAAGCGGTCGGTGACGCTGACCCCGTCCAGTGTGAAATAGTTGTCGCTCTCGCGCGCGCCCATCACCGTGATGCGAGGCCCGGAGACTCCGGCCAGTTGCTGGCCGAAGCCCCCGCGCGCATTCTCCACGACGCCGGGGGTCAGTTGCGCCAGTTGCAGAAAGAGACGGCCATTAAGCGGGAGCTCAACGATTCGTTTATTCTCGATCACTTCGCCCGCCTCGGCCGTCTCGGTGCGTGCCAGTGGCGCGCTCTTGGCGCCGTCGACCGTGATGATTTCGCTGACCGGGCCGACCTCCATCACCGAGTCGATCCTGGCTCTCTGGTCCAACTCCAAGACCGCTCCCTTGATCAGGCGCTGCCTGAAGTTCGGGGCTTCGAAAGTCAGGGTGTATCGGCCCACTGGAAGCCGAGCGAGCACATATTCGCCGGATGAACTGGTGGTCACGGTTCGCGTCAAGCCGGTCGCCTCATTGGTGGCGGTGACCCTGGCTCCGCCGATAGCCGCGCCGGACGAGTCGGTCACGAAACCGGAAAACGAACCGGTCGTCACCTGCGCATAAGAGTTCATCGCAAACAGTGTGATTGCCAAACTGGAAGATAAGAGACGTAAATACATAGTTATCATGGCTAATTGACCGTCTTTCGAATACTTCGATGACCGCGCGCTACCTGGTTGCCGGGGAGTCTTGACCTCCTCTTAACCTGGGCCATCAGTTAGAGGTGAAGATTCCGATACTGATTGGCTGATAGTTGATCAGGTCTTGTGGGAGTTAACCCTCCAAACGTCCGACTCGGCAACTCGCAGACATCAACCTGAAAAGGGACTGCTTAAACTTTTATGAGAGATTATCCGTGCAGTATTTTTACCGATACCCGCACGCAGAGAATGGCTATATTCATCTGGCTTTTATTGACACGCCGTCTTGTCCAAAAACTCCACCTCCAACTTCGCGGGCGTTCGGAAAAGCCAGATCGCATAACCTACCGCGCCGGCATTCGGTCCCACGTGCGCGATGTTCGCCGGGCGGAAAAAGTAACTACCGGGTGTAGAGATCCCTTCCTTGCTCTTTCCGTCGAGACACTCGGCCAGCCGATATCCTCCTTCGAGCAGGTAGCCTTCCTCCGAGGTCGGGTGTTTCTCCCAGGCAGAATTGGGGTGGGCCGAGAGCACGCCGGCAATCCACGTCCGTGCGCCGGTCCGGGTGTCCTGACGCAGCATTTTGATGAGAATCGGCGGCGGCGTTTTCGATTGATCTCGAGTGGTGCCCAATCCCCACGGTTCCTCGAAATAATTTTTGTACTCGATTGACCGGTCAAGCTTCGAGTCGGCCCTCGATTCGGCTGATGCGGTCGCGTCAGGCTCCCGGTCGAAGAAGACCAGGGCCTGGCTGCCGTTCTTGGTGCTGACCGGGCCGTGTGCCATTCCCGCCGGTATAAACGTGTAGCACCGGCTGGTAAGAGTTCGCTTGCCGATAGTCAGGTCGCCTTCCAGCAAGAAGATCTCCTCATCGCCGCTATGATAAATGCTCTCGGCACCGCTTCGCCAACCAGGCGGAAAGGAGATCAACAACGAGACCGCGCCGGTCTTCGGATCGCGGCTGAGTGTTTTGGCTTTGAGCCCGGAGGCGACGCCTTTCACCCGAAACTCTTCCCAGGGTAGATCCTGTTGGTTGATGAATCCGACAAACCCCCGTCCGTTGCCGGCAGTGTCAGCATCTTTCCCGGGCATTTGCGAGGCGGGCCCGGCGTGAATCAGGCACAGCAGTATGAATAAGATTATTGCTTTGGTCATCAGTCATTACTCCCCAAGCGTTGATTTCTCCGCGAAGCCGCAACCAGAGACACAAAGAGCGTTCATCCAGCCTTTGTTTCTCTGCTTGCTGTTTCGTGAATGGCTATTAGTACAGGAACTTCAGCGCAAACTGCAAAATGCGCGGATCGCGCGCCGCTCTGATACGCCCGAACTGCTGCGCAGTGCAGGGCAGGCCTGCCTCCGTACCCGCGCAGAATCGTTCGGGAAAGTCGAAGTTTGCATGATTAAATAGATTGAAGAATTCTGTCCGGAATTGCAACCTGTGGCGCTCGCTCAGCGGAATATTCTTGAGCAGCGAAAAGTCCACGATGCTCGTCCCGGGACCTTCCAGAATATTGCGACCCGCGGTGCCGAGCGTGCCGGTCGGTTGCACGGCGAAGGCCGCGGTATTGAACCATCGCTCGGGCGTGCGCTGATCATCGGGCAGGTTCGGATTGCCGACCAGATTAGGGCGCTGATTAAGCAGACCGTTGTTGGCGCGATCGCTGATGATGTTGACCGTGAACGGAAGTCCCGACTGCTGCGTGATGATGCCTCCCGCCTGCCAGTTGCTGAGGACCGCGTTGATCGACTTGTTCCCGGACTTGAACGGCAGGTCGTAGGTGAAGCTGAGCACCAGCCGGTGTCGAATATCGAAGGTCGATCGCGCGCGTTCGAGGTTCTTCATATTGCTCTGGTCAAGATTCGACGAGACGCCCTGGATGCCCAGCGAATCGTTGTCGATACTCTTGGAGAAGGTGTAGCTGCCTACGGCCATGAGTCCGAACGAGAGTCGCTTCTCGGTGCGCAACACCAGCGCGTTGTAATTCGAATTGCCCGCTGATGACTGAAGCGAATTGTTGCCGAAGTTTGGGAATCGCGACCGCGTCGCCAGGGATGGCGTGGTTGACGACGCCGGCGCCGGATCGGGCACGTTGAAGTAGATGTTGGTGTGCAGCTTCGTGCCTTTCGATCCCAGATATTGCGCCTCGACTAGCAAGTCCCGCGCGAGCAACTGCTGAATGCCGAAGTTGTACTGTTGATAGTAGGGAGTGCGAAAGTTGAGGTCATACGTAGTCCAACCCGGGGTGCCCACTAGCGGGTTGCTTAGGATGCCAGTAATCATTGCGGGGGCGGTCGCTGAATTGTTGGCGTTGACGCTTTTGAAGAACGGCGCCGCCAGGCTCTGCAACGTGAATGAATTGTACGGAGCGCCGCTGAAGTAGATTCCGTACCCGCTACGTAGAACCGTCCGTTGATTGCCGAACAGGTCAAACGCGACGCCGACGCGAGGCGCAAAATTGTTCAGATCTTTATTGACCAGTGACCGATCAATTCCTGCCTCTTCGGAGGTGACGATCGGCAGCGGTGAGAGCCGTTGTTCGATGCCGGGAATCCACAGCTCCCTGGGATAAGTCCTGCCATCTTCGTCACTCGCGACGATCACTTGTCCGGTTTCGACATCGAGCGTCGACCAGCGGTTATACTTTTCGGAGAATGGCGACGAGTATTCGTAACGCAGCCCCAGATTGACCGTCAACCGTTTAGTCGGTTTCCAGTTATCCTGGGCATAGCTGTGCCATTCGTTGCCGCGCAGATAGACGGCGGAACTGCCCACGCCGCCGCGAGCATTGAACGGCAATCCGAGCAGGAAATCGCCGAACGGATCGCGCGTGTAGGTTCCGGTAAAGGTGAACTGGCCCCGTTTGCTGAAAGCAACCACGGGATTGAATTGAACCCGCTTGTACATGGCGCCGAGATTCAGGTTGTGTTTACTGACGAGCCACGAGACATTGTAATTGAGCTGATAGTCGTTGTCTCGGCGCGCGAGCGGGTTGGTCACGTCGCCGAATGAGTTGAACGGCGCAAGGATGATGCGCGGGATCCCTCGGTCAAACAGATCGTGGCTGATGCCGGCAATGTTGAACTGTGTGGCGAAATCCACCTTGCTGTTTTGTTGAAATTGCCCACCCGCGGTCCGGTTGAACCCGAATTTGAATTCACCGATGAGCCTGGGGTTGAAGATGCGCGCCCAGTTGATGACCGCATTCTGTGTCCGCTGCTTTAGAAAGCTGCCGAAGCCGGGCAGCGCGACCGGGTTGGCCGCGAATTGATCAATGCCGTATGGTTGATAAGCGTTCACGTCATAGAACGTGTAGCGCGCAAAGGCCGAGTCCTTTTCGCCGTACCGCAGGTCGATTCTAATCGTGAACTGGTCGCTGTCGTTAATCTCTTGCGGGGAGTCGACGAGGTTGTCAGTAGTGCCGGGCCGGTTCGCACGCGGAACGAACTGCAGCAACGCCTTCGCCACCGGCGAGATGCGATCGTCGGGAATAGCGTTATTGGGGAAACAGCCACGGAGGTCGGCCGGCGTCTCCTTCGTCGCTGCCTGGCACGGAAGCCCGGTCGCCGGATCACTGATCAAATCCGTGAACTGACCGCTTCGCAAACTGTCGGAAGGGACAGTGAAAGTGCGCGTCAGCGCCTTAGCCAGACGCAATCCCTCGTAATTGCCGAAGAAGAACCCGCGATTCTTGATCAGCGGGCCGCCCACCGTTCCACCGAACTGGTTCTGCCGGAACTCCGGTTTGGCAGGGCTCTCGAGGGTAAGTTGTCTATCGAAGAAATTGCGCGCATCGAGATTGTCGTTACGGAGGAACCCGTAGGCCGAACCGTGGAGGTCATTGGTCCCGTTCTTAATGGCGATGTTGATCTGTGCCCCGCCGAGCGTGCCGGCCTCGGCGCTGTAGAGGTTCGACTGGACCTTGAACTCCTGGATCGCGTCCGCGCTCAACGGGGCCGAGAGCGTATTGTAGAAGCGGTCGGTGAGGGTCACGCCGTCCAGTGTGAAGTAGTTGTCGCTCTCGCGTGCGCCCATCACCGTGATGCGAGGCCCGAAGATGCCGCTCAGTTGTTGACCGAAACTGCCGCGGGCATTTTCAGCGACTCCGGGGGTCAATTGTGCCAGTTGCAAAAAGAGGCGGCCATTGAGTGGCAGTTCGGCGATCCGTTTGTTCTCGATCACTTCGCCGACTTCGGCCGTCTCGGTACGCGCCAGCGAGGCGGCACTAGCCCAATTGACTGTAATTAATTCGCTGACCGGCCCAACCTCCAGTGCCACATCGATTCTGGCTCGCTGACCCAGTTCCAGTACCACTCCGCTGATTGACCGTGGCATGAAGTCCCACGCTTCGAAAGTCAGTGTATATCGACCCACGGGGAGCAGCACGACCCCATATTCGCCCGAGGCGTCGGTGGTCACAATTCGAGTCAAACCAGTCGCCTCGTTGATGACGGTGACCTTTGCGCCGTGAATTCTCGCACCCGACCGGTCGGTCACGAAACCGAGGAATGTACCAGCCGTTGTTTGCGCATAGGAACTGATCGAAATTAATGCGATCACCAGAATCAAAGGCAGGGTTCGAAAATACTTTATTCTAATCATGTCGTTCCCTGATTCAGCACAAGTTATACTCTACTTACCTTCTGTGCCGCGACAGTACCGCGGGCATCACCACAACATAAATCCATTAATCTATGTATCTTGCCTTTATCTAAAGACCAGTAAAATACTTTCCCTTATCATTAAGGGGAAAAACGAAGGCCCGCCCGCAAGTGAGATTTGGGTAACTTTGCAGGCGCCTGATGGAGCGATGATTTTATCTCTCATCATTCAGCCCTCAACCTGGTTTCAATTGCTTTGCGTTTCAATTCCAGGGACTTTTTATCATTTTCATAACTGGCGGATGACCTTGACCATGGTAAAGATCGCGCCCACTTCTTTGATGCCGTCGTTTTTGAGACGTGAGCGCTCTTTGCCGATCAGAGCCTTGATCATCCTTCATGCGGTTATCTACTGTTCATCGTTTTGATACTAATATCTAAGCTGTTCATTTTTCAACATTCCATGAACTTCACGCCGGGGTCGGCGGTGGCGAACGGCCTACAGTTTTGTGACGGTGGCTTCCTGTCCATCCCGAAAATTGCGTCCGCCCTTATCTTGCTTGCATTTAGCCGCGCAATCAGCGACCCGGCCTAATCCTATTACCGGTTCCTTTTTGGAACTCTCGTCCGTCTCTTATGCAGATTTTCTCAACTCTCTTTCATCTCATTCGCTCTCTGGTGGTCTCTCGATTGACGCTCTCGATGGAGATCCTCGCTTTACGCCAACAGCTCGCCGTACTCACCCGGACTGTCCATCGACCCAAACTGCGCCGGAGAGATCGCTTCTTCTGGGTAGTCTTGTCCAGGCTCTGGAGCAGGTGGCGTGAGGTTCTGGTCATCGTCAAACCCGAAACTGTCATCA
>DATEFT010001008.1:0-10389 GCA_035280505.1 Blastocatellia bacterium | reverse complement strand
CGGCGTTCAGCCTGGCGTTGATCTCGAAGTATTCGTGTGTGTTTCTGTTTCCGATCCTGGTGGCGGTGGGAGCGGCGTATGCGTACTCGGCGAGTCCGGTGAGGTTGTGGCGGGGAGGAGAGCAGGGCTGGCAGCTCATGGCGGGGAGATGGCGCAAGGTGGGAGCGGCGCTGGGATTGATGTTGGTCGCGAGCCTGGTGGCGCTGGTGGTGATCTGGGGATCTTACAAATTTCGTTATTACGTCTCCGACGGCCCCATCACCTCCAACATGATCAATCGTCATGATTCGCGGATCATCGATTGGCAACTGGCGCGGAAGAAGATCGGCGGCATCGTCTATCCGGTGCGGATCGTCCACTCCTTGCAATTGGTCCCGGAAGGCTACATCTACGGCTTCTACCACATTCTGGACGGTTCCCGATGGCGCCCCAGCTTCCTATTGGGAAACTACTCGAACACCGGCTGGAGATACTATTTTCTGGCGACGTTTCTGGTGAAGACGCCGATTCCGCTGATGCTCCTGATCGTGCTGGGAGCGGTCCTGATCCGGCGATATGGAGGAGGGCTGGCGGTCGAGGCCATGTTGCTGCTGCCGGTGCTGCTCTACTGGGGCGTGGCCCTGAGCACTCGCATGAACATCGGGCACCGGCATCTGCTGCCGATCTATCCGTTCCTGATCGTCTTCGCGTCGAAGGTGGGGAGAGCCTTCGACCGTCCGCGGCCGCGGTGGCTGGCGGCGGTCTGCGCGGTGCTGATCGGTTGGAACGCGGTCGAGGCGGCGAAGGTCTATCCGCACTACCTGGCCTACTTCAATCAGATCGCGGGAGGACCGTCGGGAGGGTATCGCTGGCTGGTGGACTCGAACCTGGATTGGGGGCAGGACCTGAAAGGGTTGGCGAGATACTGGCGAGAACATCGGGAAGAGCCGCTCTACATCTCGTACTTCGGAATGGCCGAACCCGGGTACTATGGAATCCAGGCCAACTTCCTGCCCATCTTCCCCGCCCGGAGCGTCGGGAACGATGTGGGGTACGGTCAGGTGCCCTCCGGCGCTCTCGTGGCCGTCAGCGCCAGCAATCTGCAATGCCTGTACAACAATAAACCCGAGGTTGAACAATTTATGCAGCGGCTCCGGGCTCTGAAACCGGTGGCCGAGATCGGTTATTCGATCAAGATTTATCGTTATCCCTGATCTTCAGTCGATCATGAAGAGTTCGGCATCGACCGGGATCTTGGCCGTCTCCTCCTGCTTGACGTAATAGATGTTCTTCTCTCGTTGTTGCTCCGGCAGGAAGGTATCGGTGATGAACATCACGGTTTGAGTCGCGGTGGGAAATCCCCGAACGTCCACGCCCGGCGCGCAGACGAGGACATATTTTTTGACTTCGGGCGGCCGCGCGAGGAGCCGCCGGCCCAGGTTCACATACTTTTCATCGAACGAATAGCGGGTGATCCGGTCCGGTCCCCAGCGGTGGAAATAGAGTTGGTAGACCTGGATCAACAGCGAGCAGAGCAGCACGGCGGCGCAGACCTGCCACCATCGAAGCGCGGTTCTTCGCTGCAATCTCTCCCGAACCTTTTCGTAGAGAAAGATCCCGCCGCAAGCCGAAAGCATGAAGACGGGAGGGATCATCAGGATGGCGCGCAAGGCGTGGGGGACCGAACCGTTGGCGACGATGACCGGCGCCGCCGCCACCGCCAGCCAGGCCAGGCACAACCAGTATCCCGGGGTCTTCTCTCTCAGCCGCCAGACGGCCAGGGCCAGACCCACCAGGAAGAAGAGCCCGACCAACCGGGGCAGCTCGGGCCGGCCGCTGAAGTTGTGCCGCCAGTTCTCGTCCCCTTTGAAATGGAACATTTTGGCGGTCTTGACGGTGTTGTCGAGCAGATCGTGCCAGGGGTGCTCTGAAGCGGCGAGCGAAAGCTGCGCCGTTCGGCTGAAAAAGTCCTGGGGAACGCGCGCGAAATGGATCAGGAGCGGGGCCGCGCTGACGATCAATCCCAGCAGGAAGACGCCCGCCAGGGCCGGCCAACGGCGATCGGGTTCCGGTTCTCGGCGGCGGGAGAGCCACGCGCGCAGAAACAACAACACCGCCAGGACCGGCAGCACGCGGAAGGCGATGTAGGAATGGAACCCGAGTCCCAGGACCAGGCCCGCCGAGAGCGACAGGAGCAGCGAGCGCGAATATTTTTTGACTCGCAACGCCACCACCAGCAGCCAGAGCCCCCAGGCGCCGTAGAAGGGGGCGGTAATGGCGCGAAAGCCGATCCGCGAAAAGATCAGATGCCAGAAACTGGTGGCCAGCAGAAACGCCGCCAGGAGCGCGACTTTCTTGCCGAAGAGCTCACGCGTCAGCAGGTAGACCCCCAGGACCGTGAGGGTCCCAAAGATCGGGCTCGGCAGCCGCAGGACCCAGGGTTCGCGCAGCGAAAACGCGAGTAGGAACAAAGCCTGGATATTAATAAACAGGCCCTCGCGTCCGTTATTCTCGGGGTAGAAAACTTTGAACTCTCCGGTCCGGATCGCCTCCAGCGCGTTGTTGCCGTTCATGGCTTCATCCGGATAGAGCCCGGGCGGGTACCACGACAGATGATAGGTGCGCAGGAAGAGCGCGATCAGTAAGACCCCGGCCAGCGCCAGGAGATGGCGATGACGCGCTTGGAGCCTTTGGACATTGATCGAGAGACTGCGGGCCAGCTTACTCATCGCGAAATTATACCAAATTGAATTCGCTCATTTCAGAACAGAGTTTTAAAGTTGACTTCAACCCGTCTCGCAGGCATTATCACATCGCTAAGCTGCTTACCCCCGCGATGATGACAAACAGCATAGAAAACAGAAAAATCTCTAATAACTAATGATGCAAGAAAGCCTCGCTCTGACTGCGACACTCAATCAATTAGCGGAACTTGACCGTTATAATCATTGGGTCTATGAGCAGATCGCAGACGCCCTGGGACAGCGGGTCTTGGAAGTAGGATCCGGAACCGGTAATATCACGCAGTTCCTGTGCGCCGATGGTCGTGATGTAATAGCGACGGATATCATCCCGAGCTACCGCCGCGAGCTGGAGAAACAGTTCGGCAAAAAGGCGAATGTTCGGGTTGATAAGTTCGATTTGACGACCGGTGCGCCGGAAGAGTTTATTCGTGAGCCCTTCGATACGGTGGTCTGCCTCAATGTGCTGGAACACGTCGAGAACGACCTCTTCGCCCTGGAACAGATGCGCCGGGTCTTGAAACCCGGAGGGAAACTGGGACTGCTCGTCCCTTCGCACCAGTTTTTGTATGGTGAAGTCGATCGCGCCGTCGGCCACTACCGCCGGTACGAAAAGCGCGCCCTCACCGCCCGGCTCAAAGAAGCGGGTTACCTGGTGCAGAGCATGAAGTCCTTCAGCTTCGTGGCCGTGCTGCCTTGGTTGATCAACGGCCGTCTGTTCAAACGGGATTACCTGCCGGCCGGGCAGGCCAATCTCGCCAACCGCCTCGTGCCATTCCTCAAGCTCGAACGCCTGATCGGCCCGCCTTTCGGCCTGTCACTGGTTGCGATTGCGCAGAAGAAATAGCTGATCGTGGGTATCTGAGATAGAATTTAAAGGGGAGCCTTCCCGATTTTGTGGAAGGGGTGAAATCAGAGGACACCCCTTTCGCAGGCGCGGCGCATGGTCGTTCGACCTCCAGCCGCTGCCGGTTCGGGGCTCGGCCCACAAATCTACGATGGTCAGAAAGAAGTTTAGGTTATGCGTTGGTCACAATATTTTATTCCCACACTTCGTGAAGATCCGGCTGATGCGGAAGTCGTCAGCCATAAACTGCTGTTGCGCGCCGGATTGATTCGTCAGGTCGGCTCCGGAATCTATTCGTATCTACCGCTCGCGCAACGTTCGATTCTCAAGATCAGCGAGATCATCCGCCAGGAGATGAACGCCGTCGGCGGGCAGGAGTTCTTTCTGCCGGTGCTGCACCCGGCCGAGTTGTGGCAGGAGTCCGGGCGCTGGTCGGTCATGGGCGACAATATGTTCCGCCTCAAAGACCGCAAGGGCGGAGACTACTGTCTCGGGATGACGCACGAAGAGGTCATGACGGACATCGCCCGAAAAGAACTGCAGTCTTACAAACAGTTGCCGCAGGTCTGGTACCAGATCCAAACCAAGTTCCGCGACGAACCCCGGCCCAAGTCCGGCCTGCTGCGGGTGCGGCAATTCACCATGAAAGACGCCTATTCGTTCGACGTCGATTCCGCCGGGCTGGACCGGTCGTTTGAAGATCAGCGGCGGGCCTACTCCAGGATCTATAAACGATGCGGGCTCGACTTTGTCATCGTCGAGGCCGATTCGGGGTCCATGGGCGGTTCGGCCTCGAACGAGTTCATGGTCTATACCGATGCCGGTGAGGATATGGTCGCCAGTTGTCCGCAATGCGGTTATGCGGCCAATACCGAGCGGGCCCAGTCGCGGATCCCGGCGGTCGATGACGGCCAGGCTCAGCAGTCGCTGGAGAAGTTCCCGACGCCGGGGATCCGGACGATCGAGGCTCTGGTCAATTTTCCAGACGGCGCTCCCGCCGACCGCCAGATCAAGACCCTGGTCTACGTCTCGGTGGCCCAAAAGGGCAAGGAGGAGAAGAACTTTCCATTCCTGGCGCTGTTGCGCGGAGACCACCCGTTCAACGAAGTGAAACTGGCGGGCGCCATCGCCAGGCTCATCCGCCAGGAGGGCTGGGAACAGGTCGCCGTGCGTCCGGCTCACCCCGAAGAGATCTTCGAACTGATGGGAGCCAACGCGGGCAGTCTGGGCGCGGTCGGCAAGACGAACGTCTGGGTCGTGGCCGACGAGGCTCTGCGCGGTCGCCGGAATATGACCACGGGCGCCAATGAAGACGATTATCACCTGCGCGGCGTCAGCCTTGAACGCGACATCAAAGTGACGGTCTGGGCCGATCTCCGCACGGTCGCCGCCGGCGAGGGCTGCCCGAAGTGCGAGGGCGTGTTGCGGGTGGCCAAGGCTCTCGAAGTCGGTCATATCTTCAAGCTCGGCACGAAGTACAGCGAGTCGATGGGAGCCAACGTCTTGACGGCCGGAGGCAAACCGACGCCGCTGATCATGGGCTGCTACGGTATCGGCGTCGAGCGAATTCTGGCGGCGGCCATCGAACTGCACCATGACGAATCGGGGATCATCTTTCCCCTCACCATCACGCCGTTCCAGGTCGTGGTCTCGCCGCTCAACATGAAGGATGCCGACCTCAAATCGACCGCCGAGCGCATCTATGAAGGATTGGGCAAAGTCGGGATCGAGGCGATCTATGACGATCGCGATGAGCGCGCCGGCGTCAAGCTCAATGATGCCGATCTGGTCGGATTCCCATACCAGATCCGGATCGGAGCGAAGAAGCTGAAGGAAGGGAAGGTCGAATTCTACGACCGGACCACCCGGCTCTCCGAAGACGTGACGGCGGACGCGGCGGTCGAACTGGCCGGCCAGACGATCTATCAGATGATGCGGCGGCTCAACGAGATTTAGATCTTGATCACGGCGGCTCCGCGCACGGCATCGTGTTTCAGCGCATTGAGCGCGGCGTTGGTTTCGGCCAGGTCGAAGACCTGCGTCTGAGTCCTGATCGGGATCTCCGCCGCCACGCGCAGAAAATCCAAACCGTCCCGGCGCGTATTGTTGGCCACGCTGCGGACCACCCGTTCGTGATAGAGCAACTGGTAGTCGATCGGCGGGATCTGGCTCATGTGGATGCCGCCGAGCGCGACCGTCCCGCCTTTTCTCAGCACTTTGAGCGCCGAGACGACCAGCTCTCCCGCCGGCGCAAAGATAATGCAGCTATCCAGCTTCACCTCCGGTCGATCGTCGCTTCCGCCCGACCAGACCGCGCCGAGGTCGGTCGCCAGGCGCCGGTGCCGTTCGTTCCGCGTGAAGGCATAGACCTCGACGCCCCAGTGCCGGGCCACCTGAATCGCGACGTGGGCCGCCGCGCCGAATCCGTAAAGTCCGAGCCGGCGTCCGGGGCTCGGGCCGGTAATCCCGGAGAGCCGCAGGGATCGAAAGCCGATGATCCCGGCGCACAAGAGCGGCGCGGCCTCCGTATCGTCGAAGGTCTCCGGGATCGGGTAGACGAAATCGGCCGCCGCCGCCGCGTATTCGGCATATCCGCCGTTGACGATCCATCCCGTGAAGGTCGCATTTTCGCAGAGGTTCTCTTGCCCGTCGCGGCAGTATTCGCAATGGCCGCAAGTCCGGTGCAGCCAGGGAATGCCCACCCGGTCGCCGATTTTGAACTGCGTGACGCGATCGCCGGCCTCGGTCACCCTCCCGATGATCTGGTGGCCGGGAATGATGGGGAGCACCTGACGCGGCAACTCGCCCTCGATGACGTGCAGATCGGTTCGGCAGACGCCGCAGACGCTGACCCTGACCAGAACTTCGTCACTGTTCGGCCGCGGCGCCGGCGTCTCCGCAAATTCGAGCGGATCATGTTCGATCGGCGCAATCGATTTCAGCAGACAGGCTTTCATATTTTCAGCAACCAGCCGCGGAATACGCGGAACACGCGAAATCGGTCGAATTTTCGTGTCTTTCGCGTGTTTCGCGGTTTGTGTAAAGAGATCGGTTCACTCAATTTCCGGAATACGGCATAGATTCGGAGGATTGAACTTCGCGGAGGGCGTCCAGGTAAGCGCGCAGGCAGGCCTCGCGGTCGCCGCGTGCTTCCAGGATGGCGTCGCAGACCTCGCGCACCGCGCCCTGACCACCGCGACTCTCCGTGATCGCATGGGCCCGCGCCTTGACCTCCTCGGCGGCATTGGCCACGGCGATGCCGGTGCCGGCCGCTTCGAAGGCGGGCAGATCGTTCCAATCATCTCCGATGAACGTGACCTCGTCTTGGGGAATGCCGAGTTCTTCGCCCAATCGCGAGAGCGCCGCCCCCTTGTCGCGCACTCCCTCCAAGACCCTGAAGACCTTCAACTCGGCCGCTCGCTTCTGGACAATGGGATTGGCCCGGCCGGAGATCCAAACGACCTTGATCCGGGCCAGGTGCAGGACGACCAGCCCCAAACCGTCCGCCACGTGGAATCGTTTCTGTTCAACACCGTCGCTCCCATAACCGAGGGTCCCATCGGTCAGGACGCCATCGACATCCATGGCCAGGAGCCTGGTCCGCGCCAACCGTTGGATCACGCTCTGTTCTTCTACCCGGGAATTGATTCTCATTTTGTTGTTTTAACCGCGAAATCCGCGATCTTTCGCGTGTTTCGCGGTTACGCTTTCCGTTTCCTTGAACGCTTCGCCGGTTTTCCGTTCTTGTCGACCACCGAGAAATCGACCAGATGCCGATCGACGTTGACTCGATCCACGCGGACGCGAACCCGATCGCCCAGCCGGAATTTGCGATGGCGCTGGCGGCCGATCAGGGCGTGTTGGCGCTCGTCAAAGCGGTAGAAATCATCGATCAGGCTGGCGGCCGGGACCATGCCTTCGATGAAGAAGTCGTCCAACTCGACGTAGAATCCGAAGTCGCGGACATTGATGATCATCCCGCTGAACTCCTGTCCCAGGCGCTCGGCCATGAAGACCGCCTTGCGCCATTCGTCGACCTCCTTCTCGGCCGCGTCGGCGGCGCGCTCGCGATCGCTCGACTCCTCGGAGATGAGTTCCAGTTCGGCGAACGGGATGGGGGCGGGGGGCTGGCGCAGGCCCTTCTTCGGTTTTCCGGCTTTCAACAACTCGCGGAGGACCCGATGCACGATCAGGTCCGGATAACGGCGGATCGGCGAGGTGAAATGGGTATAGATCGGGGCCGCCAACCCGAAATGCCCGACATTGCCCGCCGAATATCGCGCGCGCTGCAGGGACCGGAGCATGGCGTAGGCCAAGACGCGCTCTTCCACCTTGCCCTCGATCTGTTTCGAGAGCCGTTGATAGTCTTTGGAACTGACATCCTCGACCGGGAACCCGTAGCCGTAGGCGCTGGCCAACTCGGCGAATTCGATGATGCGTTGCGGCTGCGGCTCCTCGTGAATTCGATAGATCGACGGCACGCCGAGCTTCGTGAAATGGGCGGCGACGGTCTCGTTGGCCAGCAGCATGAACTCCTCGATGATGCGGTGCGCGATGTTGCGGTCGGCTTTGAGCACGCCGGCGACGCGCCCCTCGTCGTCAAACTCGAAGATCGATTCCGGCAGGTTGAAATCGATGGCGCCGCGCTGTTCGCGCATCTTGATCAGGATCAACGCCAACTGCTCCATGTTTTTGAACAGCTCGATCAGGTCGGCGTAGCGCATGGCGAGTTGCGGATCGGCGTGAGTCAGCAGCCGGTTGACATCGGTGTAGGTCATCCGCTCCCGGCTGTGGATGACGGTTTCGTGCAGATCGTAATTGACCACTCTCCCGCGCTGGTCGACCTCCATGAGGGCCGACATGGTCAGCCGGTCGACCTGCGGATTGAGCGAGCAGACGCCGTTCGAGAGTTTTTCGGGCAACATCGGGATGGCGCGCTCGGGAAAATAGACCGAGGTCCCCCGCAACCTCGCTTCGTGATCCAGCGGCCTCCCCTGGCGCACGTAATGGCTGACGTCGGCGATATGGACGCCGAGCTGAAAATTTCCGTTCTCCAGGCGGCTCAGGCTGATGGCGTCGTCGAAATCGCGCGCCGTTTCGCCGTCGATCGTGACCGTCGGCACGTTCCGCAGGTCGAGCCGCCCGGCCAACTGCTGTTCGGTGACGACCGGCGAGATCGCTTCGACCTCCTTCATCACCTCCTCGGGGAAGATGTGCGGCAGATCGTGCTTATGGATGACGATCTGGGTGTCGATTCCGGGTTCGTCGCTGGAGGCTGCAAGCTGTTCGATGATTCGACCCGTCGGATTGTGGTTGGCCGACGGATAGCTGATGATCTCGACGATGACCACCGATCTTTCGGGCAAATCCGCCGCTTCCGATTGATGGAGGTCGATGTCGTAGGAGAATTTCTCATCCAGCGATTCGGCCCAGGCTTGACGATAACCGTGCTGCAAGCGTCCGATGATCTTCAACCGCCCGCGCTGCAGGATCAGTTCGACCCGGGCTTCGCGCTCCTTATCGCGCAGCGTGCGAAACAGACTGGCGACGACCCGATCTCCGTCGAAGGCGCCGTTCAGAGCCTCGGAGCCCACGCGGATGCGTCCTCCGGTCCGCTCTTCGACTTCATCCGGGATGAAACTGATCGTCTTTCGCCGACGTTGCCTGATCGTTCCGATCAACGCGCGCCGTGAATTCGACCAGCGAAAGGTTTGACCGTGGCGGCGCAAGAGCCCCGCCCCCTGTAACAGGTTGAGGGCCTGCGAGATGGCCTTTCGCCCGCTTCGATTGAGTTCGAGCAGGTCAGCCAACTCGGATGCGGATAGCCCCTCGGGCGATTCGCGCAAGGCGTCAATGACGGGACCCCAATCGAACGACAGCGCGGTCTGGTTGATCTGTTTTCGTCGACTCATAGTTAAAGGATACGAAACCGGCGCGGATAACGAAACCTGGAATCGGAAAGTCGAAAAATAGCCGGCTTGAGTGTAAAATCTCGGTTACCCTCCGATCTTAAAATGAATGAATCAAGAATGGAAAGGTCATCAATAGAGTCGGTCGTATGGAAGAGCCTCTACGTTTGTCAAAACTGATGGCCCAGCGTGGCCTCTGTTCCCGCCGGGAAGCGGATGCCTTTATCGCTCAGGGCCTGGTCCTGGTCGATGGCGTCCTGGTCGATCAACTCGGGACCAAGGTTTCGCCGAACGCCAACATTACGCTCATTCCACAGGCTCTCGCCCAGCAGCAGAGCCTGGCGACCATTATTCTCAACAAGCCGGTCGGCTACGTCTCGGCTCAACCCGAACCGGGCTATACGCCGGCCATCAAACTCATCACTCCCGCCAATCTGTTCGGACGCTCGGAGCGGCGGCTGCAGCCGCAGGATCTGAAGAACCTGGCGGTGGCCGGCCGTCTCGACATCGATTCGCAGGGGTTGCTGTTGTTCACACAGGACGGACGAATCGCCAGAAAGATCATCGGCCAGGACGACTTGATCGAGAAGGAGTATCTGGTGCGGGTCGCCGGTTCGCTGACTGACCATGAACTGCGGCTCTTGCAGCACGGACTTGAACTCGACGGCCAGCCGCTACGGCCGGCGCAGGTCGGCTGGCTCAACCGCGATCAGTTACGATTCGTCCTGACCCAGGGCCGCAAGCGACAGATCCGCAGGATGTGTGAGCAGGTCGAATTGAAAGTGACCGGACTGAAGCGCGTGCGAATCGGTCGGATCCGGCTCGGCAATCTGCCGGAAGGGAAGTGGCGATTTTTGGGACCCGACGAGAGCTTCGACTGAATCCTTTACTGACAAAGTAGAGAACCAAACCG
>DATEFT010001007.1:0-5361 GCA_035280505.1 Blastocatellia bacterium | reverse complement strand
GCTCGCCACACGCTCAATTTCGAAACCGCGAAACCCGCGGCCGACACGAAAGCTTGAAATTTCGTGTCGGCCGCGGGTTTCGCGGTTTGTCGACCAGTTAGATGCAGGGCGGGGCAATGATCGGAATCGTCAGACTGGTATTGCCCAGCGTCAGATTGTGCAGGTTATGCCCACCGCGGAATCCGTCCTGATTGGGATTGGCGTTGAGCATGACGCCCACCATCGCTCCCTCGCTCTGCAACCCGAACTTGATCCAGCCGGATCGACCCGCCGGCACCACGTCGCTGTAACGCGGGGTCAAGCGCGGGAAGTCGTCGCTGAGCACGGCTCGCAGTTGGCAGAGGCTGGGATTGAAGTTGAAGCTGAATCCCAGCTCCTGATCGTCAAAGGCGAGACCGAAGATCGGGCCCAGCGCCGTGGCGGTCGAAGTCAGGTCGCCGCCGATTCTGTTGAGCACCAGCAGCGTCGAGTTGCCGTCGGCGACACTGGGCACGTTGTCGAGCGCCAGGGTGCGGCCCAGCCGCGCGTACTGGACGCCGTCGAAGTTGATGGTCGAGAGCGTGTCGGCCACCGTGCAGGTCGGCGGAGCGATGGCCTGCACGGCGATCGCTCCCAGGATCGCGGAGTGTCCGCTCGATGTCTTGATCGCTTCTTCACCGATCAACCGATTGAAGTTGGTCGGACAGCCGTTGCGATCGACCGCCACCGCGATGATGTATCCGGAGGTCCCCGGATCCAGGGCGGAGGCCAGGAAACTCACGGTCTGGTTCGGGGTCATGCACAAGAAATTGTCGGCCACCGAACAGGTCGCGCCGTCGACGAAGAAGAGGTGGATGAAGGCCGGGGCGAATGGATCCCGGTTGGTGATGGTGAAGCGGGTCTCCTGCTGGTTGAGGCCGGTCGCGTCAGAGGTGTAGTACGGGAAGATCAGGACCGATCCCGATCGATCATCGCTGGCCACGGTGTTGGGCCCTTCAGCCACCGGCACCCCGGGATCGCCGGTCGGACAACCCGGGCCGGTGCAGGGCGGCGGCGTCGTGCCGCAGTTGGCGGTGAAGCAACTGGGAGCCGTCGCCACGGAGTCGTTGACTCCATCGCCGTCCGAGTCGTAGTTGGCCCGGTAGGTGATGCAGAAACGGGTTCCGGGCGAGAGATCGAAGCGCGTGATCACCTGGAAGGCGATGAGGACCGTCTCCTGCGGACCGATGGTGCCGTTCCATTCGACTCCGGCGGAGGTGACCGTGCATTGACCGTTGGAGGCGGTGCAGGAGGCCGGGGTCCCGGAGACCTCCGGCGGGAACTGGCCGACGAACTCGGCCGTGGAGTTGTTTCTCTGGATGCCGTCGCCGTTGTTGGTCAGCCGAACCTCGACATTGATCCGGGTCTGTTGGCCGATGCAGATGTCGTTCGCGGTGTTCCTGAGGCTGACGGCGACGTTGGAACCCTGCGCCACCATGATGGTGGCGGTCGACGAGTTGTTGCCCGGGTTGGGGTCCGTCACTCCCGCCGGCGGCGTGACTCGAGCCGTGTTGGAGATGGTGCCGGTGGCGGTGGGAGCCACGGTGGCTCTCAGGACGAAGGTCGCTCTGCCGTTCACCAGCAGGTTGACGGTCGTGTTGATGTTTCCCGATCCGCTCGCGGCCGCGCAACTGGATCCGCCGGTGGCGCTGCAGGTCCACGAAGCATTGGTCAGGGTCGCGGGCAGCGTGTCGGTGACCTGCGCCCCGGTGACCGCGGTCGGGCCGTTGTTGGTCACCTGGATCGTGAAGGTGGCTTCGCCGCCCGCCGGGACGCTGGGCGTGGTGGCGGCCTTGGTGATCGCCAGGTCGCTGCTCTGGGCGATGGTGTCGGTGTCGGTGTCGGTGTTGTTCCCGGGGTTGTTATCGACCGTGCCGGGCGGGGGCTGAGCCGAGGCCGTGTTGGAGACGGTGCCGGTGGCGGTCGGGCTCAGGGTGCCGGTCAACTGGAAGGTGGCGACGCCATTGGCCTGCAGATCGACCCGGGTATTGATGATGTTGATGCCGCTGGCATCGGCGCACCGCGATCCGGCGGTGGCCGTGCAGGTCCAGAAGACGTTGCTCAGGACCGGGGGCGGGTTGTCGACGACCGGAATCCCGAAGACCGAATTCGGGCCGTTGTTGCGAACGGTGATGGTGTAGGTCGTGGTCGCGCCCGGAACGATGGTGCTGATGTTGTCGGTCTTGGTGATCGAGATATCGGAGCCGGTCCGGCAGAAGGGGATGTCGTTGATGACGTTGCTGGTCGCGCCGCCGGCGCCGCGAGTCGCGCCGTTGGGCGTGAACTCCGTGACCGAGGTCGCGGTCGTGGTGCCGTTCAGACCGCCGGTGACGGAGGTCGTCAGGCTGCCGCCCGTGAAGGCGATGAATCCGCCGCCGCCGCCGCCGCCGGGTCCCTCGGCTTCGTCCCTGAAGTTGACGATGTCGGGGGTGGACTGATTTCCGCCGTTTCCGCCGTTGGCTTCCGCGCGGATGCCGCTCAGCGTGTTGGTCGCCACGACGATCGTGCCGCCCGCGCCGCCGCCGCCCGCCGCGTCACGATGCATGTTGCGGGTGTCGCCGCCCTTCGAGCCGTTGGCTCTCAGGACGCCGCTGCCGTTGACGCTGTTGGCGATGATGAAGATCAGGCCGCCGGCATTGCCGCCCGCGCCGCCGGAGAAGTTGTTCTGAGTGCCCGCGCCGCCGCCGCCGCCGAAGAAGAGCCGTCCGGAGAGGTCATGATCGACCGGCCGCCCGCCGAGGCCGCCGATCTCGCGGCGAAAGTCGGCCGCCCAGACCGCCGCGCCGGGGCCGCTGACCAGCGCGTCCGCCTCTCTGACGGAGTAGCTGTACCCCCCGCGCCCGCCGCCCGATGAGTTGGTCAGCGCATTGCCGTTGTTGATGTATCCGGGATCCAGCGCCCACGCGGGCAGGAAGGCCGGGTTGGGATCCATGATCCCCTGACCGTTCCAGGGGCGTCCGTTGTTGCCGTTGGCGCCGCCGCCGCCGCCGGAGGTATGGTGCGTGCCGCCGCCGCCCGCGTTGGCCGGTGCGCCGCGCGCATAGCGGCCGTTGATGGCGTCATAGTCCGCCTGGTAGCCCGCGATCCCTTCGCCCTTCTCCGCGCCGAAATTGACGTTGGTCGAGCGATAGTCGGTGCGGCCGTGGGTCTCATCGGCGTCCGAGAGCGCGCCGCCGCGGAAGCCCAATCCGCTGACCTCGATGGTGCCGTTGATGGTCGCGTCTCCCTGGACGTTGACCGCGACCAGACCGCCGGTCCGTCCGTCCCAGGGCGGAGCCGCGAGTGACGCGCCGCTGTCGATGGTCAGGGTCGAGTATTGCGGCACCCGCAGGACCTGGACTTTGCCGGAGACCGTGTAGCTGTACTTGAGGCCGCCGCAGGACGCGTTGATCGTGATGGTGTTGCCGTTGACGGAGAGGACCGTCGCATACTCATAGCGCCCCGCGTTGTTGAGCGAGGTGACGGTGCCGTAGTTGGGGGTGTCGCTGGTGTCGATCGAGGCCCCGGCCATCTGGATGATCAGGAGCAGATCGCCGGCGCTCAGGGCGGCCGGATCCAGGCCGCTGGATCCGCCGGGATTGTTAACCGTGAGGGTCGTCGAACCCGCCGGGGCATCGACCACCAGGAAGCTGTATCTGTTGACGATGGTGTTGGCTGTGGTGACGGTCAAGGAGCCGTCCTTGCCTGGGACTTCAGCCTTCGTGACGGCTGGCGTGTTGAGCCAGCTCAAGAGGCCGCGAACTCCGGCGCTGTTCAGTGCCGGAAAGAGGAGCAGCATCGCGATGATGGTCAGGGTATATTTCTTCATAAAGATCCTCAATAGGCGGCCAACTGAGGTGAGGCAGCCGCCGGACAATGCAAACTGTCGCGCCGGTTCTGGCCTAGGCATCTGAGGTCAGGCGACATACGGCCTGGGATTTAGTCCGCACTGGTCGGAAAGATAAATCTGAACCAGATCATTGATCGAAGTGGGGAGCTTGGTCTCTGGGCAGCTCTGATCAAGGGGGATAAGGGAGACGGACAGGGTGAATTTAGACCGATGCTGCGCGAAGTGGGCGAGCCATTGTTGATCGTTTTGAACCAGGCGCTGAGCCGATGTGGCGCGTTGACTCAAGCGGCGAATCGAGAGTTCGGTCAATCAACTTACCGGGTGAGGCCCGGAATCCAGTGAAGGTCACCACGCGGTCACGATACCGCACTTTCTATCTTCTGTCTATCGAAATTCTCGGGAACAAAATTCCTCGGAATGCAGAGGGCCGGGCTCCACAGACCGCTTGTGCTATTCAAATCCAGGAGGTTATGATGCGCCCGGAAATCTTCTTATCCATACTAATCACTGCTATTACTCCGGAGGAACAGATTATGACTTATGAAGCTCTTGGAATGGTGGAGACGAAGGGCTTCGTTGGCGCGGTTGAAGCGGCCGACGCGATGGTCAAAGCCGCGAACGTCCAACTGGTCGGCAAGGAATATATCGGGGCCGGTTACGTGACGGTCTTCGTGCGCGGCGACGTGGGGGCGGTCAAGGCCGCGACCGATGCCGGCGCGGCGGCGGCCCGGCGGGTCGGGGAACTGGTCTCGGTGCACGTGATCCCGCGTCCGCACGTCGAGGTCGAACGGATCGTTCCGCAGAACGGCTACCGTCCGGGCACCCGGATCGAGGGTGGAGAACACCGAGCCCTGACGGACGGCGATGAGAGCAAGAAACAGTAATCAGCCCTGCATCCCGACCGACGATTATGCCGGATACCGACCTGCAATCAGTACAGACGGCGCGTGATCAGATCGAAGCCGCCCACCGTGCCCAGGCCGTGGTCGCGACCTTCGACCAGGGCCGGATCGATGCCATTATCGAGGCCATGGCCGCCGCGGCCCGGCGTGAGTCCATGCGCCTGGCGCAGATGGCCCACGAGGAGACGGGATACGGCAATCCCGCCGATAAGAATGTCAAGAATCTCTTCTCGGCGGTCACCGTTCACCAGTATTTCAAGGGGTTGAGGACGGTCGGCGTGGTGCGTGAGACGGAGTCGGTGATCGAGGTCGCCGCTCCGCGCGGAGTCGTCGCCGCGATCATCCCCTCGACCAACCCGACCTCGACCGCCATCTTCAAGATCCTGATTGCCGTCAAATCGCGCAATTCGATCGTTCTGAGCCCGCATCCGTCGGCGGCCCGCTGTGTGATCGAGACGGCCAACATCATGCGCGAAGCAGGCCGCGCCGCCGGTCTCCCGCCGGAAGCCATCGGCTGCCTGGAATTGACGACCATCGAGGGGACCGAAACCCTGATGAAGCACCGGTTGACGGCCGTGATTCTGGCGACCGGCGGATTGGGATTGGTCCGCG
>DATEFT010001006.1:0-3605 GCA_035280505.1 Blastocatellia bacterium | reverse complement strand
AGCTGCGCGAGGCGGGAATCATCATCAACAACCTGGTGGTGTTGCCGAGCCTCTCGGACACCAGCCTGGCCAACAACGGAGCCCACGTCAGCCTGGGCAGCCGGATCTTGACCGAGGCGCGGCGGAGCCGGTCCGGAGAGTTCGGCGCGGCCGAGGAGAAGTCGATCGGCGACCTGACGATCAAGATCGTCGAACATTTCCTGCCGCTCTTCGTCGGCACCTACAGCGCGGCGCCGTACCGTTTCGACTTCGCCGAGTTTCACCCGGAGCGAGTCCTGGGCTTTCTCCCGCACGAACTCGACTATACGCACCTCCGGATGATCTGGCGGCAATGGCGCAAGAAGGCCGACCTGAACGTCCTCGGCTATCCGATGACCCCCTTCGGCCCGCAATGGATCGATCGCGCCCTGAGCCAGCTCTTCCGGCTCGGGGGCGACGGGGTCACCGATTCCCGCCTGATCGACTATCCGGTGGTGCTCATGAGCACGCCGCGCAGCCCGGCCCTCGACGGCACCCCGGGCAACGTCGAACGGTTGAAACGGGATCTGGCCGACCTGGGGGTCTTCGATATGAAGATGTCGTTGTACCTGCTCTATCGGCTGCGCGAGTTCGACGTCATGGGCTTCACCGGCTTTGAGGGGCGGCATTACAGCCTCTTCGAGAGCCTGACCGAAGATCTGTCGCAGGCGGTCGATCTCCAGACCCTCCTGACCGCCCTGGCCCTCAAATATCAGGTCGAGGGCCGGATCACGCACCGGCAGATTCCCGACAGCCCCCTCATCGAGAGCGAGCGCCGGCAGAGTTTCTTCGTCTCGGCCATCGGGATTCCAACCTTCTTCGTGCGGGGCGACACTTCCAACCAGTTCCTGCAGGCGATCCTGAAACGGACGACCAGAACCCGGCCGAGCCACCGGTACCCGGGGTTCCTCCGGGTCTGCACCGACGACTACCGGCAGGCGCTCTGGCAGACCGTGGTCGAAGACGGAGCCGATCTGATCGAGATGTTCGGCCTGCAAGAGACCATCGCCGATTTGAGGGCGCGGCTGGACGACCCGGAGGGCTGCTCGGCGGCGGGCAAACTGATCCGGGGGATCCTGTCCGGCGTCAACCGCCGTTCGCCGATGCAGATCCGCGCCGAGGATTTCAATCGTCTGGCCGAGGACCATTATCGAAACCGATTGCGCCATCGCCACCTGACCGAAGCCTTCGGCCTGTTGATCGAAGACCTGCGGGCCCTGGAACTGATCGAGGCCAATTTCGACGAAGAGCTCAAAGAGGCCCTGCGACACG
Organism: Blastocatellia bacterium; assembly: GCA_035280505.1. GTDB lineage: Bacteria > Acidobacteriota > Blastocatellia > RBC074 > RBC074 > JAKEHZ01. The sequence continues at coordinate 2,315 of DATEFT010001006.1, read as the reverse complement.
TGCTGCGCGGCCGGAGCGCCGCCGAATTCACCGAAGAGATCCAGAGTGAGATCCTGACCGAGCGCGCCGCCGAGACCGAGATTCAAATGCTCATCAATCTCACCCTGCTCTCGATTCGGCACGAGATGAGAGTCTCCGAAAGGATCCTGAATGGACCGGACCACACCACATCACGCCCTGCCGCCGCACCAGTATGTTGAGCGAAGCACCGGTCGGATCCTGACCGAGCGGCTCTACGGCGACGCCCTGGTGCGCACGCTCTATTCTGAGGTGCGCGAGAGCGCTCCGGCCATGTACCGCCTGGCCCTCAGCGGCACCGTCTCCGGCGTCCTGGGATTTCTGAACTACGACCTGCCCTTCGGGGACCGGCTCGCCGGGGGCCGGCGATTTCTGCACCGGTCCGGCGTCGATCTGAACGAATGCGCGGAGTCGCCCCGGTCCCTCGATACGCTGCGCAAGGTCTTCGAGCGGAAGATCCGGTACTGGGAATGCCGGCCCCTGCCGGAAGAGACGCGGGCCGTCACCTCGCCGGCCGACGCGCGGGTGCTGGTCGGCTCTTTCAACGAGACCTCGACGCTTTTGATCAAGGGCAAGTTCTTCGACTTCGAGGAGCTGTTGGGGCCCGGCCGGGAGCCCTGGCTCCGGGCCTTCGCCGGCGGCGACTTCGGCATCTTTCGCCTGACGCCGGAGAAGTACCATTACAACCACACGCCGGTCGCGGGAGTCGTCAAAGACTTCTACCTGATCGACGGACAGTACCATGCCTGTAATCCGGCGGCCGTGATCACGGTCGTCACCCCGTACTCGAAGAACACGCGGGCCGTGACCATCATCGAGACCGACGTTCCCGGCGGCTCGCAGGTCGGGCTGGTGGCCATGATCGAGGTGACGGCGCTCATGATCGGCCAGGTCGTTCAATGCTACAGCCGCGAGCGCTATGAGAGCCCGGAGCCGATCCGGCCGGGCCTGTTTCTGGAACGGGGGCGCCCGAAGAGCTGTTACCGTCCCGGCAGCAGCACCGATGTCCTGATCTTCCAGCCCGGCCGAATCTCGTTCGACCGGGACCTGATCGCCAATCGCAACCGGACCGACGTCCAAAGCCGGTTCTCGCTCGGGTTCGGCCAACCGCTGGCCGAGACCGAGGTCGCGGTGCGTTCACAGATCGCCACCGCCGCCACCGCTGATTGAGAGGCAGACCATGAGCAATCTACTCTTCGTGATTCTGTTGTCGTCACTCTATGGGGCGTTGCTGACCTGGGCCTTCAAAGCCCTCCCGCGGGAGAAGTGGCAGATCCTGGCCGCCGTCCCCCTGGTCAAGGAGGCCGCCGGCGGATGGCGGGGGCTCAACCTGACCTACTACGGCCTCTTCATGGCCACCTCGAACATGCTGGCCGCCGTCATGATGCTGATCCTGCTCGGTTCGATCGGCGTTCCGGCGATCAAAGTCCTGGCGCTGATGATCACGATCTTCGCCTGCGGCTGGGCGGCCTCCCGCCTGATCGCGCGCCTCGTCGAGAAGAAGAGACATACCTTCACCATCGGCGGCGCGCTCTTCGTCGGAATGGTGATCACGCCCTGGGTCATTCAATCGATCAACGCCCTGTTGGGCGAGACCTGCGGGCGAGAGATCCCGGTGATTCCGGCGCTGGCGGCCGCGGCCGTCGCTTATGCTTACGCCGAGGGCCTGGGGCGGCTGGCCTGCATCAGCTTCGGATGCTGTTACGGACGGCCGGTCGAAGAGTTGTCGCCGCGCCTCGGCCGCCTCTTCCGGTCCGTCAACTTCGTCTTCGCCGGGGCCACCAAGAAAGTGGCTTATGAGGGCCACCTGGAAGGACGGCGGGTGGTGCCGGTCCAGGGCCTGACGGCGGTCGCCGCGAGCCTCATGGCGTTGATCGGCACCTACCTCTACCTGAAATCCTATTTCGTCGCCGCGCTGCTCTTGACCATGGTCTCGACCCAGATCTGGCGCGTCCTCTCCGAGATTCTCCGCGCCGATTTCCGGGGCCGGAGCGCCTCCTGCTCGACCTATCAGGTGATGGCGGTCGCGATCATCGTCTACCTGATCTTCATCGCGATCCTGTTCGAAACGGTCGCCCTGCCGGCCGACATCTCACAGGGCCTCCGTTCGATCTGGAATCCGGCCACGCTGCTCTGGTGCCAGGGGCTGTGGCTGTTCGTCTTTCTGATCACGGGCCGCAGCATGGTCACCGGCTCGACTCTCACGTTCTTCATTCATTCAGACAGGATTTGAAGAGGTCTAGAAAAGTATAGAGAAAAGGACCTGAGCGGTCTGAACCTTCTGCCGACTTTTCCAG
>DATEFT010001005.1:0-37716 GCA_035280505.1 Blastocatellia bacterium | reverse complement strand
CCGGTCCGCTGCCCACGAATATCGTCCCCGTCCAAAAGACGCTCTTCATCGACCTGCTGGACGCCGCCTTCAACCTGACGCCGACCATTCCGGAGAAGCTCGAGGGATTGGCCTGGGGCCCGGATCTGCCGGACGGCCGCCACCTCCTCTACGTGATCAGCGACAACGATCTCAATCCGGCTCTCGACACCCAGATCTTCGCCTTTGCGATCGATCCCGCGCTCATCAAATTCGAGAAGCAGTTCCTGCCGCTCCCGGCCTATCCGCCGTGGCTGGTCCCCAAGAACTGAGGACTTGGCTCACAAAATTGGTCGACAAACCGCGAAACACCGAAAGAAAGAAGGGTTGAAAATATCGAGTCTTTCGCGTGTTTCGCGGTTCATCTCCCCGAGCGGATTACCGCCCCTTCTGAGTCTTCGGCGGGTTGCCGGGGTTGACGCCCAGCTTGCTCGCCAGATTGCGGGACTCGGTCAGATGGTCGCGCAGCGTCGGGAGCTTCTGATTCGCCCAGTCCTTCAGCTCCTGATCCTGGCCGGTTCGGGTCTGGCGCTCGAAGAGGGCCACCGCCTCGATATGATCCTTCACCATCACGCGCGCAAACTCCCGATCGAACTCGGCTCCCGAGAGTTTCGAGAGATGATCCGCCACCTGTTTCTGCTTGGCGCTCGGCTCGGAGGGCAACATCACCCCCTTCTGTGAAGCCCAGCCCTTCAACTCGTCGTTGGCCTTCGTATGTTCATCGCGCATCCGCTGACCAAACTGTTTGACCCCCTCATCCGCGGCCTGTTTGGTGGCCAGATCTCCGAGCGCCACCTCGGCCATACTCGCTTCGGCCGCCTTCATGGCGAACTGTTTGTCGGCGTTCGGGACGGTCTGTGCAGAAGACTGCGGGTTCGAGGTCTGCCCCGCCACCGTCACGCACAGGCCCAGCAGGGCCCCCACCATCGAGAGCATCAAGTATTTCATGGTATGTCTCCTTAGTACTTTGGAAATTAAGCTCTTTGGAATTTGAGAGGCAAACCGCTCAACACACGAACTCATTCGTCTTTCGCGCTTTCGCGTCTTTCGCGTCTTTCGCGTCTTCCGCGGTTCCGAATCGAAACTTCGAGAAGTTACTTTCCCAAGTACTGAGCTTGTCTTTACGCTTGTTCCGGGGAGACCATTGCTACCGATGGTTCAGCAAACCCCATGCCTCGCTCCGGCGCGCGCAATCGGATCTCCGCCCCTCGATGGTCGTCCGGTCTCCGCCGCGCAGATGTTCCCCTCAGAGTCGCTTCTTTGTCACTCGGCCAAACACCAGTCCTGCTTTCAAACAGCCCCCTCCTTTGTCTTTTTATGTAACAATCACGGCTCCGGAGATCTCGTTTCGGCCGCCGTAACTCTTCCGCCGGCCGGCAAATCTCGGCTCCCGGCGGTCTTGCGATGCGATCAAGGTTAACCGCCCGCTCATCATCGATCTGCAACCTGTTAAGATGCATTAACTTGTAAAATTAATCGCACAACTGACAAAGAGATTGATAAAATCACTTTCTTTCGATATATTGTCTCAAGTTGTGACAATAAGATTCTAAGGGAATAGCAAATAAGAGTAGAGCGCCTCAAAGCTGAAGAGATCTGAGCCCCGGAATTCGAGCCCGGGATCGGAGGAGGCTGAATCCAGCAGAGGGTAAGGACAGAGGCCGGCGCGTGCGAAAGATCAACCCGAACAATTTTCGAGTGGCAACACGGAGCACCTCGCGAGAGATCAACCGGCAGATTGCCCTGAATTTGGTGCGTGCGCATCAGCCGATTTCGCGCGCCGACCTGGCCCGGATTATGGGCTTGCGGCGGGGCGCGGTCAGTCTGATCGTCAACGACCTGATGGCCGAGGGATTGATCTTCGAGGGATTGACGGGAGAGAGCCATCGGGGACGGAAGCCGACCTTTCTCTATATCGATTCGCGGGAGCGGTGCGTGGTGGCGATCGACATTCGGATCACGCGGACCTTCATGACGGTGACCGATCTGATGGGCCGGCAGTTGACGCCGATCCACAACTTCCCGACCGAACGCGACCCGGAGGACTGGGTCACGGACGTCAGCGGGCGGATCCGCAAGCTGCTCTCGGATCAGATGGAGAGTTACCGGTGCGAGGGGATCGGGGTCGTAATTCCGGGGATGGTCGATCGCAGCACGAGCCGGATCATCTATGCGCCGACCCTGGATTGGCGCGAGATCGAGATTCGCGAATCGTTGGCGGCGGCCACCGGTCTGCCGGTCGAACTGGAGAATTCGGGCAAGGCCTGCGCGTTGGCCCAGATGTGGGCCACCCGCGGCGAGACGGCGGCCGGAGACCTGGCCTTCCTCAGTATTTCGGACGGAATCGGAGTCGGGATCGTCGTCAACGGCGAGATTCTGCGGGGGCGGCACAACATCGCCGGCGAGTTCGGGCATGTCCCGCTCAACATCGACGGCCCCCGCTGCTCGTGCGGAGCGATGGGTTGCTGGGAGGCCTATATCTCCAACGTCGCGACGCTCTCGCGCTACTTCGGCCGCAACCTGCGCGAGGCCAAACCGATCTCGGCGGAGATCGCGTCGTTCACGATCGAGGATCTGATCGTCAGGGCCCGGACGGGCGATGCCAAGGCGGTCGCGGCGCTGGAAGCGACCGCGCGCTACCTGGGCCTGGGTCTGGCGTCGATCGTCAATGCGGTCGATCCGGCCCGCATCTACATCGGCGGCGAGCTGACCGCCGCCTGGGATCTGATCGAACCGGCGGTCCGGGTGGCGCTGACCGAACGGGCGCTCTCGCCCGATGCCGCCCACACAGAGATTCGCATTGTTTCACTGGAGGATTATCCACGATTGCGGGGAGCGGCGGCGTTGGTGACGACGCCGGCTTTCGCGGCTCCCGCGGTCGCGTGAGATCTTTAAGCCGTTGAGTGTCCCCATAGCCACAGGCCCCGCGGCCTGACGAGAGAGGTGATGCCCACAATCACAAAATCCACACCTGCGCAACATGTCGACTGGGATCGCATCCCGGTCGAAGTGATCGGAGAAGGAATCGAGCGACAGCTCATCGTCGGAGAGCAGTTGATGCTCTGCCGATTGCGAATCGCGCCGTACGTCGTGACGACGCCTCACGATCACCCACACGAACAGATGACGGTCGTTGAGAAGGGCCGCGTGCTGTTTACAGTCGGAGACGAAGAACGGATCGCGGAGACCGGCGACATCCTGCACTTTCCGCCGGGCACCTGGCATGGGGCGACCATGCTCGACGAAGAGGTCATCTTGCTCGACATTTTTACCCCGGTACGTGAAGACTTCCTGATCGGCTCTTAGCCGGAAGATAGTCGGTGTTCGATTTTCGGGAGATGGTCATGAAAGCGAGACTGGTCTTTATCATTTTGTCAGGCTTCTTTCTGGCAGCCGTAGCGATCGCCATGACTTCGCAGAGGAGGCCGGCGCCTTCCGTCAAATGGCTGGACTGTCTGGACCAGAATCAGTCGTGGTACGGCAGCGCCGAGGCGGTGCGGATCGCCGACAACGTCCTGCTCTATCAGCGCGAGAGCGGCGGCTGGCCCAAGAATATCGAGATGGCGGCCGTCCTCAGCGAAACGGAGGTGGCCGCGCTGCTCGACCAGAAGAAGAAGACCGATTCGACCATCGACAATACCGCAACCTACACGCAGTTGGCCTACCTGGCCCTGGTCTTCCAGGGCGCCCGCCAACCGCGGTTTCGCGATGCTTTCATGAAGGGGCTCGACTACCTGCTCAAGGCCCAGTACGAGAACGGCGGGTGGCCCCAGTATTATCCCAAGCTCACGCATTACTACACCCACATCACGTTCAACGACGACGCGATGGTCGGCGTCATGAATCTGCTGCGGGAGATCGCGCAGAAGAAGCCGACCTACACCTTCGTCGATGAAGCGCGGCGGGCCCGCTGCGAGCGGGCCATCGATAAAGGCATCGAGTGCATCCTGAAATGCCAGGTCGTGGTGGACGGCAAACGGACCGTCTGGTGCGCCCAGCATGACGAGGTGACCTTCAAACCGGCGCCGGCCCGCGCCTACGAGAAGATCTCGCTCAGCGGGTTCGAGAGCGTGGGGATTGTGCGGTTCCTGATGGGCATCAACCAGCCCAGCCCGCAGGTGACCACCGCCATCGAATCCGCCGTGGCCTGGTTCGAACAGACCCGCCTCAACGGGATCAAACTGGTCAAGGAACCAAACGCCTCAATGCCCAAGGGATATGATCTGCTCGTCGTCCAGGAACCGAAGGCCGATCCGCTCTGGGCCCGATTTTACGAGATCGGCACCAACCGTCCGATCTTCTGCGGCCGTAACGGCCTGATCAAATATTCGTTGGCCGAGATCGAAGTTGAGCGGCGGACCGGCTACAACTGGTACGTCAGCACCCCGGCCAGACTGCTGTCACAGGACTATCCGGCCTGGATCAAGAAGTGGGGTCGCGGCAAACGCTCGTAGCGGCTGCCGACCCGTCACCCTGATCGCAGCATTCATCAGAAGATTTCGAGTCACGCTTTGCGATGGGATATCTGTCTACCAACCAGAAGGTGCCGGAGGTTATTTGAGCGGAGCCCATAGTTTTACCGCCTAGGATGGAGAGAACTGCCAGACCCTCCCCAACTGACGACTCCGCCTGATAACCTGGGGTTTTTCACACTCGCTAGGAGGAAATCGCAATGAACATCAGCTCAAGCACATCAGCTCATCTCAGGGCCTGGGTCATGCTCGTCTTGATCACCCTGCTCTCATCCGCATCCCTTTATGCCCAGGAGGCCCGAGGCACGATCACCGGCAAGGTTCGAGACGCCAGCCAGGGAGTGGTTCCGGGTGCCGGCGTCAAGATCACCAACGTCGCCATGGGCACCAGCGTCTCGGTCAAGACCAACGAGGCCGGCCTCTACTATGCGCCGTTCCTGATCCCCGGGACCTACCAGGTCCTGGTCGAAACCTCCGGCTTCAAAAACTATCTGCGCGAGGGTCTGATCCTCCGGGTCAACGACACCCTCGAGATCGACATTCAACTGGAGGTCGGAGCGGTCGGTGAGACCGTCACGGTCACCGGCGAGGCTCCGGCCCTCGAAACGACCAGCGCCTCGATGGGCCAGGTCGTCGACTCGCGGCGCGTCGCGGAACTGCCGATCGGGCACGGCGACCCGTACGCCCTGATCGGGTTGGCGGGAGGCGTCGCCTTCTCCCGCGACCAGCGGCTGGACCGGCCCTTCGAGCCGACCCACATCGTCGGGTTCACGATCGACGGGACTCGCGCCAATCGCAGCGACCTGACGATCGACGGCGTGGCCAGCACCGCCACCGCCAACGGCGGCGAGGTGATCTCGTCCTTCGTCCCGCCCCAGGATCTGGTCCAGGAGTTCAAGGTCCAGACCGCGACCTTCGACGCGCAGTTCGGCAACACCGAGGGCGGCGTCACCAACCTGAGCATCAAGTCCGGAACCAACCAGTTTCACGGGACAGCCTCTTACGCCAACTTCACCCCCGGCACGTCGGCCAACGACTACTTCGCCAATCGCAAGCACGACCCGCTGGGCGACTTCTATTATCACCGGTTCGGCGGCACCATCAGCGGCCCGGTGACGATCCCGAAACTCTACAAGGGCCAGAACAAGACCTTCTTCATCTACGGTTTCGAGTCGATTCCCGAAGCTCGCCCGCGAAACAACGGGACGTTCCAGGTTCCGACCGCGAAGATGAGGGCCGGGGACTTCTCCGACTTCCCCGCGCCGTTCCAACTCTATAATCCCTTCTCCGGGCAAACGGTGGGCGCCAACGTCGTGCGGACGCCGTTCCAGTGCGACGCGGCCGGCAATCCGCTCGCCCCCAACCCGGCGACGAAGGTGCAACCGACCGGGATCGCCTGCAACAAGATTCCGGCGGCCCTGTTCAACGCGACCACGTTGAACTTCATGAACGGTTATCTGCCGCTGCCCACTTCCCCGGCGACGGCGGCCGACGGCACCAACAATTTCCAGCAGCCGGATCTGTTGGAGACCACCCGCTACTACTCGCACACGGTTCGTCTGGACCACGTGATCAGCGATAAACAGCGGATCTTCGGCCGCGTCAGTTGGTACGACCGCGACAGCAACTACAACAACTATTTCCGGAACCTGGTGACGGGCGAGTACTTCAACTTCTTCTCGCGCCAGGCGGCGATCGACGACGTCTACACGCTCAACGCGACCACGGTTCTCAACCTGAGATACGGTTACAACCGGTTCATCCGCGTCACCAACTCCAACCCCGCCAATCGGGGATTCGACATCGGCTCGCTCGGGTTCGACTCGAGGTACACCGACCTGATCTCGGATGAGGTCCGGCGCTTCCCGCGCTTCGACATCAACGGCTACCAGGGCACCGGGATCGGCGGGGAGTTCCGCCCGAACGACACCCACAACGTGATCGCCACCGTCAACCGGGCGCAGGGCGTCCATTCGCTCAAGGCCGGCCTGGAGTTCCGCGCTTATCGCGAGACCTCCAACTTCTTCGGCAACGACCAGAGCGGCCGGTTCAATTTTGACAACACCTATGTCAAACAGGCGAGCAATACGACCCTCACCCCTCAATTGGGGTACTCCTTCGCGGCCTTCCTGCTGGGAGTGCCGACCTCCGGCCAGATCAACCAGCCGGCGAACTACGCCGAGACCTCGACCACCTGGGGACTCTTCTTCCACGACGACTGGCGGGTCAACTCCAAGCTGACCTTGAACCTGGGGCTGCGTTACGAGGTCGAGGGAGCCCTCACCGAGCGCTACAACCGGAGCGTCAGCGGCTTCGATTTCGGCGCCGCCCAGTCGATCGAAGGGGTGGCGCGAGCCGCCTACGACGCCCAGGTCCGCCCGACGACGCCGGAGATCGCCCAGTTCAACGTGCGGGGCGGATTGCTCTTCCCCGGAATCAACGGGGCGTCGCGGGGACTCTACGAGACCCCGAAGAAGAACTTCATGCCGCGGATCGGCTTCGCCTACAAGCTCAACGATAAGACCGTCGTGCGCGGCGGCTATGGAATCTTCTACGGATTCCTGGGCCAGCGGCGGGGCGATGTCTCGCAACTGGGGTTCAGCACCAATACGCCGCTCAACGTCACCGATACCAATGGCGCGAGTTTCAACGAGACGCTCGCCAACCCGTTCCGGACCGGCCTGGTCACCCCGCAAGGGGCCGGCGACGGCCTCCGGACCGCTCTCGGTCAGAGCATCACCTTCTTCAATCCCAATCCGCTCTCGCCCTACAACCAGCGGTGGCAGCTCGGATTCCAGCGGGAGTTGCCCAGCGGATTCGTGGCCGAGGTCAGTTACGTGGGCAATCGCGGGACGCACGTCGAGATCACGCGCAATCTCAACGCCACGCCCAATCAGTTCCTCAGTTCCAGTCCGACGCGGGACACGGCCCGGAACAACTATCTCGCCGCGAACGTGCCCAACCCGTTCAGAGGCGTCGGGATCATGCCGAACAGCTCCGACCCGCTCTTCCGGGCCAACACGATCGCGCGGGAGCGGCTGCTGCGCCCCTTCCCTCAGTTCGATGCGGTGAACACGACCACCAACGAGGGCTACTCGTGGTATCACTCGCTGCAGATGAGCCTCGAGAAGCGATTCGCCAAGGGCTACACCATCAACGCCAGCTATACCTTCGCGAAGTTCATGGAGGCGACCGACCTCCTGAACGCGGGCGATCCGGCGCCGACCGAGATGATCTCGGCCAGCGACATCCCGCACCGGCTCACCGTCAGCGGAATCTACGAACTGCCGTTCGGCAAGGGCCGCCGCTTCCTGCCCGGCCTCTCGTCGTGGGCTTCGCACCTCGTCAGCGGCTGGCAGGTCTCCGGCATCTACGCGATGCAGGTCGGGGCTCCGTTCGGCAACTGGGGCAATATCCTCTACTACGGGGACATCAAAGATATCGAACTCTCCGGGGATCAACAGACCATCGAGAAATGGATCAACACCAACGGCTTCGTGGCGCTCCGACGGCGAACCGCCACCGGCGGCACCGAGATCGTCAACGGGACCAACGGACAACCGATCCTGGTCAACTTCAACGATCCTTGCAAGAACACCTACGATCCGGCCTCTTGCCCCGGGACTCCGCTGGCCGGACCGGTCGGGTTCAATCGCGACTCGGCGCTCTCGCTGACGAGAAACGTCCGGACCTTCCAGAATCGGTTCTCGTCTCTGCGCGCCCCCAGGACCAGCAACTTCGACTTCGGCATCACCAAGAAGACGAAGATCGGCGAAGGCAGCAAGGAGTTTCAGTTTAGAGCCGACCTCCTCAACGCCTTCAATCATCCCCTGCTCCTGGGCACCGGCGGCGTCAACCTGGATCCCACGGCCACCGCCTTCGGTCAGATCACCTCGGGCACCCAGGCCAACTATCCGCGCCGGGTTCAGATGACGCTCAAGTTCTTGTTTTAACCTCCACTTCAATCCTGCGACGGGAGGGAAGATCCTTAAAACGATCTTCCCTCCCGTTTTTTGCGCCCGCCGCCAGGCCCTCCTTTGACTCTTTCAACCCGGTGATATAACCTACCGACCGGTAGGTTATAATTACTCGGAGGCGAAGTCGCGACGGTCCCCTCTCCAGGCAGATCGCGACATGAGAGCAGCCGCGATCCTCCGCCGGATCTCGTGTCCACTCAACGGCCCAGGCCCGAAATTCGGGCCCGGTCGCGGAGCGGCCCGGAGATTCTCCTTCCGCTCAGCCAAGTTGGACGGGTGCCTTGGGTCTGGATTCGCGTGCCCGGAACGAAGTTCATCAAAAAGCCTAGTCAAACAATCGGAGGTTATAAATGAGAAAGACGATCGCAGCGCTGCTGGCTCTCTTCTTGTGGGGAACCAGCACCGGTCTGGCCGCTGTTCCGCCAACTTCCTACCCCGTGGTCTTGGTCCACGGATTGGGTGGATACGACAACCTGCTGGGAAACCCGTATTGGGGCGATGATTTCGGAACGTTCATCGGAGATCCGTGTGATCAATTCCTGGAGACCTCATGCAATGCCAACATCGATTCACGCCAACGGACCTTCGTCGCGCAACTGATTCCGCTGGAGAGTTCAGAGGTCAGAGGCGCCCTGCTGGCCGATGAGGTCGAAAATTATCTGGCGACGACCGGCGCCCGCAAGGTCAACCTGGTCGGCCACTCCCAGGGAGGACTCGATATCCGCAAGGCGGCCAAGGTTCTCTACGAGCGGAACGGGCGCCAGATGGTGCAGGTCATGATCTCGATCTCCTCGCCGCACCGTGGCTCTCCGATCGCCAAGTACATCCTGGACCTGGGCCCCGGAGTGACCGACGTCATCAACGCGCTCTTCACCTTCTATGGGGAGATCGTCTACGGACCGGGAAATGACGGATATGCCGCGACCAAACAACTGGTCTACAACGACTATGATCCCGCGGACGGGATCGCCACCGGCGCGAAACTCTTCAACCAGAACAATCCGGTCAGCAATCTCTACGCGGCCCGCTACGCCTCGCTCATGACCGCGCAGAGCGGATTGTCCGTCAACCCGGCGCTCTACCTGGTCCGGGCCGGGTTCTACAACATCGACGGCGACGGTTACTGTGTGGACGACTGTGACAACGACGGCGCCGGCGGCAAGGGAGATGGAAATCCCAACAATGACGATGACGACGGACTGGTGGGAATCAACTCGCAGCAGATGGGGTACCGGCTGCGGTACACGGAGTGCTTCCTCTGCCAGGACTCCATCACGACCGACCTCAACCTCGGTTATGTCGGGAACCTGAACGCCCCGAGCGCCCTGCAGATGACCTCCAAGGCGGACGTGATCAACCAGGACCATCTCGATGTGATCGGCATGGGTCCCGACACCTTCGACGAGAAGGAGTTCTACGCGGCCATCTTCGCCTACATCGCGCAATTTGGCGGGTAGTCCACCCAGTTTCAGAGGAGAATCGTCATGAAAAAACAGTTCGCTTTGAGTCGTAAAACCATGTGGTATGCCGGTTCAATCGGCGGCGTGGCCGTCCTGGTGCTTTCGGCGCTCCTGTTTCTGCCGGATCCGGTGGAGGGCAAGTTCAAAGAACTCTCGGCCCATCCGGGACCTCGCCGCATCCTGAACGAAACGGAGCTGGAACAGGCCTTCAAGCGCCGGGCCGAATTCAAGGCCGCGGCCGGCGCCAACCTGAGCCTCGATGAGACGGCCTACCTGGTCCGCAAACAGGCGGGACCGAGGCTCGGAACCCTGCCGGGGCAATACGCGACCCTGGAGATCCTGATGCGCGACGTGCAACAGAGATTCGCCGATCATTGGGTGGAGAACCTCCATCAGATCCTGGGGGCGGCCTTTCCCGGCCGGGAGCAGGATCTCTTCCAACTCTCCGGAACGATCTATCGATATCAGAAAGCCTATCAGGATCGGACCGAGCGGCTCAGCCGGCTGAGCGAGCGGGATCGTCAGGCCGAAATCTGGAAACTCCGCGAGGAGATGTTCGGAAGCCGCGCCCGCGAAATCTGGGCCCAGGAGATCAAGCTGAAATCGGTCTCCGAGGTCTTGAAACAGATCGAGGCCGACCGCGCCTCGACCCTGGAGACCAAACTGGAGATGCTCCGCGCCTCCTGGCAGCAGAATTTCGGCGAGGTCCCCGCCTCCGCCATGCAGAATCAACGCCAGCTCTTCCTGGATCAGTTCATCCGGGCCAGCCAATCCAACCTGACCGAGATGGCTCCGGCCGGCCGCCGGTCCGCGCTCTGGCACATCCGCCAAACCATGGGCCTCGATCAGGACGCCCTGATCAGATGGGAACAACTGGACGCCGAACGCGACCGGCGCTGGGAGACCGGGCTCAGCTACATGAACAAAAAACAGAACCTCGCGCTGCAATACTCCGGCCCGGAGCTCGAACAGAAACTCGACGAACTGAGACTCGGCACTTTCGGCTCCGAAGCCCAGACCATCAAGAACGAGGAGGCCGCCGGGTACCTCCGCTTCCAGCGGACCCGCGTCCTAGGACTCGAGTAGGGGGACTCGAGTAGGGGGGACTCGAATAAGAAAAGTTCAAATCGAAACCGCGGAAGACGCGAAAAATTTAGCGTGTTTCGCGTCTTCCGCGGTTTGATTCCCTGTCCTAAATAGCACTCTTTAAAGCAGAAAAGACGCGAAAGAGAGGTTGAAGCCCGATCCCTCTTCGCGTCTTTTTTAATTTGGTCGCGAACACAATTAAATCTGATCGTAACCGATGATATACTGTAAGCGTTTTAGCAACTGAAACGACAATCGACAAAAAAAATAAGAGCAATTATATTGCCGGACTGCACAGCCTATGATGAGAAAAAGGAATCTAGTGCGTTCGATAATCATACTACTGCTGCTGATCTGGTTGGCAATGATGCCATCGGCGCCTCAGGCGCAGAGATCGCAGGGGCCGGACTATTTCAACAAGTCGATCCAGCCGTTCTTCGCCGAAAACTGTTACATGTGCCATAACTCGAAGAGTCACGCGGGAGGACTGAATCTGGAGTCATACAAGACTGCGGCTTCGGTCGCTGAGCACCGGGAGACCTTCGAGACCATCCTGCAGCGAATGCGGGCGGGAGAGATGCCTCCCGAGGGGTTGCCGCGTCCGAACGAGGCGCAGCTCAAGGCGGTCATGCAGTGGTTGGAGGGCGAGTTCGCGCGGGCGGACCGGCTGATCAAACCGGATCCCGGTCGGGTTACGGCCCGGCGGTTGAATCGGGCCGAATACAACAACACCGTGCGGGATCTGCTGGGCGTCACCCATCGCCCGGCCGACGATTTTCCGCAAGACGATTCCGGGTACGGCTTCGACAACATCGGCGACGTCCTGTCACTCTCTCCGGCCTTGATGGAGAAGTACCTGGCGGCGGCCGAGAAGATTGCCCGGACTGCGGTCTACGGTCCCCAAGTGCTCAAGCCGACGATGGTTCGGCGGAGGTCCGACCGGCGGGAGATCGAGCGCAGCGTCAAGCCCTTGTCCGATTACGATCTGACCGGCCTGAGCCTGCCCAACGCGCTGCATCTCACGTACCGGTTCCCGGTCGACGGCGAGTATAACCTCCGGACCTATCTGGGCGGGGAGCGGCCGGCCGGTTCGGATCCGATCCAGGTCGCGGTCTGGATCGACGGCCAGCAGGTTCAGACCCAGCCGTTCGGCTCGGATCAGATGGCCTCCTTCTCGCCCGACCGGCAGGACTTCGGCGGGCAGGCGCTCGATTTTCGAGTCAAGCTGACGGGAGGCGATCACTGGGTGGCGCTCTCGATCCTCAATCTCTACGAAGGATTGCCGGTTAAGTATGGCGGCCCGAATCCGACCAAGCGACCGCCGCCGCCGCCGCCGCAGTTCCGGCCGCCGAAAGACCTGCCGCCCGAGCGCATCGAACAGATCAGGAAGCGCTTTGAGGCCCGGTTGAAAGAGGTGGTTCCGATCAACGACGCGAGGATCGGCTATGTGGAGATCGCCGGGCCGTACGAACAGGCGAGCGGACCGTCGCCGGAGAGTTTGAAGAAATTGTATGTCTGCGGTCATCTGGACGGGCGGCACCAGCCCGGCTGTGAGCGTCAGATCGTCGCCAATCTCGCGCGGCGGGCCTATCGGCGCCCGGTCACGGACCAGGAGGTCGGCCAGCTTACCGGCCTGATCGCCCTGGCTCGAAAAGAGGGAGATTCGGCCCAGGAGGGCCTGGTGCAGGCGATTCAGGCGATCCTGGTCTCGCCCTATTTCCTGTTCCGCATCGAAAGAGATCCGCCCGCGGCCGGGACGGCCGCGACCGAGTCCCGGCCGATCAATCAATACGAACTGGCGTCGCGTCTCTCCTACTTTCTGTGGAGCAGTATGCCGGACGACGAGCTCTTCCGTTGCGCGGAGCTGAAGACCTTGAACCGGCCGGAGGTGCTGGCGACCCAGGTCCGGCGGATGCTGAAAGACCCGCATTCGCAGGCGCTGATCGAGAATTTCGGAGGACAGTGGCTGGAGTTGCGGAAACTGGAAGCGGTCAAACCCGATCGCCAGCGTTTTCCGGAGTTCGACGAGTATCTGCGCATGTTGATGCGGCGGGAGACCGAGCTCTATTTCGACGACATCGTCCGCCAGGATCGCAGCATCCTCGACTTCATCGACGGCAACTATGCCTTTCTCAACGAACGCCTGGCCGCGTTCTATCGGATCCCGGGCGTCAAAGGCCCCGAATTCCGCAAGGTCGTGCTGGACGGCTCGACCAATCGCGGCGGGATTTTGACGCAGGCCAGCATCCTGACCGTCTCCTCATATGCGACGCGGACCTCGCCCGTGCTGCGCGGCAAATGGATTCTGGAGAACATTTTCAACGCGCCGCCGCCGCCGCCGCCGCCGGACGTGCCCAACCTGGACGAGGCCAAGATCGGTTCGTCGGCCTCGCTCCGCCAACAACTGGAGCAGCATCGGACCAACGCCATCTGCGCCTCCTGTCATGCCCGGATGGATCCGCTGGGCTTCGGCCTGGAAAATTTCGACGCGATCGGCGCCTGGCGAACCCAGGACGGGAAGTTCCCGATCGATGCCTCCGGAAAGTTGCCTGACGGCAGATCGTTCACCGGTCCGCAAGGTTTGAAAGAGATTCTCAAAACCGACAGCCGCGCCTTCACCGAGGGTCTGACCGACAAACTCCTCACCTATGCGCTGGGGCGCGGACTGGAACGATACGACAAACCGACCGTCAAGAAGATCGCCGCTCAGGTCGCGGCCAACAACTATCGGTTCTCCAGCCTGGTGCTGGAGATCACCAGGAGTCTGCCGTTTCAAATGCGGAGAGGAGATCGAGCATTATGATAGTGACCCGCACTCGCCTGCCGAGACGAACCTTTCTGAAAGGGATGGGAACCGCCCTCGCCTTACCGATGCTGGATGCCATGACCCCGGCCCTGGCTTCGATCGGCGATGCCAAATCGAAGGCGCCGGTGCGTCTGGTCTTCGTCTACGTGCCCAACGGGATCGTGATGAAACACTGGACTCCCGCCCGGGAAGGCCGGAACTTCGAGTTCCCGCGAATTCTGAAGCCGCTGGAAGCGTTGCGTGAAGAACTCTCGGTGCTCTCCGGGCTGGACGATCATCATGGGAACGCGCTGGGTGACGGACCCGGCGATCACGCGCGGGCCGGCGCCTCTTTCCTGAGCGGCGTTCACTGCAAGAAGACGGCGGGCGCCGATATTCAGGCCGGAGTCTCCGCCGACCAGATCGCCGCGCAGTTGATCGGCTCGCTGACCCGATTGCCCTCGATCGAACTCGGCTGCGAAGACTCGCGAACCGTCGGCAATTGCGACTCGGGTTACAGTTGCGCCTACACCAACAGCATCTCCTGGCGCACTCCGACCACGCCCATGCCGCCCGAGATCAATCCGCGGATGGCCTTCGAGCGGCTGTTCGGAACGGCGGATCTGAGCCTGGATTCCGAGACCCGCGCCCGGCGCGCCCGGTATCGCAAGAGCATTCTGGATCTGGTCCGCGAAGACACCCAGAAACTGGTCGGAACCCTGGGCCAGGCGGATCGCCGCAAGATCGACGAATATCTCTCGGCCATCCGTGAGATCGAGACCCGCATCGAGAAGGCCGAGCGGGAGAACCGCGAGATCACGGCCTCCATCGAGAAACCGGCCGGGATCCCGACCACCTTTCCGGAGTACGCGAAACTGACGTTCGACATCCTGACCATGGCTTTTCAGACCGATCTGACCCGGATCTCCACCCTGGTTCTGGCTCGCGAGGGCAGCATGCGCGTCTATCCCGAGATCGGCATCCCCGATCCTCACCATCCGCTGACCCATCATCGCAATAACGACGATTGGATCGAGAAGATCATCCGGATCAACACCCTGCACATCGAATTGTTGGCCTACTTCCTGAACCGGCTCAAACAGACTCCGGATGGCGACGGAAGCCTGCTCGATCATTCAATGGTCGTCTACGGCAGCGGGCTCAGCGACGGCAATCGCCATATCCACGAAAACCTGCCGGTGCTGCTGGCGGGCCGCGGGGGCGGCAGCCTGACGCCCGGACGCCACATCATCGCCAAGAAGTCGACTCCGATCACCAATCTCTATCTGTCGCTGCTGGATCGGATGGGAGTGCAGCCCGAGAAGATCGGCGACAGCAACGGAAAACTCGACTTCCTCTCGGATCTGACCTGAGCAGAATTCTCAAACCGCGAAAGACGCGAAAGACGCGAAAGGATCCAGCCTTCGCGTCTTTTGCGTTTTGAAGCTCGAATTTTTAAGAACTAACTTTCCAGATCATTTAATCTAAACTTTCGATCTATTTTTCATACCCAACTTTTGCTAGGCGACAATCTTGTGGCCCTCTGCTATCCTCCGGCCGATTCACATAAACAGTAATACACCACGCTGTAGAAGCGGAGCCCCTCGCCTATCACAGCCGAAGCGAAGGAGATCTTAATCATGGGAGAAGACTCGATGCGGAATGGCGGAGCCGTCGATAGCCTCTCCGATCCAACCACCATCTCGCGCCGCAAGTTCATCGTTCGGGCGTTGCTGGGGGCGGGTGCGTTAAGCTCGCTGCCGGCGTTGATTGAGAAGACCGGGTTGACGGAGACCGTGCTCGCGGCGGAGCCGGATCTCACCCGCGACACGCTGAATGGCCTGGCGGTCTTTTTCGTCCCGGGGTCGGATCCGTACTCCGTGCATCAGGGCGAGAGCCTGCCCGAGCCCGGCGGACTCGAGACGGGCGCCGGCGAGGGGCTCTTTCAGGGGCTCAATTTCGCCAATCCTTTCGTCCCGAACCTGGCCGACATGGTCGCGGCGCTCCTGAACGCCACCGCGCTCGCGGTGAATCCCGCCGGCGGCGGTCCGTTCGCCTCGCCGTACTCGAACCTCTCGTTCGCGGACAAGGCCCGGGTCTTCGCCGCGCTCGAGGGCAACCCGGCATCGGCGCCGCTGGTCGGCACGCTGCCGCTCGTGGTGGGCTTCCTGGCCTACGCGGAGACCGCGGTCTTCAACCCCGCCACGCGCACGATCTCGGGCCGGCCCCTCGGCTGGGATCTCTCCAACTATTCGGGCGTCTCGAACGGCCGCGACGAGTTGAGGGGCTATTTCAGGAACAGGAGGAAGGCAGATGCGTGACATCATCGTCATCGGATCGGGCGCCGGCGGAGCCGTCGTCGCCAAGGAACTCGCCGCTCGCGGGCTCGACGTGCTGGTGCTCGAAGCTGGAGCGCACCACAAAGACAGCGAGCGCGACTTCACGCACTTCGAGCTCGATCAGAACAGCGCGTTCAACGGTGTCTTCCGGTTCGGCCCCTCGGATCGCACGCGCCAGCCCTGGGCCCGGGACCTGCCCCAGCACAGCGCCATCTCCCAGATTACCGGCGTCGGCGGCACGACGCTCCACTACTTCGGCAATTCGCCGCGGGGCATGCCCGGCGCTTTCAGAGACTACTCGCGCGGCGACAGGGCGGCCTACGACCGGGCGCACCAGTTCCCGTTCAGTTATCAAGAACTGATTCCATACTACGAGTGGGTCGAGGAGACGCTCCCGGTGCAGACCGCACCGATGGGGACGAAGGAAGAGATCTTTCTGAACGCGGCCGAGAGCATCGGCCTCCGGCACCTGACGCACAAGGATGTGTTGCGCGACGGGTTCCGGCCGCAGGAGAACGCCATCTTGCAGCCGCAGGGCCTGGCGGGCCGCACGGACGACCCGCGACTCGTCCAGTTTCCGATCTCGCGAGGCTGCGTCTTCTGCGGCCACTGCGGTCAGGGCTGCAACCTGCCGCTGCGTGCGCCGCGCAACCTGAAGGCTAAGCGCTCGATGGACAACAGCTACATCCCGATGGCGTTGACCGCCGATCGCTGGGCGCGGGAAGGCCAGGCGATCACCCTGGTCCCGAACGCCTTCGCCGTCAAGATCCATACCGACGCGGCCGGGCGGGCTCACGGGGTCACCTGGCGCAATACGATCACCGGCGAGCTCAACACCGAAACCGCCAAGGTCGTGGTGCTCTCGGCGGGCTGCATCGAATCGCCCCGCTTGTGGCTCAACAGCGGCCTCCCCAACCCGAACGACTGGGTCGGGCGCGGGCTGACCGACCATCACTTCGACCTCATCATCGGCATGCTGCCGCATGACTCCGGCCTCTCGCGCGGCCCGGCGTCCGCGGCGCGCGCGGACTTCCCCGGCCACGGCTCGCTGGAGCAGGTCGGGATCGGGCCGGCCGGAGTGGCTCAGTTCAGCGGCTTGACCGATTCGGGCATCATCGGCCTTTACGACAACGGCGCTCCGGTCGGTCCCGCCGGTGCCGACGCGGTGGGCCGCCGCGCCGGCCGGGCGTTCAAGGACTTTGTCCGCAACGTCGATCGCCTGATGATCGTGCTGGTGCTCACCGACGACGACGTCGAGGCGCAGAACCGCGTCAGCCTGTCGCCGGCCTTCCCGGCGGATGAGCATGGGCCCATTCCGCGGGTGGAGATGAACGGCCGCGGACGCTCGGCGCGCACCAGGGCGAACCGGGATTTCCTGGCCGCGAAGGCGGTCGAGCTCGTGCGGGCGGCGGGCGGCTCCTCCGTCACGCGGGTCAACTTCGCCCCGCTCCTGCTCCACATGCAATCGAGCATGCGGATGGGCCAGAGCGCCGACAATTCGGTGCTCGACGAAAACGGCGAGGCCCGCTGGGTCAAGCGTCTGTTCGTGGCCGACGGCTCAGCGCTCGCCAATGCCATCGGCGGCCCGAATCCCTCGCTCACTATCGATGCCGTCGCCACGCGAACGGCCGAGAAGATCTTTCGTCGCTATTTCGACGGCGACCCCTGGGTGCGATGCGAGCGCCCCGTCTCTTCGGTCGATCCCAGGGTCACGCTGGCCGTCCTGGCCCGCGGCCTCTGACCTGTTTCGGTGATTCGAAACCGCGAAAGACGCGAAAGATGGTGGTTTTCGCGTCTTTCGCGGTTTGAATCTCAAAAGTACCCGGATCGCTTCTACTCATACCGAAGAGCGATGATCGGATCCACCGTCGTCGCCCGCCGCGCCGGAATCCAGCAGGCCAGCAACGCCACCGCCGTCAGCAAGATTGCAATCGAGGCGAAGGTCAGCGGGTCGGTCGGGCTCACACCGAAGAGCCAGCCTTCCAAAAACCGCGTCAAGGTCAGCGCTCCCGCCAATCCCAGGCCCAGCCCCGGCAGCACCAGCTTCAATCCCTGTCCGACCACCAATCTCAGCACGTCGCCGCGCTCCGCCCCCAAGGCCATGCGCAGACCGATCTCGTGCGTGCGCCGGGTCACCGCGTAGGCGAGGACGAGGAGCGTCGGTCTCACCTGGCCCGTGATCTGCTCATGCAGCGGCACCACCATCACCCCCCACTTCTCTTTTCGTTTGGAATAGAGCGATTGCAGCCGTTGCTTAATGGACGTCAGTTCCGTCTGGGCCTGCTCGGAGGTGACCTCCGGCTTCAGCCGGGCGATGACTCGGAATCGATGGTCCTCGCGGGAGACGGGCGTGTAACCAGGGGAGTAGACGAAGGGGATCAGGAATTGGCGTTCGTCGGTCTCATCCGACCATCCGGAGAGTGCCGCGCGGGGCGGCAAGACCCCGATGATCGTGTGCGGTTCGCCGTTCAACCGAATCGTCCGCCCGTTGATCGCCGCGTCGGCCCCGAAGCGCCCCTGCCACAACTCATGAGAGAGGATCACCACCCGGTTGCGGCGATTCCCACACTTGCACGAGGCGGCCGGGTTGCTCGTACGGCAGCGGTTTGAGCAGGACGCCGTTGATGACGCTGAAGATGGCCGTGTTCGCGCCGATCCCCAGGCCGAGCGTGAGCACGGCCATCAACGTGAAGCCGGGTTGTTTGAACAGCATTCGCGTACCGTAGCGCAGGTCCTGCCAGAAGGTCTCCACCGACCTGAATCCCCACATCGCGCGACTCTCCTCCTTGACGAAAGCGACACTGCCGAAGGCCCGCCGCGCGGCAGACCGCGCCTCTTCCGGCGAAAGCCCGGCCTCGACCCGTTCACGAGTCTCCAGTTCCAGATGGGAGCGGATCTCTTCATCCGCCTCCCGCTCCGCACGCTTCCGGTTCAGTTTTCGGACCAGGTAGTTCAGTTCGTGCCACCAGCGCATGAGCAGACCTCCTCTCGAAGTGGTTCTCCTGTTCGGTTCAAGTTCTCTAGTGGATTCTCTACCGGAGTATCGGCCCGCTCGGGTAGAATGTCAATGGAGGGTGGGCTTGAGGTAGCGCGGGAGATCAACCGCGAAAGACGCGAAACCCGCGAAAGACGCCCGTTTTAGCGTCGTTCGCGGGTTCGCGGGTTAAAGGCTTAACTTCGGTTATTTGAAATTCTTGATCAGCACCACGTCGCTGTTGACCATCCCCTGGGCGACGGCCAGTTGCTGACCGTCGTGCGACCAGGCGAAATCGAAGAGGCATCCGGCCTTGTAGTCGGTCAGGGGCGAGGGTGCGCCGCCGGCGAGCGGTTGGTTCCAGATATTGGAGATGGTGCCGCGGGTCACGATGAAAGCCAGGCCGTTGCTGTTCGGCGTCCAACGCAGGACTCGCTGAAAGTTCCCGGGGGCCTCGAAGACCATCAACGGCGGTCCGCCGCCGCTGGGAAAGACCGCGATCTTCCAGCGCGCATTCTTTTCGTCCCAATAGTTGCACGCGATCCTGGTTCCATCCGGCGAGACCACCGGGCGCCAGGACTGTTTTTCGACGAGGGTCACGGGCGGACCGCCCTCGATGGTGCTCTTGGCCACCACGCGGCGTCCGTCACGCAGGACCGAATAGACGACGCTCTTGCTGTCGGCGGAGAACGATGGAGAGAAGACCAGGTTCTCATCCGTCAGGCGCTTCAGGCTGCGGCGGTCCAGATCGCTGCGCCAGAGGTACGAACCGCCGTTCGCCCGCTCCACGACGTAGACGATATAACTGCCGTCCGGCGAGACCACTGGTTGATATTCCCGGCCGTCGCCGCCTTCGGGCGCGATCGGCAACACCTGAGGCTGGTTCAGATTCGAATCGCTGATCCAGATCGTCTCGCGCCCGCTCTGCGAGGAGACGTAGACCAATCGGCCATCCGGGGTCCAGGTCAGTCCGTCGATCCCGTCGACGCCGTCGGTCGTGACCTGCCGCGCCTGGCTGAAGTCGTCGCTGGAGAGCACCCAGATATTGGCCCGCTCCGTGCTCTGGACGCTCACCAGGCGGGTCGCGTCACCCGTCAGGCTGGCGCCGCGATAATCGTTCGCATCGCGGGTGATCCGGTTGACCATCCCCGAGGGATAGGCGACCCGCCAGAGTTGCGAGGTGCGGAGGGTCGGCTCGCGCGCCGAGACGACCAGCCCCTTGCCGTCGCCCTGCCAGGCGACCCGATCGATCTCATACCACCGCCCCGAGGTGATCGTGCTCTGGCTGCCGCTCTCCAGATCGAAGATCACGATCTTGAGATACATCCCGCTGTCGAGGTCTCTGACGACCGCGGCGACGATCCGGCTATCGGGAGACCAGGCCAATCCGCCCGTGTGGAAAGTGGCCGGGCTTTGACGCCGGGCGACGGTGATGCCCTCCCCTCGGAGGTCGGAGACGTTCAACGAGGTTTCGGTCCGATCATGATTGGCGACGATGTAAGCGATCCGCTTGCCGTCCGGCGAGAAACTGACCGATCCGATGTCATGATCGTCGCCCAGATTCTCCTCGTCGCCGCCGTCGACGGAGCGCCGATAGAGGCTGCCGAAGGTCTCGTCCACGCCGGTCTTGATGTAATGGATCCAACGGCCGTCCATCGAGAAGGTCAGCCGCCGAAACTCACGCCCGGAATCCGAAGCCAGGCGAATCTCCTTGGTGCTCTCCAGATCTCTGACATAGAGCAGTTGCTGCCCGCCTTCATCGATCACGTAGGCCAACAGATCTCCGCGGGGCGAGATGACGGCCTCCGCGACCTTGCCGCTGCTGGTGAGACGGGTCAGTTGCAGCGCCGGCGGCATCTCCGGAGTGCGCTCCCGGCTCATATACCGGCCCGTCACAAAGATGGCCAGGAGCATCCCGAACACGACCAGCGAGCCGGCCAGGATCTTGAGCCGATGATTCTTGATCAGCCGCGAGAGGCCGGCTCCGGATTGGCGATGATCGGCGGCCCGCACCTCTTTCACCCGGCTCTGCTGACCTCGCGTCAGCGCCTCGATCATCCGGCTCCAGACCTGCCTCGAGCGCTCGACCAGCGCCGAGAGATCGACCTTGATCCATTTAGCTCTCGTTCCCAGCCCCTTGACGGCGGCGGGTGAGGTTCCGGCCCCGGCCGTGACCGGCATGCTGACGATGTCGATGATCGGCATGTCGGTCGGCGAATGGGAGAGGGGGACGGCCAGAGGGACCACCGTCGGTTGACGAAAAGCGATGCCGCGCAGTTCGCGCGCCAGTTCGCCGGCGGTCTGATGGCGCGCCTCTCGCTCTTTGGCCAGCGCGCGATCGAGCACCCGGTTCAAATCTCCCGCCATCTCCGGCCGGAGACCGGTCAGGGGCCGCGGTTCGGCCAGCATCACCGACGCGATGAACTGATCGAGCGACGGGGCGGCGAACGGATGAGAGCCGCCGATCATCTCGTAGAGCATCGCCGCGAGGCTGAAGACATCGGACCGCTGATCGGGCCGCTCACCCGCAAGCTGTTCCGGGCTCAGGTAGCGCGCCGAGCCGAGCGTCAGCTTCAGCAGATGGTCGCCTTCACACGTGACGACCTGCGGAAAGGCCAGGGCCTGTCCATAATCCAGAATCTTGACCACCCGCGAGGGTGTCACGATCAGGTTCGCGGGCTTCACATCCAGGTGCAACCAGCCCCTGGCGCTCGCCGCTTCGAGCGCGTCGGCGACCTGAATGGCCGTCGCCAGGCTCTCATCCACCGACAGCGGGTCCTCGATGCGGATCTGGTCCAGCGACTGTCCCTTGAGATATTCCATGGCGACATACGGGCGGCCGTTCTCGGTGATTCCTCCGGCGTAGATTTCGCAGATGTTCCGATGACGGAGCTTGGAGATCGCCGCGAAGATTTTGAGGAAGCGCTGCCTGGACTTCGGGTCCTTGACCAGGGAGACGGGCAGGATCTTCAACGCCACCTCGCGATCGGCGTCGGCGTCTTTCGCCAGATAGACCTCGCCCAGTCCATTCGCGCTGAGGCGTGATGTAATTCGGTAACCGGCAATCACCGTGCCGGAGAGCAACCATTCTCGCATATCAGTCGGTCTTCAGTTGATACGGGGGGTAGAGTATGGGGCAGCGGGCAACGGGGTTAGAGATTGCGGGGTGTGAGTAATTATCTCAGTTCAAATGTCCGTAGTAGATCTGGGTCAGGTATTCGCAAACGACTTGGCCGTCCTGTTGATGGGCCTCAAAAATTCTCTGCAACTCTTCGAGCATGGGCAGATAGTTGGGATGTCCCGGCTCCGGAGCGTATGACGACGACTCCAACCGGCCCCGGATCCCTTCATAATCGAAGACCTGCTCATTCTTCAACTGTCTTCGGCTGAACGCGTCCGGGCCGAAAAAATCGCGCATGACGGCGTCGTCCATCCGCCGGTGGTCCACCTGTGCATAATCGGTCGAGTAGGTCTTGAGCAACTCCTCGTAGGCGATCAGAAAGGGGGTGGTCGTCGTCAACCGTTCATTCCAGACCAACACGACCCAGCCCGACGCCTTCAGGAGGCGGGCAAATTCGACTTTGACCAATTCGCGGTCGAACCAGTGAAAGGACTGTCCGGCAGTGATGAAATCGACGCTGGCCGCCGGGAGCGAGGTCTCTTCCGCGCGGGCGGCCACGCTCCGGAAACGCGGATAGTTTCGCAGCAGGTTCTCGCCCGCCTCACGCATCTCCAGGTTCGGCTCGACGCCATAAACAAGATTGCCGTTCTTTAAAAACATTTCACTCAAAATGCCCGTCCCCGATCCGATGTCCGCGACGATCGAATCCGCGCTCAGGCTGCATTCCGCTTTCAAAATTTCGACCAACGCTTCCGGGTAGCCAGGGCGGTACTTGATGTAGTGTTCGACTCGGTTAGAAAAACGTCCAGTCGGATCAGGCATAGATATAGTAACAGGTTTTGAATGATTGTTATAAGATTTTAGTGGCGTCGAATTCTTAAACTTTGTCTCACATCCGGCCGCCATTCGCTCTAATCTGGGTCGGGATTATTTTGAGCTTATCCCACCGCAGATAATGTAACATTTCGGCGGCCAACCGATAAGCCTCTAATGATGAATGACGAAATTCCTAACGATTGACAGTCCGGGAATTTTCGGGGACAGTAGGCACCGCGGTGACGATTGTCAAGATCGTCGACACCCAATGCCGCAAATCCAATGATCAAGACGTTCTTAAACTTAAAACTATGAAGACCATTAGAATCGCGAACGGGCAGGGTTTTTGGGGTGATTGGCTGGAGGCCCCCATCCAGTTGGTTGAACGCGGCCCGATCGACTATCTGACCCTCGACTACCTGGCTGAGATCACCATGTCCATTCTGCAGAAACAGAAGGCGCGGGATCCCAATGCCGGTTATGCCAGAGATTTTCTCTACGTCCTGGAGCGCGTCCTGCCGATCTGTCTCGAAAGAAAGATCCGGATCGTGGCCAATGCGGGCGGCGTCAACCCGCAGGCCTGCGTGGCCGGACTGGCCGAGGTCGCCAAGAAACTGGGCCTGGCCGGACAACTCAAGGTCGGGGTGGTGACCGGCGACGACATTATGGGCCGGCTCGACGAGCTGATCGGACGCGGCATCGAGTTGAAGAACATGGAGACGGGCGAGCCGCTCTCGCTGATCCGCGGCCGCGCGCGGAGCGCCAACGTCTATTTCGGCGCGGCGCCGATCGCCGAGGCGCTCGACCGCGAAGCCCAGATCGTCATTACGGGCCGCTGTACCGACACCGGCCTGACTCTCGGCCCGCTGATGCATGAGTTCAAGTGGCGGGGCGACGACTGGGACAAGATCGCCACGGGGACGGTGGCCGGCCACATCATCGAATGCGGCGCGCAGGCGACCGGCGGCAATTCCCAGGTCGATTGGCAATCGATTCCCAATCTCTGGGAGATCGGCTATCCGATCGTCGAAGCCGCCGAGGACGGAACCTTCGTCGTCACCAAACACGCCGGGACCGGCGGAAGGGTCAGCGTGGCGACCGTCACCGAACAGTTGATGTACGAGATGGGCGATCCGAAGAACTACATCACCCCGGATGGAATCGCCGATTTCACCACCATCCGGTTGGAACAGGCCGGCGAGGACCGGGTCCGCGTCTCGAACGTCAAAGGCACTCCGGCCACCGAGTTGTACAAGGTCTCGATCAGTTTCGCCTCGGGCTACAAGGCGACCGGCGGATTGATCTACGCCTGGCCGGACGCCTATGCCAAGGCCCGGGCCGCCGATTCGATGCTGCGCCGCAGACTGGAGCATCTCGGCCTGGCCTTCGACGAGATCCGGACGCAATACGTGGGCGTCGATTCCACCCACGAAGGTCTGGGCGGAGCGCCCTCCCCCGACCTGAGCGAGGTGATGCTGCGGGTGGGAGTGCGCGCGAAAGAACGCGCCCCCGTCGAACGGTTCACCATGGAGATCGCTCCGCTCGTGCTGGCCGGTCCGCCGTCCGTCACCGGGTTCGGCGGCGGGCGCCCGAAGGTCGAAGAGGTCGTCGCCTACTGGCCCGCCTTGATCCCGAAATCGGCGGTCGCTCCGCAGGTCGAAGTGATCACCATCTGAAAACCGCGATAGAGACCGCGAAAGACGCGGAAGACGAGAAGCCGTTCGCGTCTTCCGCGTTCTGTTAACCAGGGTTGTTGACCAGGTACTGATGAGCAGTCACGATTCTCCGCTCGATTCCTCCCCGTCGATTCCGATCATTATCACCGGCGATGATTTCGGATACTCCGAGGCGGTCAACCGCGCCATCGTTCAGGCGCATCGCGAGGGGGTGCTGACCAGCGCGAGCCTGATGGTCAACGAGGGCGCCTCTGATCACGCGGTGGAATTGGCGCGGGCCAATCCGGGTCTGGCCGTCGGCCTGCACCTGGTCCTGGTCCTGGGCCGCGCGGCGCTCCCGCACTCGGAGATTCCCCACATCACCGATCCGCGGGGCCGGTTCACCGACAGCCCCTTTCGCGCCGGTCTCAGCTACTATTTCAGCGCCGCGGCCCGGCGCGAGATGAGGCGCGAAATGCGCGCCCAGTTCGAGCGTTTCGCCGCCACCGGTCTGCCCTTCTCCCATGTCGATGGGCACACTCACCTGCATATGCATCCGACGATCTTCGAGGAATTGATCGGGCTCTGCCGGGAATTCGGCGTCAGACGCGCGCGGATCGTCAAGGGCGAGATGAGATTGAGTCTGGGACTCGATCGCCGCCATCTCCCGATCAAACTGGTCTGGGGCGTCGTCTTCAATCTGCTCGGAAACTGGTGCGAAAAGAGACTGGCGGGCCACGATTTCATGCAACCGCGGAAGGTCTACGGTCTGCTGCAGACGGGAGACTTGAACGAAGACTACCTGCTGGCGCTCCTGAAGAGAATGGAGAAGACCTCCTGCGAAATTTATGCACATCCGCTGGCCTTCGATGCCGACGAAGCGGCACACCGGGAGAATCCCGGAGGAACGCGCGAACTCCGCGCCTTTCTGAGCGACCGCGTCCGCTCGGCCCTGGCCCGCGAGGGATTTAGGAAGTCTGGAGAAGTCTAGAAAAGTCTAAGAGCGTTTCAGACGTCATGCGCTGGTAATGAAAGGCCATGTTAGTTGAAGATAGGGTTCTAGACTTCTCTAGACTTTTCTAGACTGTTTTAAGGATATGAAAACTCTGGTTATTCTGTTCATTGCGATCTGTACTCAGACTTGCGGCGATGTCTTTCTGACCAAAGGGATGAGACCGATCGGCGAAGTCAATACGTTGAACGTGCTCGAGCTGACTCGAATCGGCATTCAAGTTTTCACCAGTCCCTACATCTGGCTGGGGATCCTGCTCCTCAGCATCTTTTTCGGGCTCTATCTGGTGGCGCTCTCCTGGGCCGATTTGAGTTTCGTGGTGCCGGTGACGGCCTTCGGCTACGTGCTGAATGCATTCATGTCCTGGCAACTGCTGGGGGAGCGAGTTTCGATCGTCCGTTGGATCGGGACCTTCATCATCTTTCTGGGGGTCGCGGTCGTCACCCGAACCGAGCAGCGAACCGCCCACCTGAAAGAGCCCGTCGGAGCGATCACACAATGAAGACCTTCTTGCTGCTGTGCAGTCTGGTGATCGGCAGTTCGCTGGGCGAGATCCTGTGCGCCAAGGGCATGAAACAGGTCGGCGACGTCACCTTCCGGCTCCGCGCGCTCGCCGGCTCCGTCTGGAGGATGTTTCGCAACCCTTATCTGATCGCCGGGGTCTGTTGCCTGGCGACCTCGTTCTTCTCGTTCATCAGTCTATTGAGCTATGCCGATCTGAGTTTCGTCGTGCCGCTGACCGCCGTCGCCTACATCACCAATACCCTCGGCGCGCACTTCTTCCTGAAAGAGCAGGTCTCCAGGGAACGCTGGCTGGGAACGCTCCTGGTCGCGGGCGGAGTGTCGTTGATCTCGCTCTCGGACCGGATCGAGGCCGCGCTCCATGCTCAATTGATGGGCTGGGTCCGGGAATTCGCGCTCTCGGTGATTCCGGCCGGGCTGACCGATCCGGCCCCGACCTTCTCCGTCCAGTGGCTGATTCTGGCCGTCCGGATCGCGCTGCTGTGCGGCGTGGCCGCCGCGATCATCTATTATCTGTTGACGCTGGGCGCCGGCCTGTTGTGGTTCAGAGATCGAGCCCGGCAGCGGGCGCTGGGCCGAGACTACCGGCCGCCCGTCACCATCTTCAAACCGGTCCGCGGCGCCGACGCGGAAGCTTACGAAAATTTCGCCAGCTTCTGCCGCCAGGACTATCCCACGTACCAGATCCTCTTCGGCGTCCGGGACGAGAACGATCCGGCCGTCGCGATCATCAAACGCCTGATCGACGACTTTCCCGATCACCGGATCGAGCTGGTCGTCTCGGCGAACGAACTCGGTTACAACGCCAAAATCTCGAACCTGCAGAATATGGCGGCTCGCGCCGAGCACGAGCTGTGGCTGATCGCGGACAGCGATATCCGCGTGGGGCCGGACTACCTGTCCCGTGTGATCGCGCCGCTGCAGAGACCCGAGGTCGGCCTGGTCACCTGTCCCTATCGCGGCGGCCGGGCGCAGACCTTCGCGGCCCTCCTGGAGAATATCGGCCTCTCCTCGACCTTCATCCCCGATGTCTGCGCGTCACGCGCGCTCGAGGGGATGGCCTTCGCCCTGGGATCCACGATCGTGATGCGCCGCGAGCTGCTCGAACGCATCGGCGGTTTCCGGGCGCTGGCCGACTATCTGGCCGATGACTTCCTGCTGGGAAATCTGACCGCCAAGGCCGGTTATCAGGTCGTCCTTTCGGATTACGTCGTCGAGCATCTGCCGGGCCCCCAGACGTTCGCGGCCATGTTCAAACATCTGCTGCGCTGGGGCCGCTCGATCCGCACCTCGCGGCCGGGCGGGTATCGCGGCCTGATCCTGACCCAGGGCACCGCGCTGGCGTTGCTGGCGCTGCCGGCCTGGAGCTTCGCCGGTTTCGCCTGGCACCTGCTGGCCGTCACTCTCGCCATCCGGTTCCTGCCGGTCCTGGTGATCGGGGTCTACGGTTTGAGGGATTCGACGCTGGCGCGCTACCTCTGGCTGGTCCCCTTGCGCGATCTGATCACGTTCGGCGTCTGGGTCACGAGCTTCGTCAACGACCGGATCGAATGGCGCGGAGCCAGTTTCCGCGTGCTGCCGGGCGGCAAGCTGACGCCGCTAAAAAACCCGGCGACCAAACGTGAAGTCTTGCGGGCGAATGGTGTAAGATAATTTTCTCCGTCGATAAAAATCCGTTCAAGAGATAGAGAGCAATGAGATTAAACCTTAACCGCGCATTATTCCTACTCGGTCTTCTATCGTTGACGGTCTGGGGCGCCGCCGCCTGCAAGACCGGCCAGCCTGCGGCTTCATCATCCGCACAGAAATACGAGATCAAAGGCAAGGTCGTCTCGGCCGAGCGGGGCAACCATACCGTGACCGTCGATCACGAAGCGATTCCGGGCTATATGGAAGCCATGACCATGCAGTTCGAACTGTATGACGATTGGGTCTATACCGAATTGACGCCCGGCGCCCTGATCCATGCGACCCTGGTCGTCGACGGGGGCAAGACCTGGCTCGAAAATCCGGTCGTCACCAAGATCGCCGACCCGAACCTGATCGGCAAGGTCGAAGAGGTCCAGGCCGAACCGTCGACCGGAACCGCAATCCCCGATTTTCCGCTGGTCAACCAGGACGGCAAGCAGATCAGCTTCAAGCAGTATCGCGACCAGACCCTGCTCGTCACCTTCATCTACACCCGCTGCCCGCTGCCGGACTACTGCCCGCTGATGAGCCGGAACCTCTCCGAGATCGTCCAGGGATTGCAGAAGAACCCGGCCTTGAAACAGAAGACCCATCTGCTCAGCATCAGCGTCGATCCCGCCTACGACCAACCGTCGGTCCTGCGCGAATACGGCGCCAGGTACGTCGGATCGAACCCCGCCGCCGGGTTCAAGCAATGGGAGTTCGCCACCGGCAGCCCCGAACAGGTCAAGAATGTCGCGCAGTTTTTCGGCCTTCAATACTGGACGGAGAAAGATCAGATCATCCACGGGCTGCGGACGGCGATTATCGGTCCCGACGGCAAGGTCGCCAAGGTCTATCGTGGAAATGAATGGAAACCCGAACAGGTGTTGAAAGATCTCGAAGCGCTCTATTGATTCAGCAATGATCTTCGGGAGCCCCGGAGATCGACGAGGGCGGTGGAACGTACCGGCTGAGCACCTCAACCAGCGTCTCGAAGTCCAGCGGCTTCTTGACCGTCTCCGTCGCCCCGGCCTGTTTCGCCTCATCGAGCAGGCTGCCCCGGGCCGCCGAGACGGCGATGATCGGAATCCCCGCCAGTTCCCGTTCTCGCCGCACGTGTCGAATCAATTCCACCCCGGTCACCTTCGGCATCATGAGATCCGTGACGATGATGGCCGGACGGAAATTTCGCAGAATGGCGATCGCCTTCTCGCCATCTTCGGCCGTCGAGACATAGTACCCCTCGCCTTCGAGCACCAGCCTCATCAGCTCCACGAAGTCTGGTTGATCTTCGACGACTAGAACGCCCACTTTCGTCATGAATTTCTCTCCTATCGGCTGAGTCGGAGAGGCCGTGCCTGAAATGATTGGAGAAGAGGTCTGAATTCCGGTAGAGTTATAGATGAAGGCCGACTATGTATCGCTGCCTCGTTCTGATGCGCTGCGTACACCTCCCATACAGACTCTCTGAACTTCCCTAATACGATAGGCCTATTCCCGTAACAGCCAGCTTGGTCTCCCTAGTGATCTTGCAATTGCCAAGCCAGAAGCTATCCATGTGCCTTCAACCTACTTTCCCGGCGAGAACCAGGGTGGAGCCATTCATGCATGTCATCAGGCTGCCGTTTCCGTGGCGGCCATTTTGAGGACGGAGGAAGGAAGATGCGATA
Source organism: Blastocatellia bacterium (assembly GCA_035280505.1). Lineage (GTDB taxonomy): Bacteria > Acidobacteriota > Blastocatellia > RBC074 > RBC074 > JAKEHZ01. The sequence goes on along the minus strand of DATEFT010001005.1, from coordinate 8,138 downwards.
TTTAGCCCTGGCCTGTGATTACGATGGAACGCTGGCTCTGCATGGCACGGTGGATGAACCGACGGTCGAAGCGCTGGAACGAGCGAGGAGCTCGGGGCGCAAGCTGATTCTGGTCAGCGGCCGTCTGCTGGACGATTTGATGCAGGTCTTTCCGCGGCTCGACCTCTTCGATCGCGTGGTCGCCGAGAACGGGGCCCTGCTCTACCATCCCGAGAAGCGCGAGGAACGGGTGCTGGCGGAACGTCCGCCGGAAAAATTCGCCGAGGAGCTTTCAAGGCGCGGCGTCGGGCCGCTCGGAATCGGCCGCGTGATCATCGGGACCTGGCACCCGCACGAGAATGCGGTCCTCGAAGCGATTCGCGACCTGGGGCTGGAACTGCAGGTGACCTTCAACAAGGGCGCCGTCATGATTCTCCCCTCGGGAATCAACAAGGCGACCGGGTTGAGCGCGGCGCTGGGCGAACTCGGACTATCGCCGCACAACGTGGCGGCGGTGGGCGATGCCGAGAACGATCACGCGCTCCTCACCCTCTGCGAGTGCGCGGTCGCCGTGGCCAATGCGCTGCCGGCCCTCAAGGAATCGGCCGACTGGGTCACCGAACGAGACCATGGGGCCGGGGTCAGACAACTGATCGAGAGCCTGATCGAGACCGACCTCGGATGGCTGGAGGAGAGATTGGCGCGGCACGATATTCCACTGGGCATCGGCGCCGACGGCTCGGAGTTCAAGATCAGACCTTACGGAGAGAGCGTGCTGCTCGCCGGTTCCTCGCAGGGCGGCAAGACCACGCTGGCCACCGGCCTCATCGAACGGCTGCTGGAACGCCGGTACCAGGTCTGCGTCCTCGACCCCGAAGGCGACTATTCGGAGTTGGAACAGGCGATCGTCCTGGGGGACGGCAACAAACCGCCGACCGCCACCGAAGTGACGGAAGTCCTGGCCAAACCGGAGGCGAGTCTCGCCGCCAACCTGCTGGGGATCGGGGTCGAGCATCGGCCCGACTTCTTCGCCCAACTCTTTCCGCGACTGCAAGAACTTCGCGTTCGCCGGGGGCGCCCGCATTGGATCGTCCTGGACGAGACCCATCACCTGCTGCCGGCCAATTGGGAGGCGGCGCGCCTGGCGCTGCCCCAGGCCGGATCCGGATTCCTGATGATCACCGTCAAACCGGAACACGTCGCCCGCGAAGCGCTCGCGCTCGCCACCACCGTGATCGCGATCGGCGAATCCCCGGAACAGACGATCCGCATCTTCTGCGAATCGATCGGCGAACCGCCTCCGCGGTTGGACCCGATCAAGCTCGAAAAGGGCGATGCGCTGGTCTGGTCTCGAAGAACCAAACGCGGCCCGATCTGGATCCGCAGCCATCCGCCCAGCGGAGTCCGGAAACGCCATCATCGCAAATACGCCCAGGGCGAACTCTCGCCGGAGCTCAGCTTCTATTTCCGCGGGCCGGACAACCGGCTCAACCTGCGCGCCCAGAACCTGCGGATCTTCCTGCAATTGGCCGACGGCGTCGATGACGAGACCTGGCTGCATCACCTGCGTCAGCGAGAGTATTCGCGCTGGTTCCGCCAGGTCATCAAGGACGACCACCTGGCCGATGAGGCGGCGCGAGTCGAAGAGAAGCCCGGCCTGTCCGCCGGCGAGAGCCGCCAACAGATCCGGCTGATGATCGAAAAGCGCTACACCAGGGAAGTCTAAGGACTTTGGAAATTAAGTTCTTTGGGATTTGAGAGGCAAACCGCGAAACACGCGAAATCATCCGTCTTTCCGGCTTTCGCGTATTCCGCGTGTTTCGCGGTTTGAAATAAGATTTTCTGACCGCATCGGATTTTGTGGGCAGTCTTGAGCGCCGAAGGCGCTCCAAACGAAGCCCCCACCAAATCCGGTGCGATCAGAAGATTTCCAGTTAGCCTCGTAACAAGTTCTTGAGGACGAACCAGACATTCTCGGGCCGTTCGGCCAGTCGCCGCATAAAATACGGGTACCAGTGGACGCCGTACGGCACGTAGGCCCGCACCCGGTAACCCTCTTGCGCAAGTTGCAGCATGAGGTCCCGCCGGACTCCATAGAGCATCTGAAATTCGAACCGGTCCTGATCGATGCCTTCGCGCGCGGCGTACTCCTTGGTGGCGCGGATCATCCGCAGATCGTGCGTCGCGAGGGCGTGATAGATCCCGCTCTTGAGCAATCGCCGCATCAACCTGGCATAGTTCGCGTCGACCTCCGCCTTCTCCGGAAAGGCGACCGATTCCGGCTCCTGGTAGGCCCCCTTGCAGAGCCGGATGCGCGCCCCCAGGGCCAGCACCTCGTTCACGTCCTGCTCGGTCCGATAGAGATAGGCCTGCAGCACGATCCCGACGTTGCCGTACTCCTGATAGAGTCGCTTGAAGACGCGCAGCGTGGCCTCGGTCTTCGACGAATCCTCCATATCGATCCGGACGAAGTTGCGGTGAAAGCTGGCGGCCTCCACGATCCGCCGCGCGTTCTGCAGACAGAACTCCTCATCGATATCCAGGCCTAATTGCGTGAGCTTGATCGAGACGTTGGAATCGACCCCGGTCTGCCTGATAGACTCCAGGACGCGCAGATACTCCTGCGCGTCGGCCTCGGCCTCGGCTTGCGACGTGGTGCTTTCACCCAGGTGGTCGAAGGTGGCGGTGATTCCTTCCCGGTTGAGTTCTAAAATGGTTTTAATCGCGCCGTCGATATCTTCACCCGCAATGAACCGGCGAGTGATCTGTTTAAACCCCGGGAATTTGGAGAAAAAGCCTTTCAGGCCGTGCTGGCGCGAGAGATAGAGCAGGGCGCTTCTAGAGACCATAGTCATCGTAGGATTTAGAGATATGATAATTTTTAAATCAACGAAGTATCTAAGTGATTAACTTTACCACAATGACCGGAACAATGGCGAAACGGCCGCTGACAAACTTCCAAACCATTTGCTATGATCGGACCGTATTCCCCGAGGCGTGAGAGAATTTATGACAATACTGCTGGTGGTGGCGCTCCTGCTCTATATGGCGGGGGCGTTCTATTCGATTATCATCTTCGCGCTCAAGTCCGAGCGATCCGGCCGCGACCTGCTGGCCATGATCGGCGCGGGCTTCGTCGCGCATACGACCGCCATCGGCCTGGAATGGCGGGAGTTCGGATACTTTCCGATCGTCAACCCCAAAGAGGTCAGTTCTTTCATCGCCTGGGCCATCGTCTCCTACTTCCTGGTGATGAGTTCGCGGTATCATATTCGGGCGCTGCCGACCTTCATCCTGCCCCTGGTCTTCGTCTTCACCCTGATCTCGTTGCTGCTGCCGGATTCGATCCAGCCGATGCCCTTGACCCTCGAAGGGGCGATCATGGCCAGCACCTTCACGCAGGTCATCTTTCCGGTGCACGTGACGCTGGTCATCTTCTCGTACGCGGCTTTCGTCGTGACCTTCATCTGCGCGCTCATGTACCTGATTCAGGAGCACGAGCTGAAGGCCAAACATTTCGGCGCGGCCTTTCAACGGCTGCCCGCCCTCAACACCTGCGACGAGATCGGGTATCGTTCCCTGAGCATCGGTTTCGTCATGCTGACCCTGGGGGTGGTGACGGGCATCGTCTGGAACAACCAGCGCGACGGCCTCTATTGGCATAATGACCCCAAGGAGGTGATGGCCCTCACCACCTGGTTCATCTACCTGTTCATTATGCACTACCGGCTGACGGCCGGGTGGCGGGGGCGCCGCGTCGCGCTCCTCTCGATCGTGGGATTCGTGGTCGTCTTATTGACCTGGGTCGGCGCGCGCGCCATGGGCGGCTATCACGTCTTTGGATGATTGCCGGCTACAGGTTGCAGATCGCGGATCGAAGGTTCATTATTATTAGGATCCGACCGTCTGAAATAAGTAAATCTAGGAATGCCTCGAATACAGTTGGGAGATCCAAGTGTAGCCTCTATAATCCGCAACGGTTAAACGTATGAATATCGTCCTGGTTGGAGCTAGTCACAAAACAGCACCGGTTGAGGTTCGCGAGCGACTGGCATTCCCACAAACAGACATTCACGATGCCTTGCATCAATTGGTCGATCGGGAGTTGATCAGCGAAGGGCTGATCCTCTCCACCTGCAACCGGGTCGAGGTGATCGCGGCGACGCCCAAACAGACCGAGGCCGAAACCGCCATCTCGCACCTCTACGACTTTCTCCACCGCTATCACCGTTGTGAGGCGGCCCTCATCGACAAACATTGTTACCATCACTCGGATGCGGACGCGATCAAGCACGTCTTTCGGGTCGCGTCCTCTCTCGATTCGATGGTCCTCGGCGAACCGCAGATCACCGGGCAGATCAAGGAGGCGTTTCAGCGGGCGCAGGAGGCCAACAGCGTCGGCCACCTCTTGACGCGCCTGATGAACCGGGCGTTTGCCACCGCCAAGCGCGTCCGCAACGAGACCGGAATCGGATCGAGCGCCGTCTCGATCAGTTTCGTCGCCGTCGAACTGGCGAGGAAAGTCTTCGAGAACCTGCCGGGCACGACGGTCATGCTGCTGGGAGCGGGCGAAATGGCGGAACTGGCCGCCCGGCACCTGCTCAATTACGGCGCCTCGCAGATCCTGATCGCCAACCGGACCTACGAAAATGCCGAACGCCTGGCGCGGGAGTTGAAGGGCCAGCCGGTTCACTTCGACGAGATCGGGAATCGCCTGCCGGAGGCCGATATCGTCATCTGTTCGACCGGCGCCTCCCACTACCTGATCTCTCCCGAACAGGTCCGCCGCGCGCTGGGGACCCGGCGCAATCGCCCGATGATGTTTATCGACATCTCGGTGCCGCGCAATATCGATCCGGCCATCAGCAATTTCGACAACGCCTTCGTCTTCGATGTCGACGATCTGGAATCGATCGCCGAGGCCAACCGGAGCGAACGCAATCGCGAGGCCCAGCGAGCCGAGATGATCATCGAGAAAGAGGTCGAACGATTCGCCACGGCGCTCGCCGAAGGAGACCTCAATCTGGTGATCGGAGCCTTCCGCCGCGAAGTCAGCGCCCTGGCCTTCGCCGAACTCGAACGCAGCCGCAAACGGCTGGGCGATCTGAGCGAGGACCAGGAAGAGGCCATCCAGATCATGGTCAACGCCATCGTCAACCGATTCACCCAACCGGTGATCAAGCAACTGCGCGAATCGGAAGACGGCCACTCCCTCTATCTCGCCGCCTGGCGGGAGCTTTATCACCGCGATAAATAATCTAGAGAAGTCTAGAGAAGTCGGGAAAAGTCGGGAGACGCCGATTCTCCCGACTTTTCTAGACTTTTCTAGACTTTTCTAGACTTCTCTAGACTTTTCTAGACCAGTTTAGATTCTTCGACGATCACCTCTTCGAGGGCGATCAGCATGGAGGCGATCTCCGGCTTCTTGATGATGTAGGGCGGCAGGAAGCGCAAGACCGTGTCGTGCGTGCAATTGATCAGGAAGCCCCGCTCCAGCATCTTGCGGGCGACGCCTTTGGCGGAGAAGTTCATCTCGACCCCGACCATGAGGCCGAGTCCGCGCACCTCCTTGATCAAATCCGGATGGCTGCGCTGCAACCGGCGAAGTTGTTTCCGGAAATAGGTTCCGACCTCGCCCACTCGCTGCATCAACTGCTCGTCCTGCAGCAATCTCAGAAACTCCAGGCTCAGCCGGCAGGCGAGCGGTCCGCCGCCGAAGGTCGTGCCGTGGTCGCCGGGCTTGAGCCCATCGACGGCTTTTTCGCCGACGATGAAGGCTCCGAGCGGGACGCCGAGGCCCAGGGGTTTGGCGACGCAGAGGACGTCCGGCCGCACCGGGGTATTTTCGAACGCGAAGACCTTGCCGGTGCGGCCCAGCCCGGACTGCACTTCATCCAGGATCAGGAGCGCGCCGACGCGGTCGCAAGCCGCGCGAACGGCGACCAGGAATGGCTCCGACACCGGCCGGATCCCGGATTCGCCCTGAATCGTCTCGATGATCACGGCGGCCGTCCGTTCGGTGATCGCCTCCCGGGCTTCGGCGAAATCGTCTTCGCTCCGGTTGGGATCGATGAAACGGACTCCCGGAATGAGCGGCCCGAACGGCCGGCGATACTGTTCCTGGGCGGTCACCGAGAGCGCGCCCATGGTGCGTCCATGAAACGAGTTGGTGAGCGCGACGAATTCGGTCTGGTCCTCACGTCCCTGCCCGCGATGCCAGGCGCGCGACAGTTTCAACGCGCCCTCGACCGACTCCGTTCCGGTGTTGCAGAAGAAGACCCGCGCCAATCCCGAGGCCTGCGCCAATCGCTCGGCCAGTTGTCCCTGATAAGGATGATAATAGAGGTTCGAGGTATGAAGTAGATTTCCCTGCTCCTTCAGGACGCGGCGCACCCGCGGGTGATCGTAACCGAGCACATTGACGCCGATCCCCGAGATGAAGTCGAGATAGGCCTTGCCCTGATCGTCGTAGAGCGTGGAGCCCTTGCCGCGCACGAACATTACCGGATTGCGCGCATAGGTCTGCATGAGGTACTCCGATTCGAGGCCCTGGATATCCGTCAGCTTCAGGAGCGATCGGGTGATCTCTTCAGCAATCTTCGTTTCCGTTTCCATTTGTTCACCGGCTCTTGGCATATAAATAGTCTCCGTTGGCAATGACTTCCGCAGAGGATGTCTCCCCATTGTAAACGTAGATTGAGCATGCCAACTGCTGCCCATCGTCGAGAGCTACCAGGCAGCTCCTTCGCACAAAAAGGCTCGCGCTTTCGTCATTGCCGTCAAAACCCTCATATTGATCCAACCGGTCCAGATGACCGTTCGGTAGTTGATAGACTTCGCCGACAATGCTGGTGCTGCCGGCCGAATCCAACACGGCTCCGGGATATGCTCCCAGATCGTACAACCGTCCCGGCACCGTCCCCCGACCAAGGTCGCGCCAGGTCTCCATCAGCTCGCGCAGTTCAGGGGGCGCGAGGACCCGCCGCAAGGTGCCGTAAGCGAAAAGATACATCCTAAATACTCCGGATCGATAACAGTGCTCAAACCGCTTCAGGAGATCCGCGTGCCGAGAGCCTCGCCCTGCTGGAGCACGCGCCAGACCGACTGCGGTTCGGCCGCGCCGATGATCAGGACCCGCTCGACGCCGGCCTCGAGCGCCTCCAGACAGGCTCGGAGTTTCGGTCGCATCCCGCCGCTGGCCACGCCCGTGGCCAGCAGTTCGCGGATTCCCGCCCGATCCAGTTCGGAGAGCTGCTCCCCGGCGGCGCCGCGAACTCCGCCGACATCCGTCACGAAGACCAGGGTCTCCGCCGCGCAGCCCGCGGCCACGGCCGCGGCCATCTGGTCCCCGTTGATGTTGTAGTACTCACCGTCCCGCAGGCCCAGGGCCAGACAAGCCACGACCGGCAAGATCCGGGCCGCCAGCAGGGCCTCGACCAGCCGGGAATCGGTCTTGACGATGCGTCCGACGAACCCCAGATCGGTCCCGTCCTCGGCCGGCATCTTCTCCGCCAGAAAGGAGAGCCCGTCTCCGCCCGCGATACTGGCCGCGGTCAGGTCGACCTTCGCCAATTCGGCGACCAGATCTTTGCCGACCTGTCCGGCCAGGACCATCTGCGCCGCGTCACGCGCGGCCCGATCGGTCACCCGCAGGCCGTCGTAAAAATGGGATTCGATCCGCAGTCGATCGAGCAGGGAGGCGATCTGTTTGCCGCCGCCATGCACCAGGATCAGGTCGTAATCTTCGCGGCGCAATTGGCCGATCTGCGCCACCAGTTGCTCGCGGAGGGACGAGTCGACCAGCACGCTCCCCCCGAGTTTGAGAACGACCCGCCTCATCTCAGTCCCGCTCCTTCATCGAATCCGAAGGAGAGGTTGGCATTCTGGAGAGCCTGGCTGGCCGCGCCCTTCAACAGATTGTCGATCGCCGAAACGATGATCGCCTGCCCGCTCCCCTCGTCCACCGCCAGCCCCAGATCGCAGAACGGCGTGTGGGCCACGAATTTGATCTCGGGCAATTGCGCCCGGGTGAAGAGCCGGACGAACGGCGCCTCCCGGTAGGTCTGCTCCCAGACCGCCACCAGGTCCCGGCGCCGGGTCCCCGCCCTCACTCGCAGATAGATCGTCGAGAGGATGCCCCGGTTGATCGGCAGCAGATG
>DATEFT010001004.1:0-4573 GCA_035280505.1 Blastocatellia bacterium | reverse complement strand
AGAGGAATGGAATCTGAGGCGGCCGCAGTTCAATCCGGGAGATGAAGTCGCGGAATCGATCCAGGATCGGTTCGACCAGGGTCGAATGGGCGGCGACCGAGATGTGCAGCCGGCGAGATTCGATCTGGGTCTCCGCCAGCGCCGCTTCCAGTTGCTCGATCGAGGCGGCCGCGCCGGAGACGACGCAGGCGTTCGGGTGATTGATGGCGGCGATCGAGAACTGGCGATCCAGGTAGGGCCTCAGCTCATGCTCCGAGAGCGGAATGCTGAGCATCCGCCCTTCGGGAAGCTCTTCAAAAAGCCGCCCTCGCAGCGCGACCAGCGCCAGCGCGTCTTCCAGCGAGATCACTCCCGCGAGACAGGCGGCGGCATATTCGCCCAGGCTGTGCCCGATCATCACCTGCGGCCTGATGCCCCAGGCCATCCACAGTTGCGCCAGCGCGTACTCGGTGGCGAAGAGGGCCGGGAGACCGAGCGAGGGTTTCAGCAGATTGTCGGCCGCCTGCTCGGGTTGGTTCTGCTGGGAGGTATACATGATCCGGCGCAGATCTATATTGAGGTGCGGGCGGAGCAGTTCGGCGCAGAGGTCGATCTGTTCGCGAAAGACCGGCTCGTCCAGGTAGAGTCCGACCGCCATGTCGGCGTACTGCGCGCCGCCGCCCGGAAAGAGGAAGGCCACCCGCCGCTCGTTCTTGGCGGAGACTCCGCTCAGGATGCGGCGAGGATCATTCTCCCGCAGCAGGCTCGCGGCCTCCGCCGCTCCGCGGCAGATCGCGACTCGCCGATGCTCGAAATCGCGGCGCCCCACCCCCAGGGTAAAAGCCGCATCGGCCAGATCTATCTCCGGCTGCTGGTCGAAATGCTCGGCCAGCCTCCGGGTGGCGGTCTCCAGGGCCGAGGGCGTTCTTCCCGAGAGAGTCAGGATCTGAAACGGCCTGGACGGCCCGGAGGAAGGCGGGGCCGTGAACTCTTCCAGTACCAGGTGCACGTTGGTGCCTCCCAGCCCGAAAGAGCTCACACCCGCCCGGCGCGGGGCATCGGGCGCTCTCCAGGGCGACAGCTTCGTGTTGACGTAGAACGGGCTGTCGCTGAAATTGATTCCGGGGTTGGGATGCTCGTAGTTCAGGCTCGGGGGAATCTGTTGATGTTGCAGCGCCAACACCGTCTTGATCAGGCCCGCAATGCCGGCGGCCGCGTCGAGGTGGCCGATGTTGGTCTTGACCGACCCGATGGCGCAGAAGCCGCGCTCGGGGCTGCCGAACGCCTCGGTCAACGCGGCGATCTCGATCGGATCGCCCAGACTCGTGCCGGTGCCGTGAGCCTCCACATAGCTGATGGTCTCCTGCCTCACTCCGGCCTGGGCATAGGCCTCCGCGATCACGGCCGCCTGCCCCTTCACGCTCGGCGCCGCATAGCCGATCTTATCCGAGCCGTCGTTGCCCAGCGCGGCCCCCTTGATCACGGCCAGGATGGAGTCTCCGTCCTGCAGGGCATCTGTGAGCCGCTTGAGCACGACGATCCCGACTCCGCTCCCGCCCACCGTTCCACGGGCATGAGCGTCGAACGCACGGCAATGCCCGTCCGGAGAGAGGATCCCGCCCTCGTCGTAAAGGTAGCCTTCGTGCTGCGGAACCTTGATCGAGACTCCGCCCGCCAGGACCATGTCGCTCTGCCGGCTCAACAGGCTCAGACAGGCCTGTTGCACCGCCACCAGCGAGGTGGAGCAGGCCGTGCTGAGGTTGATGCTGGGCCCTTTGAGATTCAGTTTGTATGAGACCCGGGTCGCGATGAAGTCCCGGTCGTTGCCGATCAAGACCGGATAGACTCCCAGGGACTCCAGCAAATGCCGGTTGGGATAGAGGTTGTTGAGCAGGTATGAATTGAGGCTGGCGCCGGCATAGACGCCGATGCGGCCGGAATAGGTCGCCGAGTCATAACCGGCATTCTCCAGCGCTTCCCAGGCGCATTCCAGGAAGAGCCGATGTTGCGGGTCCATGACCTCCGCTTCGCGCGGGGAGATGCCGAAGAATTCGGCGTCGAAGTCCGCGACTCCATCCAGGACCGGCTTGGTCTTGACGTAACGCGGGTTGGCGATCAACTCCTCCGGCACTCCGGCGGCGCGCAGCTCCTTGTCGCTGAGCGAGACTACCGATTCGATGCCCCGGCAGAGGTTCCGCCAAAAGGCGGCGAGGTCTGGCGCGCCGGGAAAGCGCCCGGCCATCCCGACGATCGCGATCTCCTCACGGCCCTCCCGTTCCGGTGCGGGCTGCGCCGGCGCCGATTGAACGGATGCGATGTGGTCCGGTGCGGACTGGGCCGATTGGGGGAGCGAGAGCGGCATGGTGTTGATGACCATCACCGGCAGCGAGTATTCGGGCTCGGCCTCTTCCTCTTCCTCTTGCCGATCCGGCCCGAACGGCTCCGGTGCAGGCTGGTCGGGTGCCTCTTGATCGAGCACGGGTGGCGACAACCGCCCGGTGTTGGCGACCTGAACCGGTGACGGCTGGTCGAATGGCGCGGGAGCCTCCATCGCGGGCTCCTCGGGCGGAGCCGGTTGATCGGCCGGCGCGGGTTGCTCGAATGGCGGCTGTTCGCGGCGCCGGGTCGTGATCGAGTTCAGATATTCCGCCAGCGTTCGGACCGTGGGATAGCGGAAGAGTTCCACCAGCGGCAGCTCCGCGTGGCAGGCTTCGCGCAAGCGGCGATGAACCTGGATCAGCAGCAGCGAATGGCCGCCGATGTCGAAGAAGTTGTCGTTGAGGCCGACCCGTTCCACTCCCAGGGTCTGCCGCCAGATCTCGGCGATCTGCCGCTCCGTCTCATCGCCGGGAGCGACGTAGTCGCCGCCCAGCTCTTCGCGGGTCCCTTCCGGCGCGGGCAGCGCCCGGTAATCGATCTTGCCGTTGGCGGTGAGCGGGAACGAATCGAGCTGGACGAAGTGGGAGGGGACCATGTAGTCGGGCAGCTTCTCTTTGGCGTAGGCCCTCAATTCGGTCACCGGCAACTGGCCGGGGCTCTTCGGAATGAGGTAGGCCACCAGCCGCTGGTCGGCTCCGGAGGCGTCGCCGGCGGCGCCGCCCGCGAGTTGGCTGACGATGACCGCGGCATCGCGCACCAGGGCATGGGCGGTCAGGACCGATTGGATCTCGCCGAGCTCCACGCGAAAGCCGCGGATCTGGACCTGGCTGTCGTTGCGGCCGATATACTCCAGCGTGCCGTCCGAGCGCCAGCGCCCCAGGTCGCCGGTGCGATAGAGGCGCTCATCTTTGCGGAAAGGGCTCGGCAGGAATCGGGCGGCCGAGAGCTCCGGGCGGTTCAGGTAGCCGCGGCAGACGCCGCTGCCGCCGATGTAGAGCTCGCCGGGCACGCCGATCGGCTGCGGGTTCATCTTTTCATCGCAGATGTAGACCCGCGTCTCCGGCAGCGGGACGCCGATCGGGCTGCACTTCTCGCCGCTGAAGACATGCTCCCGGGTGATGGGCCCGTAGCTGACGTGAACGGTGGTCTCGGTGATGCCGTACATGTTGACCAGGCGAATCTCTTCCAGCGGATAGCGCTCGGCCCAGGGGCGCAGGTGCGCGGGCTCCAGCCGGTCTCCGCCGAAGATGACGTAACGCAGGTGGCGGCCCAGGTCAGGGCTCGGCTGCGAGCGCTCGACTTCGATCAGATTGTAGAAGGCGGCCGGCGTCTGGTTAAGCACCGTGACGCCGCACCGGTGGATCAGGTCGCGGAAGGCGGCCGCGTCTCGCGCCTCCTCTCGCCGCGCCACGACCACCTGGCCGCCGTAGAGCAGCGCGCCGTACATCTCCCAGACCGAGAAGTCGAACGAGAAGGAGTGGGCCGAGACCCAGACGTCCTGCGGGCCGAAGTCGAAGCGGAAGAGGGCGTTCTTCATCAGTCGCACCACGTTCCGATGCGTGATGATGCATCCTTTCGGCTGACCCGTCGAACCCGAGGTGTAGATCACGTAGGCGGCATGCTCCGGCGAGGCGCCGGGCTGGAGGTTGGTCTCCTCTTCGTGATGGATGGTATCGATGTCCAACAGGGTATATTTACGGCCGAAGGCCGCCAGCCGCAGCGATTCCAGGTATCGATTGTTCTCGGTCAGGACCAGTTGGCACCCGCTGTCCTCGATGATGAACCGGATGCGTTCGACCGGGTAGGCCGGATCGATCGGGATGTAGGCCCCGCCGGCTTTGAGCACGGCGAGGAGCGTCGTGATCATTCGCTCCGAGCGATCGAGCACCACTCCGATCAGGTCGTTGGGCGCGACGTGGAACTCCTCGCGCAGCCGGCGCGCCAGCGCGTTGGCCCGCGAGTTGAGCTGGCGATAGGTCAACCGGCGATCGTCGAACCGGACGGCGAAGGCATCGGGAGTGATTTCGACCTGTTCCTCGAAGAGGTCCACGATCGTCGCGGTCTCCGGATAGCTGGCCGCGGTGGAGTTGAACTCGACGAGCACGCGCTCCTGTTCGGCCTCCGGCAACAGGTTCAGCCGATCGACGGCCCGGCCCGGCTCGGAGAGGGCGGAGCCGATCAGGGTCCGGAGATGCTGCGCCATCCGCTCGATGCG
>DATEFT010001003.1:0-4341 GCA_035280505.1 Blastocatellia bacterium | reverse complement strand
ATGTAGATGCTCAATTCCGGCGAGAACATGGTCGTCGTCTGCTGCGCGCCCAGACTGCCAATCACGTATTTACCGCCCTGCAAGATCTCCCACTGTTTGCGATTCTGCGCATATCTTTTGATCACGCCCTGGTCGCGGCTGTTGACGTATTCAAGCACGCCCTGCCGCAACAGCACCGGCGCCAGGCTGATCCCCATCGTGATCCCCGCGCCCGTCAGGGCCAGCCCCAGGGCCTGCCCCAGGTCGCCGAGCTCGAAGCTCGCGATCCAGACGTAGGCCAGGCCTCCGAGCAGTCCCCCGAACATGCCCCCGAGCAGCCCGTGCAGCACGCGGTTGCGATTGGTATCGAACCACCGCAGGCTGACCGCCAACCCGAGCAGCGTCCCGGCGATCAACCAGGAGACCGCGTCGGCGAGCTGGGTCGCCTCGCTCATCCGTTCTTTGATCCAGTGCGCGATCAGGCCGCAGGGAACTCCGGTCACGGCTCCGGCCAGGACGCCCATCAGGACCCAGCGCGGAACGACTCCGCCGCCGCTCAGTCCGTCGCTGAAGCCGACCGTCAGGCCGCCGATGAAGCCTCCGAGCAGGGTGAAAATGATGAGATCGTAATATTCCACGTCGACCGTGACGGTCAACTGGATCAGGGAGAGGAGAAACCAACATCCGATTCCGGCCATCGCTCCGACCAGGGTCATGTAGTAGACCGTCTGCTGAAAACTCCGGCCTTCCTGCACGCGCATGATGAAGGTCTGTCCCCGGTTGACCTGGCGTTGCTGATTTCTGATGTGAAAGCGCAGGATCGTGCGCCCGATCATGATGTCGTCGCCCTCGCGCAGCTCTTCCTTCCCCTCGATGTCGTAGAGCTCGCCTTCGCGGCGCAACTGCAGCGAGGGAGCCTTGATCCCGACCCGCAGGACATCGTTCGGCTTGACTCCCTGCTCGAGCAGGGGCCGGTTGAAATCCAGCTCGCGCCCCTCCGACCTGCAGACCACATCTCCGGAACCTCCCCGCCGGCCGCGGAGGATATGTCCATTCTCCTCCAACTCGCTCAAAATATCGTAGATTACGTCCTTCAGAGCCTCATCATCATCTATATCGACCTTGTAGTTGATCTCCCCCTTTGGCGTATCAAAATAGAATTGATAGCTCGGCATGTCCGACTAATCTCCTCCTCTTCGTTTGGCTGAGCTCGTCTCGAACGGCTGAAAGACCGCCAGAGATTTGGCCAAAGGTTCCGGCAGATCCGGAATGATCCAGGAGCATCTGACACAGCTCCCGTTCTCCTGATCCCAACAGTCGGTGCACATGGGCCAGGTGCAACCGCCGCAACGGCGCAGATCCCGCTCCTCGGCCGTCAGATTACAACGGCTGCATCGACCGAGGGAGAGGCGCCCCCCGACCCGCTCATCCCACCATTCGTCCTCTTCCAGCGCCAGCAACGGCGTCCGCAGCCGCTCGCAGTCGATGCAGCGCAGCAATTCCGGCCGCCAACACTTCGCGCAGACCCAATGATCGTTACGCGGGCAAGGTTGCGGATTGTGGCCCAGCACCTGCTGGCAACAATCGCACCGCTGCGCCCGCCCCCGATGCTCCCGGTAGACCAGCAACCCGCTGACGACCGCTCCCAACCCGACCGCCAGCCAGTTGTACCAGTAGCTGTCCAGGCCGCCCTCGGCCGGTGAGTCGGCAGCTCGCACCAGGTACCCGCCGAGGCCCCCGCCGGCAATCCCGATCACCGCCGCCGCCGCCGGCCAGTACCAGTCCCGGCTCGATCCGGAGTCGTCTCCCCGCAGCTTCCACAATCCGTAAGGCAACAGTCCCAATAAGCCGCCGAAGACCAGGATGAGCGGGCCGTTCCCGTTCAGTCCCACCATAAACTGAATCACTCCAACGAGCACCGCCAAACCGATTGTGCTGATAATCCGCAATCCCATCTTTCAACCTGAAAAAGATAGACCTGTTTCGCTGTCGGTTACCAATACGCAGTATGATGCTCACGGGTTTTGTACAAGTGGGGGGCAGACCGATCAAAGTCTCACCACATGACCGAGACCAGTGGCCGCAGCGTCTGACGCAGTTCCGGTTGACTCGTCCCAGCAAAACCGCGCGGCTCTGCTCGGAACCGCGTCAGCGCTGCGATAAAAGCTCTTAGTAAGTACATCGAATGACGCAGTATACCATTAACACCTTCCTATCCACAAAAATCTCAAAGATTATAGGAAGTCTAGAAAAGTCCAGAGCAGTCGGGAGCAGATTAGAAACCGGCAGTTTGCGCAGCGCACGCGAGCTTACCCCCCTGGGTGGAGCGCGTCGCACGGAACCGAGGATCGATCTATTAGACTTCTCTAGACTTCCTTTTTACCGGCCGGCCACATGTAGTTTAATGTTGGAGGCGAAAGATTTGGACCTGAAGATGCGCTGGGTCGCGACGGTATAGTCCGAGTCCTTCGCTTTGAAGATATTCTCGAGGTACTTCTGCGGGTTGCGGTCGATGATGGGAAACCAGGTGCTCTGCACCTGAACCATGATCTTGTGGCCCTTCAGAAAGCGGTGATCCCGGTGCGAGAGGTAGACGTCGAACTCCGTCACCTTGTTGGGGACGAGCGGTTCGGGCTTCTCGAAGCTGCGGTGATACCGGCCGCGCAGCACCTCGCCCGCCACCATCTGCTGATACCCGCCCATCCGGTGATTGTCGGGCCAATCCTGCGGATAGACGTCGATCAATTTGACGATCCAATCGCTGTCGGTGCCGGAGGTCGAGGCGAACAGTTGAGCGGTGATCTCGCCCGAGATCGTGACCTCTTCGGTCAGCGGCTCGGTCTCCCAGCTCAGGACGTCCTGGCGGTTATGGACGAACCGCTGGTCTTCGGTCAGCCAGGTATACCAGCCGGAGCCCTTGCTGTAGTAGGTCGGCTCGATCGGCCGCCGCCGGTAGGGCACCGGATGGGCCGGGTCGGAGATGTAACTGTCGAACTCCTTGTCGCCGTCTTTGGCCGGCGGATCGAACGAGAGTTTGCCGCCGGGGTGGAGATAGAGCGCGCGGTCGGTCGTGACGTTGAGCGGAGGCCATTGATCGTAGCTCTTCCATTGATTGCTGCCGGTCTGGAAGATCTGGGCCTCCGGAAAGTCGAGCGTCCCCCGCCCCTTGAGGTGATAGGCGAACCAGGGCGCCTGAATCTTCTCGAGGAAATGCCTGCCGGTCTTCTCCTTGAATTCGAGGTTGCCCAGCTTATCGGCGTCGCCCCTCCAACCGCCGTGGTTCCAGGGCCCGACCACCAGATAGTTGAGCTTCTGCCGATCGTTCTTCTCGAGCGCGGTGTAGGCCGCCAGCGGGCCGTAGAAGTCCTCCTGATCGAACCAGCCCGCCACATGCAGGGTCGGGACCGTCACCTCTTTCAGGTAGTGCGAGGCCGAGCGGCTCTTCCAGAAACTGTCGAAGGCCGGATGCTCGATGAAGTCCTTCCAGGTCGGCAAGGTCGGGGTGATGAGCTTCGAGATGGCCCCTTTCTTCAGGTACCACTCGAAGGTGTCGTATCGATCGAAATCCGGTTCGGACCGGCCCTTCTCGCTCTCGACTCCGATCACGTACTCGTAACCGTAACTGAGGCGAAAACCGCCCTGATGAAAGAAATCGTCGCCGAGCCAGGTGTCCCCCATCAGGGCCTGCGGCGAGAGGGCTTTCAAGGCCGGATGCGGATCCAACAGCGGCACCACCGCCAGCCAGCCGGGATAGGAGACGCCGAAGATCCCGACCCGTCCGTTATTGTTCCGGACATTCTTGACCAACCACTCGATGGAGTCGTAGGTATCGGTGCTCTCATCGATCGCCCGCGAATCCTGCCGGTCCCGCGGCGGACGGTTCATCCGGAACTCGCCCTCGGACCTGAACTTTCCGCGAATATCCTGAAAGACGAAGACGTAACCGTCGGCCACCAGCTCCCGGTGCGCACCGTTCAATCGCTCCGACGACCATCCGTCGACTCCATACGGCGTCCGTTGCATCAGGATCGGGAGCGGTTCGCTCGCGCTCCGTGGGATGAAGATCAGGGTATGGAGCTTGACTCCGTCACGCATCGGGATCATGGCGTCGATCTTCTCGAAGTCGACCGGCGCCGCCTGCGCGTGACCGATCGCCACGCACAAACAGACCAGCAGCCATCTCAATGAACTCTTCACGGTCGCAGCCTCATCTCTTCCCATGGCCAGTCTCCTCGGTTTGACAGTGATTGATTGAAAATAGGAAAAAGGTACAAGAGCCCACTCTCGAAGCCGCGAGTGAGCTCTTGTACCTTTGTATACTACTCTAACTGAAAATACTAGCCGAGCCGTTATTGCTGCGGA
>DATEFT010001002.1:0-14668 GCA_035280505.1 Blastocatellia bacterium | reverse complement strand
CTGATCCGGCTGGAGAAGATGCCGATCAAGGTCACGGGGAAGATCGATCATCAGGCGCTTCCCCGCCCCGAAGATCCGGCCGGGCGCGCCACGGCCGAATCCGGCGATGAGCCGCGGGATGAGCGGGAGCGGTGCCTGGCTCGAATCTGGGGCGAGGTGCTCGGCCGCCGGCAGATCGGTATTCATGACAACTATTTCCATCTCGGCGGCGATTCGATCAAGGCCATTCAGGTCAGCAGCCGGTTGAAGCAGGCCGGCTGGCGGATGGGAGTTCGCGATCTCTTTCTCCATCCCACCGTCGCGCAACTGGCACCCAGGCTCGGCCGCACCGGAAACACGGCCGGTCCGCAGCCCATAGCCGGCGAGGCCGTAACCGGGCCGATTCCGCTGACTCCGATTCAACACTGGTTCCTGCGCGAGCATCGCGGCGACCTGAACCATTTCAACCAGGCGGTCTGCCTGCGGGCCGCCGAGCGGTTGGATGAGGCCGCGGTGCGCGCCGCGCTGCAGAGCATCTGGGAGCGCCACGACGCGCTGCGAATCGTCTTTCGCCACCCGGAAGATCCGGAACGGGCCGAGCAGATCAACCAGCCCGTGCTCTCCGAGGTCTCGCTGGAGACGCTCGATTGGCGCGAAGAGGCCGAGCCGGAGCCCCGGTTGGAGGCCTATGCCGACCGGCTGCACGCGGGCCTCGACCTGGAGCGGGGACCGCTCATGAAAGCGGCGCTCTGCCGGTTGAGAGACGGCGACCGATTGTTGATCGTGATCCATCACCTGGTGGTGGACGGCGTCTCCTGGCGCATCCTGCTGGAAGACCTGGAGCGCGGGTACCGGCGGCTGACTCCGGACCCGAAGACCGATTCGTTCCTGAAATGGTCGGAGCACCTGTCGAGATTCGCGCGCTCCGAGGCCTGCCGGACCGAGGCCCGATACTGGGCCGCAGTCCTGGCCGCGACGGCGGCGGACCTGCCTCCCGAGCACGAGGGCGGTGAGAATCGATACGGCCTCTGCCGTTCGGCCCGCGTCGATCTCAGCGAAGAGGAGACGCGAGCGCTGCTGACCGGCGTGCATCAACGCTACCAGACCGAGATCAATGATCTTCTGCTGACCGCGCTGGGCCGCGCGCTGAAGCGGCGGCACGGATCCGACGCGACCTGGATCTGGCTGGAGGGTCACGGCAGAGAGCCGTTGGAAGAGAACCTCGACATCACCCGCACCGTCGGCTGGTTCACCACCATGTTTCCGTTCCGGATCGAGGTTCGCGGAGATCAGTTCGGCGCCCAGATCCGGCAGGTCAAAGACGATCTGCGCCGCCTGCCCCGTAAAGGAATCGGATACGGCATCCTCAAATATCTGGCGCCGGGCGAGGCCATCGACCTCCGGCGCTCGCCGCGGATCGGATTCAACTACCTCGGGGAGTTCTCCGGCGGGAACTCCGAAAACATCTTTACTCTCATGGAGGACGTTCCCGGCCGAGCGATCAGCCCGGCCCTTTCGCGCCGGAACCATCTGGACCTGGTGGGCGTCGTGCTCGGAAAGAGGCTGCTCCTGTCGGCTGTCTACAGCCCTCGGCAATACGAACCGGCGACCGTCGAAAACCTGCTGGCCGATTTCAAAGCGGAATTGCTCTCGATCGTGGAGCATTGCCGGCAACAGGAGGAGAGCCCACGTGAGGCCGGGGGCTTCGGGATCTCGACGGAAGATTACCAGGCCATCTTGAAGCAGATTTCGGGCTAGGGCGTCGCCTCAGACCCGCGAAGCGGATCGATTAGCGTATTTCTCGAGCGCCGAAGGCGCCAAAGATAATAGCCGGGGGTAAAACCCCTGGTCGGATCATCAAAGGATCTGCGTCCTGTAGGGACGCCATTACCACCGGACCGGTCCAGGGGTTTCCCCCTGGCTATTTTATGACGCGCCTTCGGCGCTCAGACCTGCCCATAAACCCCGATGAGGTTAGCGCGGTTTAGAAGGAAATTACTGTGAACCAGGACGATATCGAAAATATCTATCCATTGTCGCCGATGCAGGAGGGACTGCTGTTTCAAGCCCTCTCCGAGCCGGACAGCCGAGCCTATTTTGTCCAGATGACGTTCGAGCTCACCGGCAACCTCAAGCGCCGGTTCTTCGAGGAGAGCTGGGAGTTGCTTTGTGCGAGGCACGATCTGTTACGGACCTCCTTCATGCACGAGGCCGTCTCCCGGCCTTTTCAGGTGGTCCTGAGGGGACGCCAGCCCGAAATAGTCTTCGAAGATCTGCGATACGAACCGGCGGCCGAACGACCGCAGCGGATCGAAGAGTATCGGATCCAGGATCGGGCCCGCGGCTTCGACTTTCAGCACGAGGTGCTCATGCGGCTGAAGCTGTTTCGCCTGACCGAATCGGTCCATCAGTTCGTCTGGAGCTACCATCACATGCTGATGGACGGCTGGTGCCTCGGCATTCTGCAGCGGGAGTTCATCCAGATCTATTCGGCGCTGATTCACGGGCGGCCGCCGCTGCTGCCGCCCGTCCGGCCTTATTGCGACTACATCCAGTGGCTGCAACAGCGCGAGCCCGAGGCGGCGCGCGCTTACTGGTCCGAGTACCTGGCCGGGTACGAGCAGCTCAGCCCGGTGCCGGCGTCGGTCGCGGCCGCGTCACAGGCGGAGTTCGAGGACCGCGAGGAGATCGTGGAGTTGGACCGCGCCTCCACGCGCCAGTTGATCGACCTGGCCGCCGGTCTCCAGGTGACGCTCAACACGGCGATCCAGGGAATCTGGGGGCTGCTCCTCTCCCGTTACAACGACGCGGACGAGGTCGTGTTCGGGGTGATCGTCTCGGGGCGCCCGGCCGAACTGGAAGGGATCGAAGAGATGATCGGAGTCTTCATCAACGCGATCCCGGTCCGCATCGCCCTGCCCGCCGATCGGACCTTCGCCGAAGTCTTGAAGCGGTTGCAACTGTCCTCGCTCGAGAGCGAGCCGCACCATTATCTGCCGCTTTCGGAGATTCAGACTCGCAGCCGGTTGGGGCGGGAACTCTTCGATCACATGCTGGTCTTCGATAACTATCCGTCCGGCGAGCGGACCGAAACGCCGGAGGGGAGCGGGCTCTCGATTCGCGAACTTCAGTCGTACGACCGGACGCACTATAACTTCAGCCTGGTGATCGTTCCGGGAGAGCGTCTGCGCCTCAAAATCCTCTATCACGGCGCCCACCACTCCGGCGATCAGATCGACCGGATCGGGCAGCACTTTCAAACCGCGCTGCGAAACATTCTGAAGAATCCGTCCGGGCGGGTCGCGGAGATCTCCATTCTGCCGGATTGGGAACGGTCCAGAATCCTGAGCGAGTTTCGCGGCCGCGACGCGGAGGCGCCGTCCGAGCGAACGGTCGTCGATTGGCTGGAAGAGCAGGCCGCCGGAACGCCCGAAGCCCCGGCCGTGATCTGCGAAGATCGGCGGCTGACCTACCGCGAACTGAACGAGCGCGCCAATCACCTGGCGTGGCGATTGAAAGACCAGTTCGGGATCGCCCCGGAAGAGCGCGTGGCCGTGCTCTTGAATCGGTCCGAGCAGACCGTGATCGCGGTGCTGGGCATTCTGAAATCCGGCGCGGCCTATCTGCCGATCGACCCGGGCTCTCCGCCGCTCAGAATTCGCCGGCTCATCGAGGACAGCCGGTGCCGGTTGATTCTGACCGAAGGCGAACATCGATCGAGCCTCGATCCGGGGCTTTCGGCCCGGATCGTGGAGATCGACGAACTGAGCGGCCGGGAGTCCCGGATGCTCGATCGAGCCGTGCGCCCGGATCATCTCGCCTATGTGCTCTACACCTCCGGCTCTTCCGGCGTTCCGAAGGGATGCCAGATCGAACACCGCAACCTCTTCTACTATCTGCGCTGGGCCAACGGTTTCTATTTCCGAAATCCGGATGAGGGCAATTTCGGCCTCTTCTCTTCCCTCTCCTTCGACCTCACGGTGACGAGTCTCTTCCTGCCGCTGCTGCGCGGCAGGGTGCTGCGGGTCTTCCCGCAAGAGGCCGAACTGACGCGCATTCTGGCGGAGACCTTCGACGAAGATTCCGGCATCGATTGCGTGAAACTGACGCCCTCCCACGTCTCGCTGCTGGAGCATCTCGGGATCGCCTCGACCCGGGTGCAACTGGCGATCGTCGGAGGCGAGGCCCTGACCGCTCACCAGACCCGGATCCTGCGGAGCCTCAACCCGCAGCTCAGGATCTTCAATGAATACGGCCCGACGGAGGCGACCGTCGGCTGTGTCGTGAAACAGGTCCGGCCGGAAGACGAGCGCGTGTTGATCGGCAGACCGATCGACCAGACTTCGATCTATGTTCTGGACCAGCGGCAAAACCCGGCCCCCATCGGGATCCCCGGCGAGATCCACATTGCGGGGCCCGGCCTCGCGCGCGGTTATCTGAATCGCGAGGAACTCGACCGCGAGAAGTTCGTCCGGAGCCCCTTTCGGCCCGACGAACGACTCTACCGGACCGGAGATCTGGGCCGGTGGTTGCCCGACGGAGATCTCGACTACCTGGGCCGCAATGACGATCAGGTCAAGATTCGCGGCCACCGCGTCGAACCGGGAGAGGTGGCGAACCGCCTGGAGAGCCATCCGGGAGTCCGCAAAGCCGTGGTGGTCGCGCAGTCCGGATCCGACCTGGCGGCCTATCTGGAGTGCGAAGAGAGTCTCGATCCGTCCACCCTCCGCGGATTTCTGCAGGAGACCCTGCCGGACTACCTGATCCCCTCGTTCTTCATCCGGCTGGACCGCGTCCCGCTGACGCCGAACGGCAAGGTGGACCGGAGGCAGTTGCCGCCGCCCGCCGTCGTCCGTCACGAAACGGCCGAGCCGCGGAACGAGATCGAGCAGGAACTGATGCAGATCTGGAACGAGGTTCTGGGCGACCGCCCGATCGGCATTCACGACAACTTCTTCGAGCTGGGCGGCCACAGTCTGAAGGCGATGCAGGCGGTCTCGCGCATTCACCGGAAACTCGGAGTGAAACTGAACCTGCGCCAATTCCTGGAGGCGCCCACCATCGCCGCGCAGTCTTCCCTGCTCCGCTCCGCCGAAACCTCGCCCTACGATGCCATCGAACCGGCCTCCCAGCGGCCGACCTATGAGTTGTCGCATGCCCAGCAGAGGTTATGGCTGCTGCATCGAACGCGCGGAGAGGTCGCCTACAACATGCCCCAGGCCTATCTCTACGAAGGAGAGCTGGATCTGAACGCGTTGCGGCAGGCCCTGATCTCGCTGACGGAACGGCACGAAGCGCTGCGGACGGCCTTCGTCTCGGTGGACGGAGAGCCCAGGCAGAAGATCGACGACCATGTGGAACCGGCCCTGGCCGAGATCGATCTCAGCGCCGAACCGGACACCGAACAGGCCGCGCGCCGAATCGCCGAGCGCGAAGCCGTCTCGCCCTTCGACCTGGAACGAGCCCCGCTGCTGCGGCTCACCATCCTGCGGCTGAACGACCGGCGGTATGTCTTCCTGCTCACGTTGCACCACATCGTCGGCGACGGATGGTCGCTCCAGATCCTGCATCGCGAAGTGCTGGCGCTCTACGAAGCCTTTCGCCGGGGCCTGCCCGATCCGCTGCCGCCGTTGCGCATTCAGTACAAAGATTTTGCGGCGTGGCAGAACGCCAAGGACTTCAGCACGGACGAAGAGTATTGGCTCCGGAAGTTGCGGGGCCTGCCGGCGGAACTGCGCCTGCCCTACGATTTGAGACCGCCCGGCGAAGAGCGCGATTTCCGCGGCCACACGGAACGGAAGCGGCTGGATGAACCGGTCACGGCGGGGCTCAAGCGGCTCGCGCAACGCCGAAACACCACGCTCGCCAACGTCATGCTGGCGCTCTTCGAGATGCTGCTCTTCCGCGTCTCGCGGCAGGACGATTTCTGCATCGGCCTGAGCACGGCCAATCGAAATCACCACGATCTGGAGCGCCTGATCGGGTTCTTCGTCAATATCCTTCCGATCCGCGCGCGGATCTCGTCGGACATGGAGTTCGATGAACTGCTGGACCAGGTCAAACAGCATGCCGGCGAAGCCCTGGAGCATCAGGACTATCCTTTCGACCTGTTGATCCGAAGACTGAATCCGGGACGATACGGCAATCGGCAGCCGCTGCTGAACGTGGTCTACGGATTTCAAAACTTCACCGATGTGCGGGTCAAGGTGGGCGATCCGGAGCACGGAGATTCCGCGCTGGCGGAGATGACCGCCTTCCCGATCTCTTTCCGGACGTCGAAGTTCGATCTGACGCTCTTCGTCTCCGATCTCGATCAGACCCTGCTACTCGAACTGGAATATGACACTGGGCTCTTTCTGCCCGCCACGATCGAGAAGCTGCTCTCGACGATGGAACGTTTCGCTCGACAACTAACAACTAACAATTGCTGATCCCCAACGGTTCTTTGGACTAGTCTGAGCGCTGAAGGCGCGAACTAAACACGCACCAGGGGTTTCGCGCTTCGCGCTGCCCCCCTGGCTCTTATCTTTCGCGCCTCCGGCGCTCAAAAGGGCTCAACTAAATCCGGCAAGACTAAATCAACTAAAAATGAAACTATCGGAATTCGATCTATTGGATGAGGGCGAAGAAGAAGCCCTGCTGGAGCGGCTCCGCGGCCTCAATCAAACGACGACCGCTTATCCTCGCGACCTGACCGCGCATCGGGTCTTCTCCGAACAGGCCGCCCGGAATCCCGAGCAGACTGCGGTCATCTACGAAGGGACCAGGCTCACGTACGGAGAGCTGGAACGGCGCTCCAACGTGCTGGCCCACTTTCTCGTGCAGCGCGGCATCCGGCCCGAAGAGCCGGTGGCCGTCATGCTGGACCGCTCGCCGGCGATGATCGTCGCGCTGTTGGGCATTCTCAAGGCCGGAGCCGCCTATGTGCCGGTCAGTCACGACCTGCCCTTCGAGCGTTTGAAATATATGCTGGCCGACACGCGGGCGCGGTTCCTGATCTCGGAGAAACAGTACATCAAGAGCCTCAACCGGCTGCAATGGGAGTGCCGGGAGCTGCAGGCGTTCCTCTGTCTCGACAGCCGGGACGTGCATGGCGAGATCGAAGAGCAGGGCGGAATGATGGAGCCGGAGATGTGGGAGCATGTGGCGCGCGAGACCTTCGACGACATCTCCGGCGGCGGCTGGAAGAGCAGTTACACCGGCGAATGGCTGAGCCGCGAGGTGATGGACGAGTACGGCGAGAACATCCGTCGCAAGCTGGAGCCGCTGCTCAACGAACAGTCGCGAGTGCTGGAGATCGGCTGCGCCTCGGGGATCAGCATGTTTCGCCTGGCTCCGCTGGTCGGGCGTTACTACGGGACCGACCTCTCGCGGGGGATCATCGCCTGGGCCGGGCGCGAAGCCGCCGGCCGGGGGCTCGATCAGGTCCGGCTCGCCGCGCTGGCCGCCCACGAGATCGATCAAATCGACG
Organism: Blastocatellia bacterium; assembly: GCA_035280505.1. Taxonomy (GTDB): domain Bacteria; phylum Acidobacteriota; class Blastocatellia; order RBC074; family RBC074; genus JAKEHZ01. The sequence continues at coordinate 7,218 of DATEFT010001002.1, read as the reverse complement.
AGCACGAATTCGACGTCGTCATCATCAACAGCGTCATCGAATGTTTCAGCGGGCACAACTACCTGCGCCAGGTCCTGCGAAAGGCCATCGCCCTCATGCCCGACGACGGCTATCTCTTTCTGGGCAACGTCTGGGACCAGGACTTGAAACAGGAGTTCGTGAACTCGCTGCTGGAGTTCAAACGGCAACATCCGAACCAGGGGTATCGAACCAAAACCGATCGCGCCGACGAGCTCTATCTCTCCCGGACCTTTCTGGAGGACCTCCGCTGCGACCTCCCGGAGATCGCCGAGATCGAGTATTCGGGCATGCTCGGTTCGGCCGAGAGCGAGTTGTCGCGATTCGGCTTCGATGCTTTGATTCGCATCGAGAAACGCCGAACGCGCCGCCTCCACAGTTCGCGCGTCAAGTACCAGTTCGACCAGCAAGCATTGGCCGGGCTTCCGGAGGCCCCGTTGCCGGAGCGCACCGGCCCGCAGGGACTGGCCTATCTCATGTACACCTCCGGGACCTCGGGGCAACCCAAAGGGGTGATGATCGAGCACCGCTCGATTCTGCGGCTGGTCCTCGAGACCAACTACATTCGGCTCGGCCCCGACGATCGAACCCTCCAGACGGGAGCCCTCGGCTTCGACGCCTCGACCTTCGAGATCTGGGGTCCGCTGCTCAACGGCGGAGGCGTGGTCTTGCCGCCGGGCAAGTCTTTTCTGGATGTCAGGGACCTGGCCCGGATGATCCGGGCGGACCGAATCACCACGCTCTTCCTGACCACGGGCCTCTTCAATCAAGTGGTCGAGATCGATCTCCACGTCTTCGACGAGCTCAAGGTCCTGTTGACCGGGGGCGAGAAGGTGTCGGTCCAGCACTTCAACCGCGTGCGCGAACGGCACCCCGGGCTGAGCCTCAAACACGTCTACGGGCCCACGGAGAACACGACCTTCTCCACCTGTTACGAGGTGACGAACCGGCACGAGCGCGACGTCCCGATCGGGAGACCGATCTCCAACACCACGGCCTACATCCTCGACGAAAACGGCAAACCGGCGCCGCCCGGCGTCCCCGGCGAACTCTGCGTCGGAGGCGACGGCCTGTCGCGCGGTTACCTGAACGACCCCGAGCTGACCAATCGCAAGTTCATTCCACATCCCTTCGAGCCCGGAGCGCGGCTCTACCGCACCGGGGACCTGGCGCGGTGGTCGCCGGAAGACGAGATCGAATTCATCGGCCGAATTGATACCCAGGTCAAAGTGCGCGGCTACCGCATCGAGCTGGAGGAGATCGAGAGCTGCCTGCTAAGGCATGAAGCGGTTCGGGAGGCGGCCGTCATTACCGCCGATCTCGGCGGTGACGGCTCGGAACTCGTCGCCTATGTCGCAGCCGAGAAGGCGGCCGGCGACCAGGAGCCGAGCCTCAACGAGTTGCGCGGCTACGTGAAATCGGCGCTGCCCGAATACATGGTTCCCGCCCACTGGGTGCGGCTGGAGAAGCTGCCGCTCAACGCCAACGGCAAGATCGATCGGCGGGCGCTGCCGGCGCCGTCGGTCGCGAAGGCCGCCGGCACCGAGGCCGACCGGCCCGCCACCCCATTGGAACAACAACTGGCGGCGATCTGGGAACGAGTCCTCGGCCAGCGGGAGATCAGCGCGACCGCGGACTTCTTCGACCTGGGCGGACACAGCCTGAAAGTGACCAGGCTGGTCTCGCTGATTCAGCAAGAGATGGGAGTTGAGGTGCCGATCACCATCGTCTTCCGCACCCCGACCATTCGGGACCTGGCCGGTTATCTCTCCGATCTCTCACAATTGGCGCCCCTGGACCGCAGGCTCATCGATGAGAAACTGGTCCTGCTCAACGAAGGCTCGGGCGCCAGGCTCTTCGCCTTCCCTCCCGGCTCCGGTTACTGCCTGTCGTACCTGCGGATGGCCAGGCTGTTGCCGTATGCATTTCACGGATTCAGTTTCATCGAGGACGAAACGCGGCTGCAACAATACGTGGAGCTGCTGCGGGAGACGGATCCCGTGGGCCCTTATGTCTTCTTCGGCTATTCGGCCGGCGGTAAACTGGCGTTCCAGGTCGCCCAGGAGTTGGAGCGGACCGGCGGTCCGGAGGTCTCGGACATCATCATGATGGACTCCGCCCGTTACTTGCGGCGGATTCTGTTCTCCGAAACGGAGATCCATGAAGTAGCGGCCGAGTTCCTGCAATCGATCCAGAGCCGGGCCCTCCGGGAGAGCGCCCTCGCGCGGATCAGAAGATACCGGGATTTCATCGGCGAGTCTGTGGAGTCGGGCACCGTCCGGGCTGACCTGCACCTGATCGTCGCGCCGGATTCTCAGGCGATCATCTGCGATCACCAGGGATCCCTGCTCGCGACGCTACCGGGTTGGAAAGATTTGACCACGGGCCGATTCCAGAGCTACGAGGGAGACGGCACCCATCGGGAGATGCTCAACTCACCGCACCTGGAACGTAACGTCGAATTGTTGAAGAAGATTCTGGCGGAGGTGCCAAATAAGAAGGAGGCGCATGCTCATTCAATCCATACGCCTCCTCTAAGCTCAGGAGCAATGTCCTAACGCTATCTGCCCCCACCATCAGGAGAAAAGTTGTCTATCTTTCTGTCCTTGTCTTTCGTCTGTGTCACTTGTCTTTGTCTTTCAATCTGCACTACGGAGGTGACGTCGACAGTGGATTGCCGGATCTCTCAAACTATCGGCACATAAAACGCGAAACACGCGGAACACACGAAAGATCGAGGATCTCGCGTGTTCCGCGTGTTTTTCATTCACAAATCTCGAATCACTTCATCAAGGCGCCCCAGGCTCTCCCGATGTCCGTGGGCCAGACGAGCCATAAGCTTCCGACATTAACGAAGTCGAGCAGGCCGTAATCGGGGGCATACGACGTATAGGGCGAGCGGCCGTTCATAAAATCGCATCCCGGATCCCGGTTATCCAGGATCTGCCAGTAGATGGCATAGGAGGCGCCGAAGGTCTCGACCGCGCCCACGATCCCTTCCAACCACTGCGTGGGATCGACTCGATATGATTCGCAACTCTGCCCGGGGCTCAGGGCGTGTGGACACCATTGAACCCTGGGAAAGCCGAACTCGCCGACGATGATGTTCCGCGGTTGATAGAAGCCCGGCCGGGGAGTCGCAGTGCCGACGCCGTTGGCCTTGTTCAGCAGATTTTGAAGATGGGCCATCAGCCGTTCCTTGATGGCGGCGGCGTTGTCGCCGGCCTGAACTCCATTCGGGTTCATCGTCGTCGACTGCCATGAAGAGTACGACAAATAGTCGACGTTCACTTTTGGCGCGACGAAGTTGAGGATCCCGCAGTCGCCGAACATGCAGGCACACTCCATCCCATAATAGAGCTTGCCGCCGGTCCCCCGCACTTCCCTGACCGCGTCGGCCCGCGCCTGCGTGTAGGCGATATAGCCGGGATAGTTGGAACTCGTGACGTGATCCTCTTCCCAGTTCATTAAGATGAACGTCTTGGAAGGAAAGGCGCTGATTAAATAGCCTCCCAATCGTCTGATCTGCTCCTTCTCCAGTTCGGCGGCGCTCTCCGAATAACCCATGTCCCAGACGTGGTTGTACCCATTCAGAGTGTAGGTCGTTAATAAATAGGTGTTGAATCGGGAGTCGCTGAACAACCGATGATACTGCGGGCTCTGCGCGATCAGCTTCAAATACTCCGGATGATAGTAGTCCGTCGGGTCCTGACCGTAGTCGCCGCACTGATCGAAGCCCAGTTCGATCCGGATGGTCCGTGCGCTTCTGGAAGCTACAAAACTGGCGCTCCAATTCAAATAGTCACCGGACTGAGATCCGGTCGGAGAGGGACGGGTCCCCCAATTATAGATGCCGAATCGATCTCGCCTCTCGGTCGGGGCCGAGGGCACGCTCTCGGCGGCAGTCTTGACCCATGTGGCCGCGGCAGAATTCCACATCAAATGCGCCAGGATGATTAGTCCGCAGCTTCGAGCGATCGCCATTAATCGCAACCTACCGGTCTGGGGAGCCAACATTTCTCTCTTCTCTTTCATATTTCCAGCCCTTAAATCAGGCGTGAAGATCTCGTCACCTCTGAGCGGCAGCAGTCTTCGGCTGCCCCAGAGTCTGATGTCGGTTGTTTACAAGGTGTTGCTTATTTCCGCCACGTGTCTCAAGCGGGTCGAGACACCCATATTCAGGCCTTCACAGATAATAGACGTGAGATTTGCGAAAATAGTTCGGCTTTGAAAAAAAAATCTCAAAGAATAGCTCCGCACTCACTGAGACATTACCTGCAACCGCAATGCCTAACCTGAGTCTAGAAAAGTCTGGACTTGTCCAGGCTTCTTTCCAGTTCTTGACCGAAGCGACTTTGAGTGTCGATTGGAGAGATGGACGATGATGATTCAGGGACCATTAGGTAGATGTTCGGCCAGGTCCCGAAGAGACTGATCGGAATTGAGGCGATCAGTTTTAATCCGGAATGGTGCAGGTCGATCTGTTCGATAATCTCTCTCTCGGCGATCAGGGCGGCGCGGCCGTCGGGCCGCAGAACTCGACCGATCTCGCGAAGCAGGCGGCCGGCATCCGCCGCCAGCAAGCCGCCGGCATTGACGGTCCGGCCCCAGGGCGGGTTGCAGATGACCCGATCGATCGAGGCGTCGGCGAGCGGAACGCGACCCGCATCGGCGACCATAAAGACGAGCTGCCGCCCGGCCTCTCGCATATTGCTCAGCGCTTGATCGAGAACCTCCCGGTCCAGATCGCTGCCGATGGTCCTGATCGAGGGCTCCAGCCTGGCGGCCTCGATCGGAATGGTCCCGACTCCGCAGCATGGATCGAGCACCGCCGAGTCCTGACGGAGGCCGCAGAGCATGGCCATGGCATAGGCGAGCGGTGGATGTAAGGTCCCGGTCCGCGAAGCGACCTTGTATGGGCGGCGGTGGAGCGGCATCAACGGAAGCCGCAGACCGATGAACCCGCCCGCATCACTCAGATGCACCCTGAAGGTCAGGTTCGCGCGTTCGGTCTCTTCAAGTTCGGTGGAGAGATGAGGCCAGTTGGTTTGCGATCGGATCGCGCCCGCGACGCTCTCTTCGATCTCGTATCGATTGTAATTTCGACGACCCAGAAAGCTGGCGACGACCGTGAAGCTGGGGATTGGGGGAATCGTTCGGATCCGGCGGACGAGCGCGAGGGCGGCCCGATGATCGACGGCCGCCGCCTGGGCCGCGAGCGGAGCCAGGCTGGCCCGCGTATGATCGAGGTCGCGGAGGTCGGAACCGATCAGGAAGAGATCGTCCAGGCTGCCGAGTTCGAGGAGCCCGGGTTCCAACCGTTCGACCCGGAATCGGATCTCCCGATGCCCGAGGCCGGAGACCCGCGCGCCGGTGCGCCCTTCGACCTCGGCCGCGCCGATCCATTCGGCCCCGCGAATGGTACGAGCCAGCAGCCGGATCGCCCCGGCCTCTTCAGGTTCTCTTCTTCGAGTCTTCACTTTCCCGAAGCCGCGCAAGACCGGCTCACCCGAACCGGATCTCTCCGGCGATCTCCGAAAGAATCTGTTTCTTGATGATATCGTTCCAAAACTCCTCATCCCAGTCGGCGGTGTCCAGATCCTTCGCGGCCTGCAACCGGGTTCTGATCCGGGAGTAGCGCTGGGCCTTCTCCCCGTCCGAGAGCCGATCGTAGCGTTGGGCGGCCAGGTCCAGGGCTTCGATCTCCGAGATCTGGCCGGAGCCCCTGCCCTGCCCTCCCCCGATGGTCATGCCGGCCGACGCCGGCCGACCCGCCTCCCACCTGCGGTAGGCCGCCACGGCTCGCTTCTCATAGACCAGCACGGCGCCAAAGACTTGCATCTCGAACCGGGTCTTCGGCGCTTCCCGGTGCGCGTAATCGACGATGTAACGCGCGACTTCGATCCCATGAGCCCGGATCAGGCGCTCAGCCTGCTCCAGTTCCCTTCGGCTCGGTTCGCCGTGTGAACCCGATTGATGGACCAGCCGATGGAAGTAGTCGACCAATCCCGGCGCTTCACTTCCCTGCTCCGTTCCCCGCCCCTCCTCGCTCTCGACCAGAGTGGCATCGCCGTATCGCGGATTGAAGTGCGCGAACTCGGCCCGGGCCTTCGCTCCGGGATAGTACCGGAGCAGCCAGTCGACCTGCCCTCCATCGTCCACGGTCTCCTCATACTCGACCTTGGCCAGATAGCCGGAGGCCAGGTGCGGTTTATGGACATGGTCCATCTGGGCTCGGAACGGTTTGTACTTGGTATGACGAATCTGGGCGCTGAAGGCGCAATAATCGGAATAGGCCAGTTCGGCCCGCGGATGGCCGTACTTGAGCGCGGCGAAGATCCGGGCCGAGATGATCTCGTAACATCGCTGCGACGCGGGCGGCAGCTCCTTCAGGTAGCTGAAGTCGAGCGGACGCCAGCGCGCGCTGTTGAGGACCTCCAGGTAGATCGGCTGGAGCACGATGTAGACCTGATCGGCCCTGCGTCCGTCCGGCAGTTTCTGGTCCCGGTGAACCACCGAGTACCGGCTGAACTGGGCCGCCAGTCTCCGTTCGTCGCCGTTGCGATCCTTGAAGGAGATCTGGGCGTCGATGAAGGCTCCCGCATTCTGCCCCAGCGCATGCTTGATGTTGTTCTTGTTCTTCCCCGATCGCGGGTTCATCCCCAACTCCTGGCAGATCTGGTAGAGGCTCCCGATCGGGATCACGTCCGGAATCGGAACGTTCTCCTCGAAATAGTCATAAATCCGCTTGGCGATGATCAAGGTGTCGATCTGATATGCCAGTTGTTTGGCCTCGCCGTACTTCTCGTTGTAGCTGACCTCCCAGTTGAACTCCACGTCTCCGTCGGCCCGGCGGCGATTCAGCTTGATCCGAACCCGGCCGGTCTTGGCCAGGTTGTGAACCGGAAACTTGCTGATCACGTTCTCCGTGCGGATCACCTCCAACGGAATCAGGGACGAACCGTCCTCCTGGTTCTGAGTCGGTAATGAGGATCCTGATAGTGGCTCTTCCCTGCCATGCGGCGGGTCGGAGTGGCCGTTGGTTTCGGTAGTTGCCTTCTTCATTACTTCTCTCCGTTACAGACGAACATTACATGGTCATATATACATGTCTATGACATGTCATGTACATGTCATGCAAAGCTAAATATTGTCAATAGTGGGCTTGCCGGCGAATTAATCCACCGTAAGTGCCCTATC
>DATEFT010001001.1:0-14426 GCA_035280505.1 Blastocatellia bacterium | reverse complement strand
CGTGCAACACACCATGAAGAGCGCCGAATTGGCGAAGGGTCTTTGCGACCAGAGCTTGCATCCGATTTTCGTCGGTAACGTCGACATTAGCGATTAAAATTTCCGCGCCGGCCGCCTCCATTTCTTGTAACTTTGAGATTTTGATGCTGATTTCATCCTGGCTGTCATGTGATGCCAGCCATTGCGCCCAATCACGCCTTTCCGGAAAAGGCGCGCGCCCGGTGAGGACCAATCTCGCCTGCACCGATCGCGCGAGGTGCCCGGCAATCAGTAACCCGACTCCACCCAGACCGCCGGTGATCAGATAGACCCCCCGGGTTCGCAGAGACCTGACCGGTTGAGCGTTCCGCTCAAGAGGCAAAGGCTCATAGCTTTGAACCCAACGCCGATTACCTCTATACGTGGTCACCACATCCGGTGCGCCGGTCTGAATTTCCGTCATCAGCCGATCGATCAGTCTTGATTCTTCCCTGGACCCTGGCGGAGGCAAGATGATATCGACCGAGCGACACGAGATCTTCGGAGTCTCCTGCGGAATCACTCGGCAAAGAGCCAGCAGAGGGGATTTTTCCGGTGAAAAGTTCTCTTCACCGTTCACCTGATGTAGATCGCTGGAGATGACATCGATCTTGATCGAAGGCGAATGGCGAAGTTTCGACAGAGCCTGAGCCAGGTAGAGCAAACTGTAAAAGCCCCGCCGCTGCTCCATCCTGAATCGAGCCTCCGGCTCGACCTCCTCCCGGCAATTCCCTTCTTCCCCGATACTCCATAGATGCACGATATGCAGCGCCTGCTCCCCGCTGCCCGCCACATCCTTCAACAACTCTTCGTAATCCCGCGACTCCCCGACTCTGATCTGATACTCTTGCTCATTAACTTTCAGGTAACGTTCTCCCGCTCTCACGCTGATCACGTCCGGGGTCTCTCTCAGCAGCCTTTCGACCAAGCGATGACTTACGCTGCCGGCTTCTTCCATAACGATAAACGTCGTCTTGTTGGCGCCGTCGACCTCCGCCACCGCTTCGCTCCGGCCTAGCTCTTTTCTCTTCCATCCCGGCACATAGAACCAGTTGCGGATGTCTGCTCTCTTGCCCGCGGCCTCGCTCCGGTCTTTCTTGTTCGCATCGCCGGCCGCTATCCAGTACCGCTGTCGCTCGAAGGGATAGGTCGGCAGCCTCACTCTCCTCCGCCTTTCTTCCTCGTAGTACCCTTTCCAGTCGATCTCGACCCCCGCCGCCCACAACACCCCCATCGCCTCGGTCAGATACTCCCTGTCATCTCTCTCCTCCAATGGGTGCCGCATCGTTCCGACCAGCCACTTCACGGACCGCTCCCGCTGCTGCATCTTCATCAGACTCCTCAGAGCCTGCCCGGGCCCAACTTCCACCAGGACCGGCGCCCCAGCCTCCGTTAACGTCTTCACCCCATTACTAAATCTTACACACTCTCTCAACTGCCTCCGCCAATATCCGGCGTCCGTGACCTCGCCCGGTTTCACCCATGTCCCGCTGAGGTTGGAGATATAGCTCCTGGTCGGCTCTTCTTTTTTGACTCTATTCACCTGTTCCTCGAACCGATCCATTATTTCTTCCACCAACTGCGAATGCGCCGCTACTTCGATATGGATCCTCTGATGCTCGATTCCGGCTTGCTTCATTCGCCGGCAAAGTTCGGCGACCGCCGGTTCGGCCCCGCTCACGACCACTTGATCGGGTGCGTTCACGGCGGCGATTGACAACTCTTTCCCGATCAGCCGCTGTATTTGCTCCTCATCTGCGGTCACACTCACCATCCCTCCTTTCGGCAACTCTTCGAACAATTCCCCCCTTAGCCTTACCAGTTTCAACGCATCTTCCAGGCTGAAGACGCCTGCCAGATGCGCCGCCACGTATTCCCCCAGACTGTGACCGATCATCGAATCGGCTTTGATCCCCCACTGCTCCAATTGCCTGGCCATGGCATACTCGACCAAGAACAGCGCGGGCAAGCCGATTGACGGTCGTTTTATCCGCCTGCTCGCTTCTTCCAGAGCATTCGGTTCAGGATAGAGAGTGTCCCGAAGGTCATCCCCGAGATCTGCCTTCAAGATCTCACAGCAGCGATCCACTTCTTGACGGAAGGTCGGCTCGGCTCGATAGAGATCCAGCCCCATGTTGACGTACTGCGATCCTCCCCCCGGAAACATAAAGCTGACCGACCTGCTTTCGGCCCCTTCGTGAGTCGTCAAGACGGGCGGTTCGCACGATTCCAGAAGCCGCACGGCTTCCCGCGCCTCCCGGCAGATCACGGCCCGCCGATGGCTCATCCGGCCGCGCCCCACCTGCAGCGTGTATGCCACATCCGCTAAATTTGCTCCCACCTGCTCCCTCAGATACCAGGCCAGGTTCTTACTCGCAGATTCCAGAGCTGAACGGGTTCGAGCTGAAAGGACGAGCAACTGATAATCTCTGGATCCGCCGCTCGCCTCGATCTCGGGGGCTTCCTCCAAAATCACATGTGCATTCGTGCCGCCCACTCCAAACGAACTGACTCCCGCTCTCAGTTTTGAATTATTTCCGTTCCAATCCCTCAAACGGTCATTGACATAAAATGGACTATTGGCAAAGTCGATTTGAGGGTTGGGTTGCCGGTAGTGCAGGCTGGCCGGTAATTGCCTGTGCTCAATGGAGAGGACTGTCTTGATGAGCGCGGCGATTCCGGCGGCGGCATCCAAATGGCCGAAGTTGCTTTTCACGGACCCGATCGCGCAGAAGTTGTTTTTGCCCGTGCTCGACCGAAAAGCTTTGGTGAGGGCGCGAATCTCTATGGGATCCCCGAGGGCCGTTCCAGTTCCATGGGCCTCGACATAGCCGATCGTCTCCGGTGTGACCCCGGAATTTGCCAGAGCCTCCAGGATCACTTCCGATTGTTGATAAACGCTCGGGGCGGTAAAGCTGGCCTTTAACGTACCATCGTTATTGGTGGCAGATCCCTTGATGACGGCATAGATGGAGTCTCGATCGGCAAGCGCGTCGCTCAAACGCTTCAGGACGACCACGCCCACTCCGCTGCCGAAGATCGTGCCCTGGGCTTCGGCATCGAACGGCCGGCAATGGCCGTCGGGCGACGCAATGCCCCCCGGCTGGTAGAGATAACCTGTGCGGTGGGGCACATTAATGGCCACGCCACCCGCCAGAGCCATCCGGCATTCGCCCAACAACAGGCTCTGACAGGCTAAATGTGTCGCCACCAATGACGTAGAGCAGGCGGTGTGAACCGCATAACTCGGCCCTTTTAAATCCAACTTGTAGGAGACTCGTGTGGGTAAGAAGGCCAGATCGTTTCCGAGCCCAACCTCAAACGATCCCAGTGAGCCCACCGCCCTGATGTTCGAAAAGAGATTGAACAGATAAGTGTTGGTCCTCGCGCCCGCATAGACGCCGATTGGCCACTTGTAGGATTTCGAATTGTACCCGGCATCCTCGAGCGCTTCCCAGGCACACTCCAAAAACAGGCGATGTTGTGGATCCATAACCTCGGCTTCTTTGGGGGAGAACCCGAAGAACGCGGCATCGAAAGATTCGATGTCGTCCAGGATCGATGCCGCCTTTACATAGTGGGGGTCGTTGAAAGCGGCGGGGTCGATGTTCGATGGTTCCAGTTCTTCATCATTCAGAAATGAAATGGATTCAATCCCGTCACGAAGGTTCTTCCAAAACTCTTCAGGGCTCTTCGCTCCCGGTAATCGACAGGAGATCCCGATGATGGCGATTTCCGAGCCATGATAACTATCATCCGTATAGTTCATCTTCATTCCCTTCCTGTTTGCTTGTGGAATCGGCCTGTTACGATGCTTCGGGCTTGAAGCATCCGATGCCGGGGATAGGTCTTCAAATAGTTAACCGTCAGGTCAGTCGCTGTGGCCTGTTCGCCTGATCTTATCTGAACGGCAGTCGCGCTCGAATCGTTTCCGGAGGGCCGATCTTTGCTGACGCTCCGGGATGCTCTCCCGCGACGTACAGAAGTCCAGCTCTCGCTGGCGTCGTTCGAGCTGCCGAAGCAAATCTTCTATCAGATGCCGGGCCAACCTCACGCCCGGCTCCGACCGAATCCGCCGGGCCAACAGCTCGGCCTTCAGATAGCAATCGGGGCTTTCGGTAATCGTCTTGATGGCAGCGGCCAGACGTTCAGCGGTGAGCTGCGGCAAGGGGATCGGTTGAGTAGCGCAGCCCAATTCATGCGCGAGTTCGGCCCAGTAGGTTTGATCGTGGAGATAACCGTGCGGCACGAAGATGCTGGGCACTCCTGATCTGAACACGGCGCCGGCGGTCCCCCCACCGCCATGATGAACTATGCATTTCGCCTGCGGGAATAACCAATGGTAGGGGATGTAGTCGATCGCCAAAACATCTTTGGGCAATTGCCGGTGACCCAGTCCGCTCCATCCCCGCTGGATGATGGCGCGACAACCTGCCAGGCCGACGGCGTCAAGCAGCAAGTTGGTCATCTGCGCCGAATCTTCATGCGTCATGCTTCCGAAACTGATGATTACCGGTCGATCTCCGCTCCGGATGAATTGAAGAAGTTCAGGCTCGGGCTGCCACGGTTCGTCATCGAGGAAAAAGAACCCCGTGAGATGGTAATGTTCAGGCCAATCCGCCTGAGGAAGCCGCACGTGGCGGCTCATGGCGTAGAGGGCTAACTGCGGCGAGTTGGAATCTATCGTCAACGGGTCACGCAAGGGCTCCAGCCCTAACCGCGACCGAAACGGATTGATCAGCGCGGCGCTCGCCTGCCGGATCGCCGGACTTCCGATGCCGCCGAAATGCGAAGTCTGGATTGAGACGAACGGAGTCCCTGTCGTCTCATGAACCATCCTCGCCGCAGGCTGTGTTGCGCCACTGATCATGACATCCGCTTTGAGACAGGCCCGGGTCAGATCAGAAAAAGTCTGGGGCAGGGTTGCGATCAGCGGTTCGAGGATCTCACGCATGCGGTCATCGGAATCGGGTGTCTCCCTGATCGCGACGTTGACGCTGTTTTGAAGGTCCCGCAAGTCCGGCCCGATGGGAACAAAGTCGAGCCCCAGGGACTCGACCCGCGCCCGGAAATAGGGCGAGAAAGCGAGCACCGGCGCATGCCCGTGACGTTTCATCTCAATCGCTAAAGCCAGGAATGGCTGTAAGTCTCCCAGGGTTCCGAAGTTCGTTAAGACTGCGCGCATCTGTCACTACTCCGTTTTGACTCCGGCTGGATCATCCGGCCCGGTCCTTCTCTTCAGTCTTTGCCCCTCTTGAAACTGCTTCCGTTGAAGAACCCGTTGACTGCGCCCACTATGGTCCGCGCCCGATTGACCGGCCAATTCGTCTGCTCCATTCAAAGAGCCGATCAGACCGGCCAGCGACCTGATGTTGATACTTTCATACAGACTGGCAACGGGGATCTCGACCTTGAACTCCTCCTTGAGTTGGGAGATGACCTGGACGGCAATGAGCGAATCGCCTCCCAGTTCAAAAAAGTTATCATTCACTCCCACTCTGTCCACGCCGAGCGCTCTCTGCCAAACAGCGGCGATCATCTGCTCGCGGTCATCAACCGGGGCGACATACGCATTCAGCAATTCCGGCCTCGAATGCAGTGGCGCGGTTCGGTCGGCCGTTGCGGAATGATCTTTGATTTCCGGCGCGGCCGGATCTTCTCCGCCGCCGATTTCAAGGCTTCCGTCCGCCCTTTTGATCTCTGCTCTCGATTCGATCCAATATCGCTGCCTCTCGAAGGAATAGGTCGGCAAACTGACTCTCCTCCGCCTTTCTCCCCGGTAGTATCCGTTCCAGTCGATCGCCGCTCCCGCCATCCACAGCTTGCCCAGAGCCGCGGTTAGATGCTCGGAATCATCCCTCAATTCCTTTGAATTTCTCATGGTGGAGATGACGACCGAGCCGGCGGCCAGTGCGGTATTTTGCCGTGCTAATTTGGATAAGGACTCGCCCGGCCCGACTTCAAGCAGGATCCCCGGCCGGCCCATCAACTCTTCCAGCCCTTCGGAGAACCTCACACATTTCCGGATCTGCTTCCCCCAATATTCCGCGTCCGTCACGTCCTCCGCTCTCGCCGGTTTCCCGCTCACGTTCGAGATATACTTGATCTTCCCTGGCCGCAACTGAACCCTCTCCACTTCCTCTACATACCTGGCCGAGATCTCCATCATCATCGTCGAGTGGAAGGCGTGATTCGTCTTCAGTCTTTTGGCCGCTTTTCCCTCCCTATTTAACTCGGCTGTCAATTCCAATATCGCCTCTTCCTCACCCGAGATCACGATCTGGCGTGGCCCGTTCACGGCGGCGAGACTCAAGCTCTTTCCTTTTATCCACTTCTCGGCCTCGGCCTCGCTCGCCATCAGCACCACCATGCCCCCGCCACCCACCTCCTGCATCAGTTTTCCTCTTTTGCTCACCAGCCATAGCGCATCCTCTAGGCTCATGACTCCGGCTAGACAGGCCGCCACATATTCCCCCAGGCTGTGCCCGATCATGGCGTCCGGCCGTATGCCCCACTGCTCCAACTGCTTCGCCACCGCATACTCGATGACGAAGAGCGCCGGCTGCGTGATGCGCGTTTCGTTCAACACCGCCTCCGCTTCCCGCTCCTTCCCCGCCGCCGGATACAAGACCCGCCTCAAATCGACACCCAGATGCTCATTCAAAACCTCCGCGCACCGTCCGATCTGATTTCTAAATTCTTCCTCGCACTCATATAGCTTCCGCCCCATGTTGACGTACTGGCTGCCCTGCCCGGGAAACATAAAGATCATCCGGGGGGGCTCGCCTTCCCGCTCCACGGCAACCGGAAACTGTGGACGTTCCGACTCGAGCAGCCACCCGGCATCCGGCCTGTTCCGGCAGACGATGATCCTCCGATGGCTCATTCTCTTACGCCCCACCTTCAAGGTGTAGGCCACATCTGCCAGATCATCCCCCTCGCGCGCTCTCAAATATCGCGCCAGGTTCCGGCTCGCCGCCTCCAGGGCAGTCGCGGTTCTGGCCGAGATCACGAGCAATTGATGCTCTCTCGACGCGCCGCCGGGTTCTTCCTTCGGAGCCTCTTCCAGGACCACGTGCACATTCGTTCCCCCGACTCCGAACGAACTCACTCCGGCTCTCAGTCTCGCGCCGTCGTCGCCCCACCTCCGCAGCCGGTCGTTGACCTGAAAGGGGCTGGCAGCAAAATCGATCTGCGGGTTGGGCCGTTCGAAGTGAAGGCTGGGAGGCAATTGCCGGTGCTTAAGGGCGAGCACCGTCTTAATCAGTCCGGCGACACCCGCGGCGACATCAAGGTGGCCGATGTTGGTCTTTACCGACCCGATCGCGCAAAAGCCCTTCTTGCCGGTGCTCGATCGAAAGGCCCTGGTTAGGGCCGCAATCTCAACCGGATCCCCGAGCGGCGTCCCCGTGCCGTGCGTTTCGATATAGCTGATAGTTTCGGCCTCCACCCCGGCCGCGGCGAGAGCTTCGACGATTACGGCCGACTGTCCGTCCACGCTCGGCGCCGTATAGCCGACCTTCAGTGAGCCGTCATTATTGGTCGCCGACCCTCTGATCACGGCCTGAATGGGATCGCGGTCCGAAAGGGCATCCGCCAACCTCTTCAGCACGACGATCCCGACTCCGCTACCGAAAATGGTTCCCCTGGCCTGAGCGTCGAATGCGCGACAGTGGCCATCGGGCGACATCATCCCGCCTTCGGAATACAGGTAACCCGCCCTCTGGCTGACGTTGATCGAGACTCCTCCCGCCAGGGCCATCTCGCATTCCTCATTCAACAGACTTTGACAGGCCAGGTGGACCGCGGCCAATGAGGTGGAACAGGCACTCTGGACGAGATAACTCGGACCTTTGAGATTGAGCTTGTATGAAACGCGGGTGGTGAGAAAATCGCCTCCATTGCCGATATTGATTTGAACCGGTTCCAACGAGCTTACCAGATCGCTATTTGGCAACAGGTGATACAGCAAATAAGTATTTATCGTGGCACCGCCATAGACCGCCACCGGTCCGGCCAGATTCGTGTCGCCATAACCGGCCGATTCCATGGCCTCCCAGGCGCATTCCAGGAATAGGCGATGTTGCGGATCTGTAATCTCGGCCTCCCTGTGGCTCATCCCAAAAAAGGAAGCGTCGAAGAGATCAGATCCATCGAGGAGAGCTGTCGCCTTAACGTAATGGGGGTCTCTTCTGCGGTTTTCGGAAACCCCGAGTGCGGCGACCTGCTCGTCGGTCAGGAACCTGATCGACTCAATGCCATCGCGCAGGTTTTGCCAGTATTCATCAGTGTTTCGAGCCCCGGGAAACTTTCCCGCCATTCCGATAATGGCGATGCTCGTCGTGTCGAACGAATCAAGAACTCTCATGGCGTTTGAAGGTAGTAGTTTCAGGTTGAGGTTTTACCGCCCGCTCCAATTTCATCGCTCGCGCTCCGCTTAAGTTGCATCTTCTCTCTTCGCCTCTCGCCGCGGTTGCGGCTTACGGCGTGGGCAGGCTCCGCGGCCTGACCTCTGCTGATGACTTTGGCCAGGGCGCTCACCGTGGGGCCTTCAAATAAGGCGACGACCGGGATCTCCAGATTGAGTTCCTTCTTCAATCGGGAGATGACCTTCAATCCGATCAACGAATTTCCGCCGAGGTCAAAGAAATTATCGTGAATTCCCAGTCGATCTATTCCGAGGACCTCCTGCCAGACATTGACGATGATCTGCTCGATCTCGCTGCCGGCCGGAACATAGTCCGTCGCCAACAGCGGCCTGGCATGCAAAGTCGAAGATGGAGTCGGATCAGAGTTGGAATTCGCCGATAGGCCGGCATCTTGCCCGATCCAGATTGCGAGCCGGCTCTCCAAATCGCCGGTCGACACGACGATCTGCCCCTCCACCTGCGGCGATAGAACATATTCGAGCCCCTCGAGGGCCTCATCGCGAGTCATGGCGTACTGGTCGAGACTGGTTTGAAATGAGGCGCTGAGCCGGTTGTCGTTGTTCACCATCCATCCATCCCAATTCGCGCTGATCCAACGGGTCTCGGTAACCCCGCCGAGCTCGCTGGCCAGGGCATCCATGAAGAGGTTCGCAGCCGAGTAACAGATTGACCCCAGGCCTCCGAGGACCGACGCATTGGAGGAGAATAGCAGGCAGAAATCGAGCTTGCGGTCTCGCAGAATCTCGGCCAGCACATATGATCCATAGACCTTCGCCCTGAAATGATGCTCACAATCCGCAATGGTCACTTCCGGAATTAGCTTGACCGCCTGCTCCCCGGCGAATCCGGCGGCATGAATCAGGCCGTCGATGCGGCCGAACTTTCGTTCCACTCGCTCCACAACCCTCCTCATCGCCACTTCCTCCCCGACGTCCCCCCGTTCCACTAACAGACGATCGCCCAGATCCTTGATCCTCCTCGCCTGCTCTTCAGCTATTCCATCGAGCCCGCCCCTCGACACCAGGACGACCTTCCCGGCTCTCTCTCTGCACAGATATTCCGCGACTTCAATGCCCAGCCGGCCGGTCCCTCCGGTAATCAGGTAGACTCCCCCGCTTCTGAAGACCGTGTCCGTGTCCTGCCTCTCGACGCTCAGGGCTTCGTACCGTCTGACATATCTCCACCGGCCTCTGTAGGCCACTTCCAGCTCCCGATCCCAGATCTTGATCTCATCGATCAACTGCTCGACCGCCATGGGCGCTGATCTCTCCGGATCACTGTCCTTCACTCCTTCCAGATCTATGCTCCGGCACTTGATCCGCTCGCATTCCTGGTTGATCACCTTGCAGGCCCCGAGCGCCGTCGCCCGCTCAGCCGCGACCGAGTCGGCGCTTTCGACCTTTTGCACATTGCGACTCACATAGTTCACTCTCACCGGCCCCTGGATGCCGCCGGTCTCGACGACCTGTGCCAGATAGAGCAAGCTGTAGAATCCTCTCTGTTGCTCCCGCTTGAACCTGGCCTCCGGCGGCGCCTCTCTTTCTCGGTCTTCCCCTGCCCCGATGCTCCACAGATGCAAGACGTCCAAAGCCGTGGCTCCGGCCTCAATCAACGCCTTCAGCAGTCTTTCATAATCCTGTTTCTCTCCGGCCCTGATCTCATATTCTCTTTCACCGATCTTCCGGTAACCCGCGCCGGCCCTGGCAGTGATCACCTCCGCGGATTCCGTTCTCAACTTCTCAACCACGTTTCGGCTCAGATTTCCGCGGCCTTCCATAACCAGATATGTTTTCTTCTCTTTGTCCGTCGTCCCGGCCGGTTCAAGGCGCCGGGGCCGCTCTCTTCTCTGCCATCCC
Source organism: Blastocatellia bacterium (assembly GCA_035280505.1). GTDB lineage: Bacteria > Acidobacteriota > Blastocatellia > RBC074 > RBC074 > JAKEHZ01. The sequence continues at coordinate 4,123 of DATEFT010001001.1, read as the reverse complement.
GGCAGATAGAACCATTTGCTGACATCCTCCACTTTGCCCCCGGTCTTGCGGCCGCGGCTCTCTTCCGTTCTCCTCCGCGCCTCTATCCAATATCTCTGCCTCTCGAATGGATAGACTGGCAAGCTCACTCTCCGGCGCCGCTCTCCCTCGTAATACCGCTCCCAGTCGATTTCTCCTCCCGCCGCCCACAGTCTCCCGATCGCTCCGGTTAGATATTCGCCATCCTCCCTCACCTCTTGCGGATGCCTCATGGTCGCGATCGTCCAGGCGGCTCGACTCTCCTTCTTCTGCATCTTCGCCAGGCTGCTCAAGGTCTTTCCGGGCCCGACTTCCACCATGATCTCCGCCCCGGCCTCTACCAGCTCCGTAACCCCCTCGCTGAACCTCACACACTCTCGCAATTGCCGCCGCCAGTATCCGGCATCCGTTGCCTCTCCCGGCTTCACCCACTTTCCACTCACGTTGGAGATGTACCTCCTCAGCGGTTCCTTTTTATCAAGGCCTTTCACATACTCCTCGTACCGGTCCAGAATTCCATCCACCAGCCAGGAATGCGCGGCCACATCGATGTGCACCCTCTGATGCTCGATCCCGGCCCGGGCCATGCGCCCGCACAATTCCGCGATCGACTGGTCCTCTCCGCTCACGACCACCAGCTCCGGCCCATTCACCGCTGCGATCGACAACTCTTCTCCGATCAACCGCCGGACCTGCTCCTCTTCCGCCGCCACACTCACCATCGCCCCTTTCGGCAACTCTTCGAACAATGCGCCTCTCAGCCTCACGATCTTCAGCGCATCTTCCAGGCTGAAGACTCCCGCCAGGCAGGCCGCCACGTACTCTCCCAGACTGTGCCCGATCATGGCCTGGGGATGGATTCCCCATCCCTCCAGTAGCATCGCCATCGCGTACTCAACCACGAACAGCGCCGGCAAACCGATCGAGGTCCGCGTCATCTGCCGCCTGGCCTCTTCCACAGGCACTGACTCCGGGTAGAGATAGTCCCTGAGGTCAAACTCCAGACCCGATCTCAGAATTTCACAGCAGCGGTCCACCTCTCGTCGGAAGGGTCCCTCGGTTCGATAGAGCCCTAATCCCATGTTGACGTATTGCGCCCCGCCACCCGGGAACATGAAGACCACCGATCGGCCTTCAGCTTCTTCATGAACCGTCAAGACCCGCTCCGGATCTTTCGATTCCAGCGACCGCGCCGCATCCGGTACATCCCGACAGACGAGGATCCTCCGATGGTTCATCCTCCTCCGGCCCGTCTGCAGCGTATAGGTCACGTCCGATAAATCCGATTCCGGATGCTCTCTCAGATGCTGAGCCAGATTCCGACTCGCCGTCTCCAAGGCCGTGCGGCTTCTGGCTGAGACCACGAGCAGTTGAGAGGCTCTCGACCTGCTGCCCGGTTCGGATGCAGGCGCCTCCTCCAGAATCACGTGTGCATTGGTCCCTCCCACCCCGAACGAACTGACTCCCGCTCTGAGGCGTCGGCCCGCGCTCTTCCACTCCTGCAGCCGGCTATTGACATAGAAAGGGCTGCCCGCAAAGTCGATCTGTGGATTGGGCTTCTCGAAATGCAGACTCGGCGGCAACTGTCTGTGCTTGAGTGCGAGCACGGTCTTAATCAGCCCGGCGACTCCCGCGGCGGCATCCAGATGACCGAGATTGCTCTTCGCCGACCCGATGGCGCAGAAACCGCTCTTTTCGGTGCTCGCACGAAAAACCCGGGTCAGAGCGGCGATCTCGACCGGGTCGCCAAGGACCGTTCCGGTTCCATGGGTCTCGATGTAGGTGATGGTCTCGGCCTCGACGCCGGCGACGGCCTGCGCCATGGCGATCGCCTGGACCTGTCCGTCTATGCTCGGCGCCGTGTATCCGATCTTGGAAGAGCCGTCGTTGCTCAGAGCCGATCCTTTGATGACGGCGTGAATAGGATCGCCGTCCGAAAGCGCGTCCGCCAATCGCTTCAAGACCACGATCCCGACTCCACTCCCGAAGACCGTTCCCCGGGCCCGGGCGTCGAAAGCACGGCAATGACCGTCGGGGGAGCCGAGACCTTCCGGGATATAGTGATAACCGGTCCGCTGCGGAACCTGGACCGAGACGCCTCCCGCCAGGGCGATGTCACACTGATAGCTGTTCAGGCTTTGACAGGCCATGTGCACGGCGACCAGCGAGGTAGAGCAGGCGGTCTGAATATCGATACTCGGGCCCTTCAGGTTCAATTCGTAGGAGACCCGGGTGCTGAGGAAATCTTTGTCGTTAGCGATCATCGTTTGGAATGCGTCTTGTGAGGCTTCCTCGCTGGTCAGGAGGTGATAAAGCAGATACGTGCTCAGACTCGTGCCGGCAAAGACTCCGACCAGATGCCGGTGAGTATCCGAGCTATAGCCCGCGTCCTCCAGGGCCTGCCAGGCGCATTCCAGAAAGATTCGTTGCTGCGGATCCAATATTTCGGCTTCCCTGGGTGAATAACCGAAGAACGGCGCATCGAATTGATCGATGTTTTCGAGGATCGCGCCCGATTTGACGAAGCTCGGATCGCGGAGCGCGGCCGGGCTCACCCCGAAACTGATCAACTCCTCATCAGTAAACTGACGGATCGACTCGACACCGTCGCGGAGGTTGCGCCAGAACTGATCGATGTTCTCGGCGCCCGGAAAGCGTCCGCTCAGGCCGATGATGGCGATCTCCAGTCCTGCTGCCGATTCCGCATCTTTCCAATCGGTCGTCATGCTTTATGCTCGACTTTCGCGATCCTGCGCCTTTGGCGGCTAAGCCCCTCTCGCGACTTTTCGGCTCGACTTTGGCTCTCCTTCAAGGACCAGGCGTCGACCCGCTCTTGACTCAGAAAATCGGCCAGCGAGCTGACGGTCGGATGTTCAAGCATCTTGATGAGGGGCAGTTGTTGATTGAGGGCTCGACATAATTGCCCGTGGACCTGGGCCAGCAATAAGGAGTGGCCGCCGAGGTCGAAAAAATTGTCTTCCCGCCCGACCTTCTCCACATTCAAGGCGCCCTGCCAGATCTCGGCGATCAGTTGCTCAAGCCCGCTTTTAGGCTGAAGATACTCGCTCCGTGATCGATGGTACTCCAGGCCGACGGCAGGCAGCCCCTGGCGATTGATCTTACCGTTCGAGGTCACAGGCAATTTCTCCAATCTGACCAGACTGGAGGGGATCAGGTAATCGGGCAGTTTCCGTCTCAGGAAGGACTCTATCGCTTCACCGTCCTGTGAAGCTTGGGAGTTCAAGACCAGATACGCGACCAGCCGCTTGTCTCCGGGGGTGTCTTCCCTCACGACCACCACCGCTTCCGCAACGTCTGGATGCTCATTGAGCACGGCCTCGACCTCTCCCAGCTCGATTCGGAAGCCTCGTACCTTGACCTGTTGGTCGAGGCGGCCCAGACACTCGATCTGGCCGTCTCCAAGATGGCGCGCCAGATCGCCGGTTCGATAGAGTCGCGTCCCCGGCCCGTGGCTGAAAGCATTTGGAATGAACCGCTCTGCGGTCAAATCCGGGTGGTTGCAATAACCGAGCGCCAGTCCTGCTCCCGCAATGAACAGTTCTCCGGTCACTCCGGCAGGTAGCGGTTGAAGATGGGGATCCAGGATATACGTTTGAGTATTCGCAATCGGTCGCCCGATCGAAACGGCCCGATCGGTCCGTTCGACCTGATGGGTCGATGACCAGATGGTCGTCTCCGTCGGTCCATACATGTTGGCAATCCTGGTGGCGGGCCAGAGATCCATCACTTCGGCAATCAGAGACGGGGGCAGCGCCTCGCCCCCCAGCATCAGCACCCGCAACGAACCGAGCGGTCTAAAAAGATCGGCGTCCGCCGCCAGCATCCTCATCATCGATGGAGTGCATTGCATGAGTGTCGGCTGATGCCTGGCAGCTTGCGCCGGCAGCGCATAATCGATCTTTTCGCCGTCGGGGATCGACAGCTCTCTTAATTGGTCGAGATACCGCAAACCGGAGAGAGCCGAATCGAGATCGATGCCGAAATCTATCAAGCAGGCAACCTCGTCAACGCCGATCTCCTTCAGACGTTCGATCATCCGGCCGCACGTTTGAGGCGTCCCGAACAACGCGCCTGTTTCAAAGTA
>DATEFT010001000.1:0-3945 GCA_035280505.1 Blastocatellia bacterium | reverse complement strand
CGGTTTGTAGACCAATCTTGAGCGGGGCCGCGTCCTATTGGTTCAAAACATGGTGAGTGACGTAAGTGACCTGGACCGGGACGCCGCCGTTCACCTTAACCTTGACCAACACCTGGTAGTTGGCCGGCAGTTTCGGCGTTTCACCGGAGGGCGCGAGGTTGAGGTGTTTGATCAGATCGCGGATGTAATCGGGTTTGACCACGTATTCGGCGGCGGCCTGGGTCCCGAGGGTCGTGATCCCGGCCAGGATCAGCAGCCGATTCTTGGCGTTCAGGCCTTCCAGCAAACCCACGACCGCGTAATCTTCCGAAATCTGGCTGCGCGAGGGGCCGCCCTGGGTGGCGAAATAGTATGGCTGCTCGCCCGGTTGGGGCCGGGTGTTGACGATGCCGAAAGCCCGTTTGCCGTTATCGTCCGGGTTCGGCAGATGCGGTTTGAAGATGAAGTCCTGTTTCTGCGGCAGGTCCCGCAGAAAGAGATTCTCGGCCGGCGACCCGAGCACCACGATGTTTTCGGTCTTGAGGTCTTCCCAGTTGAGCAACAGGCTCCGTTTGACCCGCGAGGGATGGTGCATCCGGACGAAGAAATCTCCGAGGAAGTAGGCGCCCATCACCTCTCCGATGCCGGTGTAATGTTCGATCACCGGTTCCCGGCTCTCCTCGATCTCCGATTGCGGAATGATCGGCGACCCCAGACTGCTGCCCGGCGCATCCAGCGATTTCAGCAGTTTCATGCCCGCTTCCGGATTGCCCCGAAAGAGTGTGTTGCTGAAGACCACCAGGACCGGTTCGGGCGAGCGCAACATATCGCCCCACAACGGCTCCAGTTCGGTCCGGTTGATCGTCTCCATGCCTCCCGCCGTGACCACGGAGGCCAGTTCCGGCAGCCGGGCGACCTTCGCGCGATAGAAGAGCGCCAGCGCGCCGGAGACGATCGCCAGAATCGCGAAAGCGATGGCCGCCACCTGCCAGCCGCGCGGCGGGGTTCCCCGCGGGTCGGCCCCCCTCAGAACCTTGACCAGCACCGGGTCGGACGGTGCGGAACCGGAATCGGAAGCCTCCGGATCTAAGATTTCGGCGATCGGGGCCAGCTTGGCGACCTTGGTCGAGGCCAGCGCGGTCCCGGCAGCCAGGCTTCCGGCCGCGAGACCGACCGGGGTGGTTTCGACCGCCACCGGATCTACCTCCGCTTCCGGCGCGTCCGGCTTCTGCGCCGGAGAGAAGACCGGAGTGTACTGCCCTTTCGGCAGCACGATCAGCAGCAGGTCACCCTTCCCCTCGGTGGCATAGTACTCCTGCAACTTGGTCCGGAGCCGGCCGGCCTGGACGCGCACCACGGAATCGATCCGGGAATCGAACTCACTGCCGCGTCCAAAGACCTCCGTCGCAATCACGTACTCTTTGATCTGACTCTCATCGTTTTCGATGACTCTGTCGACCACGAACCGAAGGAACGCTTTAAGACTTTCTGATCCGTGCAACGTCCGACCGTGCAAGATCTTGTCCAATTGTGCCTGTTTTTCTTCTCTCGAGATGTGCATCGGAATCAGCGACGTTACAGACGAGCATGTAACGCTCATTTAACCTTTTATGATAGAAGGAAGTAACCGTATTATACGTTCAGTAACTCCCAAAGCAAGCTCCTCTCATATATTCTTGAACCCTACAAATTATTAACACTACGTTCGAAGTGGCGTTCTTGGTTGTCTAAATTCTATCCAATTTCTAGTAGATAAGCATCACTTCGAAACAATAAAAAAAATGCTTTGCCGGGAGAGTGGAGGAGTCTTACAAACTAAGGATCATTTCATAAATCATCTCATTCATGATTTTCCGGGTTTCTAAGACTCCTCCGCCAACATCCAAACCTCAAAAGTTAGAAGAGTACAACGTTTGCCGACCGGCAGGACTCGGGCAGTTGGCCAGGCCGGTTAAGACAGGAGGTGTTCATGATAAGCACTCACAGACTCTCCATGGCAGCATTGAATCTGATTCTTTGCCTGGCGTTCGCGCCGGCCACCTTTGGACAGGCAGTCTATGGGAGTATCTACGGCACGGTGACCGACGCCAACGGAGCGGCAGTCCCCGGAGCCACGGTGACGATCACCGATACGCAGAAGAATGTCTCGTTCACCGAGACGACGAACGGACAGGGTTACTTCAATCGCCAGCGGCTGGTCCTGGGAACCTACCGGGTCGAGATCAAGAAAGACGGTTTTAAGACTTCGATCCAGGATGCGGTGACCGTCAACGTGGACGTTTCGACCCAGGTCAATATGACACTCCAGGCCGGAGCGGTCAGCGAGCAGGTGACGGTGACCTCGGAGGCGCCGTTGCTGAAGGCCGACCGGGCCGACGTGGCGACGACCTTCGAGCAGAAGGCCTTCACGGATCTGCCGACCCTCGACCGCAACTTCACGCGCTTCGAGCTGCTCGCGCCGGGGACGTCCCGCTGCTGCTCCGGCTGGGATCACGCGGCGAGCGAGAACCCGCAGGGTTCGCTGCAGATTCAGGTCAACGGCCAGCACTTCAGCGGCACGTCCTACCAGTTGGACGGAACCGATAATCGGGATCCGATCCTGGGAATCATCGTCATCAATCCGACGCTCGAGTCGGTGACCGAGGCGAAGGTCACGACGCAAAATTACGATGCCGAATTCGGGATGGCCAATGCCGGGGTCGTGACGGCGCAGACCAAATCGGGCACCAACGATCTGCATGGCAGCGGCTTCGGATATCGCCGCAGCGGCTTCGGCCAGGCGCGCAATCCCTTCACCGAACCGACGGATGTCGCCCCGACGCTCTGGGGACAGTTCGGCGGCTCGGCCGGCGGCCCGATCATTAAAAACAAGCTCTTCTACTTCGGGGACTACCAGGGGCAGCGCAGCAAGGAGGGCGGATCCGTACGGCTGACGGTCCCGACCGCAGCCGTCCGCGCGGGCGATCTGAGCGGGTTTCTCGGAGCCGGGATCACCCAGATCAACCCGCTGACCGGTCAGGAAGAGCCCGTCATGGTCGGCACCACCACGGGCCAGACCATTCAGGCGCGGCAGGGCATGATCTTCGATCCGACCACCGGCAATCCCGCTACGGGAGTGGGCCGCCTGGCCTTCGCCGATCCGACCCGGGCCACCGCCGCCAATCCCCTGGGGGTGAACATCATTCCGGCCGGCCGGCTCGCCCCCCAGGCTCAGAACATTCTGAACCTGATTCCGATGCCGAATCTGGCCGGTAATGGAATCCTGGACAACTTCGCCACGTCCGGAAGCGAGATCTTCAATACCAACCAGTTCAACATCCGAACTGACTACTATGCCGGCGAGAAGATGCACTACTTCGGGCGCTATAGTTTCGGCGACTATCAACTCAACGGCCCGACGGCCTTCGGCCAGGGCGGAGGCCAGGCCCTCGTCAAGCTGGGCGGCAACTCTTCCGTGCGCAACCAGAGCATCGCGGCCGGTTTCGACCGGGTCGTGACCAACAACTGGCTGACCGATTTTCGTTTCGGATTCCTTCGCTATCGCGCCCAGGTTCTGCCCTTTGATTACGGCACCCAACCGGCGAGCGCGGCGGGAATTCCCGGCTTGAACACGACCGACGTTCTCACTTCGGGTCTGCCCTACTTCAACATCGAGGGCACCGGCGGGTTCCGGGCCGGTTCCAGCCTCGACGCCAACCGCTGCAACTGCCCGCTCGACCAGCAAGAGTATCAGTTCCAGTTCGTCAACAACTGGACCAATACGCGCGGCGGCCACACCATCAAGTTCGGCACCGACCTCCGATTCGCCTATAACTTCCGGCTGCCCAGCGATGCGCATCGATCGGGCCAGCTCACCTTCAACAATGCGCGCACGGCTCAGACCGGCGGAGCCGGTCAGGGTCTGGGAGTGGCGACGTTCCTGCTGGGCGATGTGACTTTCTTCAATCGATTCGTCAGCAACGTGCT
>DATEFT010000999.1:0-8174 GCA_035280505.1 Blastocatellia bacterium | reverse complement strand
TAGCCGGCATTGAGGGCGGCCGTCACCGCGTCTTTACCCTCCAGGCGCTGTTCATTGGCGAAGGTGACCAGCAGAATGCTGTTGGCGGTCGCCACCCCCACGCACATGATCGCTCCCATCAGACTGGGCACGTTGATCGTCGTCTGGGTGACGAAGAGCATCCATAAGATCCCCGGCAAGGCGCCCGGAATCGCCATCAGGATGATGAACGGATCGAGCCACGATTGAAAATTGACGACCATCAGAAAGTAGACCAGGACGATGGCGAAGAGCAGCCCCAGCCCCAGCCCCTTGAAGGAGGAGCGCATGCTCTCGACCTGGCCGCGCATGACGAGCGAACTTCCGCGCGGAAGCTGCGGCCTGAACTCTTCGACGATCCGGTCGATCTCGGCGGCGACGCCTCCCAGGTCGCGCCCCTGTGTATTGGCATAGATGTCGAAGGTCGGTTGCACGTTGTAGTGATTGACCACGGACATCGCCCTCTCCCGGTCGATCGAGGCGATGTTGCTCAGGAGCTGCGGCGTCGTCAGGCCGCTCGCAGTGATCGGCGTATTTTGGATGGAATCGACCGAATCGATCTTCGTTTGCGGCGTCTGCACGGCGACCACGTAACTGACGCCGTTCTCCGGGTTGAGCCAGTAGTTGGGCGCCGTCTGGCTGCTCGAACTGAGGGAGGTGAGCAGGGTATTGGCCACATCGCGCTGCGTCAGACCGACCTGCTCGGCCCGGGTGCGGTCCACGTTGACTCTCAATTCCGGCGCGTCGATCACCTGATGGAGGTGGACGTCGGCGGCCCCCTGGATCTGGTTGACCCGTCGTTCTATCCGGCGCGCGATCTGGTAATTGTTCTTATAATCGCGTCCGACGACCTGCACGTCGATCGGCGCGGGCAGCCCGAAATTGAGGATCTGACTGACGATGTCCGCCGGCTGAAAGAAGACGGTCAGTTGCGGGAACTCCTCTTTCAATTGGCGCCGGAGCCGTTTGATGTACTCGGAGGTCGGATGATGGTTCGGTTTCAGTGAGACCAGGATCTCGCCGTCGGCGGAACTGACGGTCGCGCTGTCATTGAACGCCAGGTTGATGCCGTTCGAGGGCAGCCCGATGTTGTCGAGGACGATCCCCAGCTCTTCGCGGGGGACGATGCGCCGGATCGAGTTCTCGACCTCGCTGAAGATGCGCTCGGTCTCTTCCAGGCGAGTCCCGGCCGGGGCTCGGACGTGCAACCGAAACTGCCCGGCGTCAACGCCGGGAAAGAAGTCGGAGCCGATGAAGAGCAGAAATAGAAATGAGCTGCCGCAGAAGAGCAGGAACGCGACGATCACCCCGCGGCGGTGGGCCATGGCCCATTCGAGGGCCCGGAAGTAGCCGCGGCGGAACTGCTCGAACCGCAGGTTGAAGGCGTTGTGGAGGCGCCAGATCGGTCCGGTCGAGGTTGCGTGCTCACCGGCCTCCTGGTAGAGCCGGGCCTCGTCGCGCAGCAGGTAGACCACCATGGTCGGGATCAACGTCCGCGAGAGCAGATAGGACGCGAGCATGGCGAAGATCACGGCCATGGCCAGCGGAGTGAAGAGGGATTTGGCCGACCCGCTCAGGAAGAAGATCGGGACGAAGACGATGCAGATCGCCAGCGACGAAACGAAGGCCGGCACCGCGACCTGCTGGGCGCCGTCGAGGATCGCCAGTTTGAGCGGCTTGCCCTGGCCCAGGTTGCGATGGATGTTTTCAAGCTCGACCGTCGCGTCGTCGACCAGGATTCCGACGGCCAGGGCGAGCCCCCCGAGCGTCATGACGTTGAGCGTCTGGCCCAGGCTGCTGAGCACGATGATCGAACAGAGGATCGAGAGCGGAATCGAGATCGTGACGATCAGGGTGCTGCGCCAACTTCCCAGGAAGAGCAGGATCATGGCGGCCGTCAGGCAGGCGGCGATGATCGCTTCGGTCAGGACCCCGTTGATCGCGGAACGCACGAAGACCGACTGATCGAAGAGCAGGTTGATCTTCAACTCATCGGGCAGGGTCGCCTGGATGCGCGGCAGCGCCGCCTTGACGCGGCTGACGATATCGAGAGTCGAGGCCCCGCTGCTCTTGAGGATGGTCAACAGACTGGACCGCCGTCCGTCCTGCCGGACGATGTTGACCTGGACCGCCGAACCGTCCCGAACCTGGGCCACGTCGCGAATGTAGACGGTCGCGCCGTTGACCTGCTTGATCGGCAGATCGTTGAGCGCCGCGGCCGTGTCGGGACTGCTGTTGAGCCGGACGTTATATTCGCGTTCTCCCAGTTTCACCGATCCGGCCGGCAGGATCAGGTTCTGGGCGTTGATGGCCGCCGTGATGTCGGCCGCCGAGAGCCCCTTGGCGAAGAGCGACTGCGGATCCAGATCGACCATGATCTGCCGCGGCTTGCCGCCGTATGGCAGCGGGATCGAGGCGCCCTGCACCGTCGCCAACTGGGTCCGGATGAAGTTCTGAGAGTAGTCGTAGAGTTGCTGCTCCGAAAGCGAATCGCTGCTGATGCTGGCCTGCAGGATCGGAACGTTCGAGACGTTGTATCGCAGAATGAACGGCGGCGTGATCCCCGGCGGCAGAACCCGCAGGACCGATTGGGACATGGCCGTGACCTGCGCCACCGCCGCCTCGATCTTGGCCCCGGGATGGAAGAAGACCTTGATCACGCTGACCCCGTTGACCGATTGCGACTCGATGTGTTCGATGTCGTTGACCGTCGTCGTCAACCCGCGCTCGCTCATGGTGACGACTCGTTTCTCCATCTCTTCGGGGGCGATGCCGTTGTAGGTCCAGATCACGGAGACGACCGGAATATCGATCTCCGGAAAGATGTCCGTCGACATCCGGCTGATCGTGACATAACCAAAGAGCGCTATCAGCAGGGCGGCAACAACGAATGTATAAGGACGACGCAGGGCCAGTTTTACAATCCACATAGGAGCAAAATCTGTTTCCGAGCATTTTAATTATCACGGTTACCTGAGGGCCCGAGCACGCCAAAGAGGCAAAATAAACGAAATACGCGAAAACTTCGGCAGAATTCGCGTATCTGGTTTAATTTACATATTTGGCGTTAGTTTCAGACCACTCCGATGTCACAATTATTTCGATATATTTATATCTTAATTGACTGTGCGGAACCAATTACGGTTTCGTTCTTTTATCGTTTTCGCCAAATTAGCCCGGAATCTCCGGTCGCCGCCGCCGCTTTCTTTTGCCGACCATTTTACTTATGCTTCGCGAAGCGGCATTTTCTGAACTGGCGGGGGTGACCGAAGGCGTCACATATGAAATCCAAACTCGGCAAAGAACGGCTCGATAAGCTGCTGGTGATCCAGGGGCTGGCGGAGACTCGCGCGAAGGCTCAATCGTTGATCCTGGCGGGCCAGGTCTTCGGCGAGGGGCAGCGCCTGGAGAAAGCCGGACAGATCGTGCCGGTGGATCTGCTCCTGACGATCAAGGAACCAATGCCTTTCGTGGGCCGAGGAGGGTTCAAGCTCACCGCCGCGCTCGATCATTTTAAACTCGACGTGACCGGGAAGAGCTGCCTGGACATCGGCGCCTCGACCGGCGGGTTCACCGATTGTTTGCTGCAGCGCGGAGCCGCCCGCGTGACAGCGGTCGATGTCGGTTACGGACAACTCGATTGGCGGTTGAGACAGGATTCCCGGGTCGAAGTCCGCGAGAACGTTAACGCCCGCTACCTGCGGGCCGAGGATTTCAACCACCGATTCGAGATCGTCGTCATCGACGTCTCCTTCATCTCATTGACCAGGATACTGCCGGTCATTCCTTCACTGGTCCAACCGGAGGCGACGGTGGTCGCGCTCATCAAGCCCCAATTTGAGGTGGGGCGCGGCGAGGTCGGCAAGGGCGGCATCGTGCGAGATGAGGCCGCACAGCAGAGAGTCGTCGGCGAGATCGAACAGTTCGCCGCCACTCTCGGGTTCCAGTCGAACGGCGTCATCGATTCGCCCATCCTGGGGGCCGACGGCAATCGCGAATTCCTGGTTTCATTCAACCTGAACCAAATAGATAAGATTCATTAAATCAAGACTTCACGAGGATTTGCTATGCTCAACTCTTTCCGGCTGCGCCGGCCGCTGGGACTGTCTCTCGGTCTGGTTCTGACTCTCTCCAACCTGCTCTGCGCTTCGACCGCCGGGGCGCAACCCCGGCGCCATTCGAGCGCCGATTCCCGCGCGGCCGCGAAATCGACGGTGCAATCTCCCGAAAAACGCGCGCGGCTGGTGGTGGGGATCGTGATCGACCAGTTCCGCTACGACTATCTGGCCCGATTTGAAGACCTCTTTGTCGAAGGCGGATTTAAACGGCTGTTGAATCGCGGCGCGCTCTTCGCCAATGCCAACTACATCCACACTCCGACCTACACGGCTTGCGGTCATGCCACCTTCATGAGCGGCGCGCCGCCCTCGCTCAGCGGAATCGTCGGCAACGATTGGTTCGACCGCGAGCTGGGCCAAAGAGTGACGAGCGTCTCGGACCGGTCCGTGAAGCTGTTGGGTGGGCGCGAGGGCGAGAACGGCAGTTCTCCGCACCGGTTGCTGGGAACGACGATCGGAGACGAATTGAAACTGGCCAGCATCGGTCAGGCGAAAGTGATCAGCCTCTCGCTCAAGGACCGCGCGTCTATCCTGCCGGCCGGGAAGCGGCCGAACGGGGCCTACTGGTTCGACTCCAACACCGGGAACCTGGTCTCCAGCACCTACTATTTCAACGCCCTGCCGGATTGGGTCAAACATTTCAATCGTGAGCACCGGCCGGACCGCTTCTTCGGCAAACGGTGGGAACGGTTGCTGCCGGAAGCGGCCTATCAGCGTTCGGCGCCCGATGACGCCGCGTACGAGAAGGCCCGGGAGGGCAATAAATTTCCATACCTGATCAACGGCGGCGAAGAGGCCCCCGGTCAGCGATTCTACTACCAATTCGAGGCCACCCCGTTCGCCAGCGAGTATCTACTCGATTTCGCCAAGGCCGCGATCGAGAACGAACACCTGGGCGAAGATGAGGTGACTGATCTGTTGACGATCAGCTTTTCGAGCAACGACCTGATCGGTCACAGTTACGGGCCCTATAGCCAGGAGGTCCAGGATGTCACGCTCCGGACGGACCGAGTGCTCGCGGATCTCTTCGACTACCTCGATCGGAAGATCGGTCTCGATCGAGTCCTGATCGCTCTGACTGCCGACCACGGAGTCGCTCCCGTGCCCGAGCAGGTGCGGGAATTAGGCTATGGGGGCCGATTGGAGGCCAAGAGCCTGTCGGAGGCGGTCGAGACGGCGCTGGCTCAACGCTTTGAGGCGGATAAATGGATCCTCTCCCAGGTCAACGGCAATATCTATTTCGACGAATCGGTCGTCGAACGGCGCAAGGCCCCGATCGAAGAGGTGGAGCGGGTCGCGTGCCAGGCGCTGCTCAAAATGCCCGGCATTCGCGAATGTCTCACCCGAACCCAGTTGACCTCCGGCAGAATCCCCGAGACCCCGATCGCCCAGAGCGTGGCGAAGGGCTTCTATCCTCCGCGAAACGGCAATCTGGTGATCGTCACTCAACCGTTCTACATCGTGAGCGAGGGGCTCGGCACTACGCACGGCACCCCCTACCGCTACGATACGCACGTGCCTCTGATCCTGGCGGGTCCCAGGGTCATCCACGGTACCTATTTCGAGGCGGCCAGTCCCGCCGATATTGCCCCGACCCTGGCGGCCCTGCTCAAGATCGAAGCCCCCAGCAACAGCAGCGGGCGGATTCTGGGCGAAGCCATCAAGACCGGGCGATAAATTGATAAACCGCTAAATCCGCTAAATACGCCAAACCTTGATGATTTAGCGTATTTAGCGTATTTAGCGGTTTGAATCTCAAAATCCAAAAACTGGCTTTTCACCGTAAAATACCTTATTGCTGGAAGAGTTCTATCGTGCGGTACTTTATCTTCAATGTACTTACATGAAGGAGGGTTGATGAGAAAGTTCTACTTTGTATGGATGCTCTTGGTTGTCCCGGCGGTTTTGGTGTTAAACTTCTTTTTTTCCTCGAAAGATGCAGTCAACGCCAATGCCAACGCGCAACCGAAAGGAACTATGAGTTCAATCTACGAGATCCAGGTTAAAGATATTAAGGGTCAGACCTTCACGCTTGATCGTTACAAAGGCAAAACGATGCTGATCGTGAACGTGGCCAGCGAGTGCGGATTTACGCCGCAATACGAGGGGTTGGAGAGTGTTTACAAGAAGTACGAGTCTCAGGGACTGGTCATTCTCGGGTTTCCCGCCAACAATTTCGGCGGCCAGGAGCCCGGGACCGACGAAGAGATCAAGACCTTCTGTCAGACCCGTTACAACGTGACCTTCCCGGTCTTCTCCAAGATTTCGGCCGCGGGTTCGGACATGCATCCGCTCTACAAGTATCTGACCGAGAAGGAGACCAATCCGCAGTTCGGCGGCAAGATCACCTGGAACTTCAATAAGTTTCTGGTTGACAAGGCCGGCCACCTGGTCGCCCGGTTCGATTCTTCGGACAAACCCGAGAGCCCGAAGGTGACTCAGGCCATCGAACAGGCCTTGAAGAATTGATCTTTACTTAACCGCGAAATACGCGAAATACGCGAACCGGAGAGTTGGCGTGTTTCGCGTGTTTCGCGGATCCTCAACTCTCTTCGATCTCCATCTCTTCTTCTTCGTCACCCGATCCCTTGCCACGATTGGGTCGCTTGATCCCGAACTTATCCAATCGATATTGCATGGTTCTGAACGAGAGGCCGAGCAGCTTGGCGGCCCGCGTGATATTCCAGCCCGTCTGTTCCATGGCCTGAATAATCAGGGATTTCTCCAGGTCTTCGAACGAGATGCCCTCGGGGGGCAATTTGAAACCGCCGGCGCCTTCGGATTGGGCCGAAGAGCGGATCTCGACCGGGAGATCTTCGATCGTGATCTCGTCGCCTTCCGCGAGTAAGAGGGCTCGTTCGATGGCCGATTCGAGCTGGCGGACGTTGCCGGGCCAGGCATACTCCATGATCATCTTTTTGGCTTCGGCCGAGAGGTTCATGGGGCGCGCGGCATTGGCGCTGTGCTTGGGCAGAAAGTAATCGATCAAAATTTGAATATCGTCGCGGCGCTGGCGGAGCGGCGGAATATTGATCGGAATGACGTTGAGCCGATAGTAGAGGTCTTCCCGGAAGCGATTGTCTTTGACCATGGCTTCGAGGTCTCGATTGGTCGCCGCCAGCACCCGCACATCGACCTTGGTCGGTTTGGTGGAGCCGACTCTCATGATCTCTTTCTCCTGGAGGGCGCGCAGCAGTTTGGCCTGCATGCTGACGTTGATCTCGCCGATCTCGTCCAGAAAGAGGGTGCCCCGATCGGCGATCTCGAAGAGTCCTTTCTTCTCGCTGACGGCGCCGGTGAAGGAGCCTTTCTCGTGCCCGAAGAGCTCGGATTCCAGGAGATTTTCGTTGATCGCGGCGCAGTTGACGGCCTGGAATCGTTCGCCGGACCGCGGGCTGGCCTTGTGGATGGCGCGGGCGATGCGCTCTTTTCCGGTCCCCGATTCGCCGCGAATCAGGACCGTCGAACTGGAGCCCGCGACTTTGACGATCATCTTCTTGACCCGTTCGATAGCTTCGGACGCGCCGACGATCTCTTCGTCCACGGCCTTCATCTGCGAGACCGCTTTGTCGATCACTTCGAGCAGCTTGGCGCGGTCTAGCGGTTTTTCCAGGTAATCGAAGGCGCCGCCGCGCAGCGCGTCTTTGACCGAATCGATCGAACCGTGCGCGGTCATCAGGATTACCGGAGTTGAACTGTCGACCTGTGAGAGCTCGTTGAGCAGTTGAATGCCGTCCATCCCCGTCATCTTGAGGTCGGTCAGCACCAGATCGAAGCGATCATTTTTGAAGAAACGCAGGGCTTCCTGGCCGGAACTGGCGGTTTTGACATCATAGATCTGAGAGCCGTTTTCATCTCGCTCGCCGGACAGGATTAACTGCAGAATATCTCGCTGGTTTTTTTCGTCGTCGACAACAAGGATTTTCCTCGGAGCCATTATCTTCTCCATTACGGATGGCGGAATTTAGTTGTGGGTTTTCAAAAGTCCAATTGCCAGTCGCTCATTTGATAGCGAAAAGATAGACTATTATAACCTCA
>DATEFT010000998.1:0-5158 GCA_035280505.1 Blastocatellia bacterium | reverse complement strand
CGATCGGGGTTTGAGGGGCGAAGTGAGACACTGAGCCTGTTCTGCTCCCCCCAATGAGAGACGCGGAAGATGCGAAAGGTGGTCGATTTCGCATCTTCCGCGTCTTTCGGCTTCTTGCCGCCGGATTTCGAGAGATGTCCTACTCTATCTTCAGAACGACTATCGGATCCACTCTCATCGCCCGGCGGGCAGGGAAGTACCCGGCCAGCAGGGCGACTGCCGCCAGAAACAATCCGATCGACCAGAAGGTCCACGGATCGGTGGCCTGCACCTCAAAGAGCAGGTTGGACATTAAACGGGTCAAGCCCCAGGCCGCGCCCAGACCGAGGGCGACTCCGATCAGGGTCAGGAGCGCTCCGCGCCGCATCATCAACTTCAGCACGTCTCGCGGCTGCGCTCCCAGGGCCATCCGAAGGCCGATCTCCGGCGCGCGCTGGGCGACCGAATAGGACATGACGCCATAGACGCCGACGGCGGCCAGCAACAGGGCGAAGGCCGCAAACGATCCGAGCAACCACAGATCGAAACGTCGCTGCGCCATGGACTCCGACACGTAATCGGTCAGGGGCCGGACATTGAAGACGGCCTGATTCGGATCCAGGGCCTGAAGCTCGCACCGCACGCTCTCCGTCAACGCCGCCGGGTCCGCGCTCATCCGAACGACATAGTTGATCGCCAGAGCCCGGCTGTTCTGCAGGTGTGAGACATAGATGGTGGGGATCGCCGCCGCTTCCAGGCCGCGGTGTCTGACATCGCCGACGACGCCGACGATCTCGCCCTCCCCCCTGGGATTCCATCCATTCCATCCGGTATCGATCCGCTCACCGACCGGGTTGCGGCCCGGGAAGTAGGCGCGAGCGAAGGCTTCATTGACGAGATAGACCATGGGCGTCTCGGCGGTATCCCGCTCGGTCAAACTTCTCCCCCGCTTGAGCGGAATGCGTAACGTCTCAAAGAACGACGGGGTCACGATCCGATGATCGGCCAGCGCGGACTCGCTCCGGACCGCCGGATCTTCACGCCCCAGAACTCTGAAGGACATCTGCATGGTCCGCCCGCCAAACGGCAGATGTGAAATGGCGCCCACGGACTCGACCCCCGGCAAACGGGCGATTCGCTCCAGCCCCTCCTCAAAGAGCCGGGCGCGGCGCGCCTGGTCTCCATACTCCGCGACGTTGGCCATCAGCCCGGCCGTCAAGATCCGTTCGGTTTGAAAACCCGGGGCCACGTGGCGCAACCGCCAGAAGCTCTTCACGAGCAGACCGGCCCCGGTCAGCAGCAGGGCCGCCAGGGCAATCTGCGAGACGACCAGGATGTTGCGAAAGCGTTGATGCGGCGGCGCGGCCGCGCCGGAGTGACGGGTCTCCTTGAGCGTCCGATGGAGGTCGGTCCCGGCGGATTGCCGCGCCGGAACCAATCCGAAGATCGCACCCGTCAGGAGCGTGATCAGCGTCGCGAATCCAAGCGCCGGGGCATTGACGGCGGCCTCTTTCAAGCGCGGCACCGAATCGGGTCCCCAGATCCGCAACAGGTCCAGCCCCCAGATGGCCAGCAACAATCCCAACCCGCCGCCGGCGACGGCCAGCATCATGCTCTCGGTCAACAGTTGCCTGATGATCCGCTGACGTCCGGCGCCCAGCGCCAGCCGGAGGGCGATCTCTTTTCGCCGCGCCCCGGCCCGAGCCAACTGCAGATTGGCGAGGTTGGTACAGGCGATCAACAAGACCAGGGCCACCGCACCGAGCATCAACGGCAGGGCAATCCGGGCGTTGCCCCAGAGGTACGAGCGAAAAGGCGTGACCACCACCTTCCAGCCGCCGTTGGTGTCGGGATACTGTTGCGCCTGATGGAGAGCGAGAGCGTCGATCTCGGCCCGAGCCTGATCGAGGCTGACCCCCGGCTTGAGCCTGGCGATCGTGCGATCGAAGTGCCCGCCGCCGCGCTGAGTGCCGACGCGATCGAATTGATAGACCAGGTACAGTTCGATCCGGGGGGGATATTGAAACTCCGGCGCCAGGACCCCGACAATGGTGGCGGTCGGAGTGCTCCGATCCAGATCGACCTTGCGTCCGATGACTTGAGGGTCGCCGCCGAACTGCCGCCGCCACAAACTGTGGCTGATGATGATGGTCACCCCCTCCGCATCCTGAGGATCGAAATCCCTTCCGAGGATCGGCCTCACGCCCAGAACCTGGAAGAAGTTGGGCGTGACAAAGATGCCCTCCAGTCGCTCGGGCTGGCGCACGCCTCTCAGATGGACCGGAATGGTATCCCAGGCGGCGATCTGTTCCAGAGTGGTCGCCTGCTCCCGATAGTCCAGAATGTCCGCTCGATTGAGAAAGGTCTGGGCGATCCCCCGCGCGTAATTGGCATTGGTCAGCCAGACCAGCCGCTCGGGCTCTCGATACGGCAGCGGGCGAACCAGGACGGTCTCGACGATGCTGAAGATCGCCGTGTTGGCCCCGATCCCCAGCGCCAGCGTCAGCACGGCGGTCACGGCAAATCCGGGCGCCCGGCGCAACATCCGCCAGCCGTAGCGGAGGTCCTGCCACAGCTCTTCCGGCAATCGGAGGCCGCGCAGATCCCGGCTCTCCTCCTTAACCCGTTCGACGCCGCCGAAGCTGCGGAGCGCCGCGGCCCGAGCCTCGTCCGGGCTCATTCCGCGAACGATGTTCCGCTCGATCTCCCGCTCCAGATGAAAGCTCAGCTCCGCCTCCAGTTCGTGCTCCAGCCTGGATTTGAAGAAGAGCGCCCGGAACCACAGTCTCAGCTTGCCGAGCATCTAGATCTATCCTCCGTCGATCCGTCGTCGATCTGTTCGTCGATTTTATTCCTCTCGATGGGCGACAACGCCGAGCGTATCGCCTGTTTTGTCGAATGTCAACAGATCGGCCGAGAGACGGCGGGATTCAAACCGCGAAAGACGCGGAAGACGCGAAATTATTCAGTTTTCACGTCTTCCGCGTCTTTCGTTGTGAGCAAAATCCTAACGGTCGCAGGTCCCCGCAGGTTTCCACTCGCTGGTAGGAATGCTGCGGGGCCGAGAGGAGTCATGGATGACGACGACCAGCGAATGCCGCACGGTCGAACCGGTGATCGTGAGCCGCATCGGCGTGTTGGGAGGCGCCGTCAGGGTCTCTCCCGCTTTGGCCCGGCCGGTGCCCGCGGGGGTCTCTAAACACTGCTCTCCGGCCAGCATGTACCAGGCCTCCGGGCCCGGATGAACGTGAACCACCGACTTCGCGCCCGGCGGCAGGACGGCGAGCGAGACCACGATCCCATACGATTTGGCCGGAACCATCTGCAGCGGGCCGATAGTCGCCACGTGCTCGCCCCGCCCGGGCACCGCATCTCGCAGCCCGAAGCTGAAGAGCCAGACCTGACCCTCGGCCTCGACCACCAGGTCGGTCTTGCCCCTGGAGGCTTCGGCGGCTTCGCGCGTCGGGAATTTGTTGAGATGCCAGAAGAGGGGTCCGGCGGGGAACTCTTTGACCTCCCGGCCGGCAATGTTCCAGCAACCGAATCCCTCCATCTTCTCGCCGGGCTGCAGATCCACACAGACGCCGCCCTTGTCGGTCAGGTGGCCGTGGTTATCTTTGCCGGTCGCCTGTGCCTGCGCCTCAAGTGCCGTCGAATAACAGGTTGCGATCAGGATTGCCGAAAGCCAGAAGATGCGGGTCAATGCCATAAGCCGTCCTCCTCCACCTCGCCAACTGCTCTCTTGCGGTATCGACCGTCAAGACCGAGTAATGAACTGGGGGTATTATGCCCAAGATCTCGACGGCGGGAAATACCGCCGCGGCATCCCGAGGGCGACGGCGGAAGACTACCGGGCCTCATAGACCAGCGTTCGCTTCGCGCCCTTGCCGGTCAGCAATCCCAGGGCCGTTCCGATTCCGGCGCCCACTCCGACGCCGATCAACAGGATCGAGCCCGCCTCGTCGCTCCCGCCGGTGGCGCCCAACAGGGCCAGGGCTCCTCCGACCCCGCCTCCGGCTCCGACCCCGGCGCCAATCAGTAAATTCTTAACTCGCGAGCCCTTCTTCACACGGTAGATCTTTTGAACGTCGGTCCGGTCGAGGCTGACCGTGGCCTGTTTAGCCGTCAGGGTGATGGCGGTCTCGGAGACCCGGCTCAATCGACCTTTGAGGCTCCGGTTGTCTTTGGTGGTAATCTCCAGATCGGTCTCGGAGGCGAGATTCTGGATCTCCGCCCAGGCTCCCGCCCGGGAAGGCTCCTGGGCAAACAGAACCAGCGGGTTGGTGAACACCAAAACGGCAACGGCGAGTGTGGTCATGAATCTATCGGTCATCGGTTTCTTCTCCCTAATGTCTGAATTTCCGGAAGTAACAACTTGAGCAGAGGCAATCCCGGTGCCGCGGCGGATGAGTGACTAACTCCTGTCTTTACGATCTCCGAACGCCCGAGCCTGCTATCGTTTTATTTCAACTGTCGGATTCTCCCGTCAGTGGAATAAGCGAGATAACCGATGAACCAGTTCCGCTCTTTTTCCCGGCCTATAAAAATTCCGATTTGCGGATCCAGACCGGCCTTATATAATCGCTCCGGCATACCAGGTATATTAAGTTCTATATCCAAGTAAGGATCTCGGGATAAGACGGTGATCAGCTCAGCGGGCGGCGGAAAACTGCGGCCCGGCGGCCGTTTGTCGATTTCACGCAGCATCCGGAGATTATGAAAAACTGGAACTTGAAGAGTGAAGACTGGGAGTACTTTCTCGGGTGTCTGAATTCAGATCCTGACCTGGCCGCGCAGGACTATGAAGCCATTCGGCAAAAACTGATCCGTTATTTCACCGGCAGAAGATGCGCTGACCCTGAAAGCCTGACCGATCAGACCATCGACCGCGCCGCCCGGCTGGCGCCCTCGCTCGACGGCAACTTCCGCGACAATCCAATCCGGTATTGTTACGGGATAGCCAGATATATTCATAAAGAGTACCTCCGTCAATCCGTCAAGACCGACGGCGGGCAGCTCAGCGGAGATGAGCTCGATCCCTATCAGGCGGCCAGCGCGTGGGATCTCGAGGTGACGGAGCGATGCCTCAGCGACTGCCTGCAAAGACTGGACGCCCGGAAACGGGAGATGTTTGTCTGTTACTACTCAACTGAAACTCCATCCAAAAGTGAGTTCCGCC
>DATEFT010000997.1:0-16192 GCA_035280505.1 Blastocatellia bacterium | reverse complement strand
CGCCGAACCCGACGCCGACTCCGGCTCCGGGGGTCTCGGCCTGCTCCGTGACCTATATGATTCAGAGCCAGTGGCAGACCGGGATGGTCGCCAACGTGACGGTGGCCAACAACAGCGCCAATGCCATCAATGGCTGGATGCTGACCTGGTCCTTCGGCGGAAACCAGATGATCACCAACCTGTGGAATGGAATGCTGACCCAGACGGGCCACTCCGTCAGTGTCAGAAATGTTGGTTTCAACGGGAACCTGACGGCCAACGGTGGTTCGGCCACCTTCGGTTTCCAGGCCAGCCTGACCGGAACCACCACGACTCCGACCAATTTCGCGCTCAACGGAGTTCCTTGTACTGTTAGATAGCTACAATCTTTTACTAGCCAACGTGTGGACGCACATGCTGCTTTCAAGGGTGGTCGATCTTAGATCGGCCACCCTTTCTGTCAATGATGTAGAAAAATTTAGGATCAGAGGGTATTATTCCGTAAGATTAAAAACGATCTTCATTGGCTTGTTTCACGGAAAGGAGTTACGGGATGAAGAAGCTGATCCTTTTCCTGGCGATAGGTTTATCGAGCCTCGCGTTGGCCAGCTACGGGTCCGGACAGGAGAGTAAGGGTAAGGAATCTATAACCTACTCCCGACAGATTGCGCGGATCTTCCAGGCGCGTTGCGAGGAGTGCCACAGTCCGGGCGGGGTGGCGCCGATGTCTCTGCGATCTTATGAAGAGGCGCGGCCCTGGGCGCGCGCCATTCGCGAAAAGGTCGTCAACCGCGAGATGCCGCCTTTCCATGCGGCGGGACCGATCGGGCGTTACCAACACGATCCGCGGCTGACGGCCGAAGAGGTCACCCGGATCAGCGAGTGGGTCGAGGCCGGTTCGCCCAAGGGGGATCCGAAAGACCTGCCCGCGCCGCGCGAATGGAAGAGCCAGTGGGCCCACGGCGAGCCCGATCTGATCATGCGGGTCAAGGAGCCGTATCACGTCAAAGCGAGCGGCAAGGATCAGTATGCCTTCTTCGTCTTCGATTACGTCTTTCCTGAAGATACCTGGATTCGCGCCGTCGATACCCGTCCGGGAAATCCGAAGATCGCCCATCATGCCAACACCCACATCGTGACGCCGTTCTTCAAGGTTCCGGCGAGCGGGGTGATCGAGGGAGATTTTCAGCCGACCGCCCGGGGGACCGTCATGCTGGCGGGGTGGGCGCCCGGAGTGGAGTCGGTGGTCTTGCCGGAAGGAACCGGGGTCAGAATTCCGAAGGGCATGCGGCTGGGCATTCAGGTTCACTATGCGCCGACCGACCGCGACATGATCGATCAGACCGCCGTCGGACTCTACTATGCCGACGGCGTGATCAATAAACACGTGAAGGTGCTGCTGGGCGACCGGAGAGATGTCTCGATTCCGCCGGGAGACGCCGACTACTCGCTGACCTCCACCAAGGTCTTCGAGACGGATGCCATCATCAGGTTCTTTCACGTGCACATGCATCTGCGCGGCAAATCGTACTATATGAAGTTGACCTATCCGGACGGACGGCAGGAGACGGCGCTGGAAGTCCCGAACTACAACTTCAACTGGCAGCGGACCTATATGCTCAGCGAACCGATGCGCGTGCCGAAAGGGACCAAGGTCGAGTTCATCGGGGTCTACGACAACAGCCCCAGGAACCGGTTCAACCCGGATCCGACCCAGACCGTGCATTGGGGCGAGAAGACCACGGACGAGATGATGCAGGGGCGAATCTTCTATGACGCGGTGAATGAGAACCTCAATCTCAAGGTCCGGAAGGGAATCGCCGTCCCCGAATCGGAGACCGCGAAGAAGGTCGAGTGAGCTTTTTACCGCGAAAGACGCGGAAGACGCGAAATCGATCATCTTTCGCGTCTTCCGCGTCTTTCGCGGTTTGCCTCTTAAGCTCACAGCTCAAATCTTCTTGATGCTGATCTTGCGCGCCTGGGCCTGGGCTTTCAAGGCCAGCTCGGTGGCCAGAAAACAGTGGGTCTGCGACATGGCGGTCTCGGTCCGGTTGAGGATGTCGTTGACGAGCTGTTCTCCATAAGGCAGCGGCACGTTTTTGCAATCGATGTACTGGGTCGATTTCTGATCGACCAGAAACAGGTGATTCCCTCCGGGGCGGCCGCTGATGTCGATGTTCTTGCGAATCTCGATATAGCCTTCGGTCCCCAGGATCGTCAGCCTGCCGTCGCCCCAGGTGCCCAGCCCGTCCGGAGTGAACCAATCGACGCGGATATAGCCGGAGCCCTGGTTGCCGAGCAGGGTCGCATCGCCGAAATCTTCCAGGCCCGGATATTGGGGATGTTTCAGATTGCCGACCTGTGAAGAGATGACCTCCGCTTTGGTCGAGCCGGTGAAGAAGAGGAACTGATCGAACTGGTGCGAGGCGATATCGCAGATGATTCCGCCGTAGCGTTTGCGCTCGAAGAACCAGGCGGGACGGGTCTTCAAATTGGTGCGGTGCGGCCCCATCCCGAGGGTTTGAACGACTTTGCCGATCGCTCCCGCCTTGACCAGCTCTCCGGCCTTGACCGTCGCCGCATTCTCCAGCCGTTCGCTGTACATAATCGAATAGATGCGATGAGTCTGTTCCTGGACGCGGCGTGCTTCGGCGAGCTGTTCGAGCGAGGTGATTCCCGGTTTGTCGACCATGAAGTCTTTGCCGTGCCGCATGACCTCGATCCCCAGCGGCGCCCGTTCATTGGGAATCGAGGCGCTGACGATGAGCTGAATCGACTTGTCTTCGAGGATCTCTTTTTCGCTGCGCGCCAGTTTGGCCTGCGGGAAGTTCTTGGCGAAGCCCTCGATCAGCTCGGGCTCTTTGGCGAAGAACGAGACCAGCTCGCCGCCGCCTCTCAGGACGGCTCGGGTCTGGCCCGTGATGTGACCGTGATTCAAGCCGATCACCGAGAATTTGATCTTTGGTTGTTGCATTGATGGTCTCCCATTACTGTTTATGGATGACGCCGCCTTTCATGACAAAGCGGATCTGACGAATGCATGAAATGTCTCGGGTCGGATCTCCGGCGACCGCGATCAGGTCGGCCATGAGCCCCGGTTTCACCTGGCCGATCAGTTTCTCCAGATGCAGCACCCGCGCGTTGATCGAGGTGGCCGATCGTAAGGTCTCGACCGGGGGCTGTCCCAGTCTGACCATCGCCTCCAACTCCCGCGCATTATCGCCATGCGCAAAGACTCCGACGTCGCTGCCCGCCGCAATGGTCACCCCGGAGTCCAGCGCGGCTTTGAAGGTGTCCTTCTTTTTGGCCTGGTTGCCGACCGAGAGGGTCGGGCAGAGCGCCACCTGCTTCTCCTTCATCAGGCGAAAGATTTCGGGCGTTCCGTCGTCGCCGTGTTCGATGGTCTCGACTCCGGCGAGGATGGCGCGGCGCATCCCCTCGGCGGTCGTGGCGTGGGCCGCCACCGGAATCCCCGCGCTGCCGGCGGTCTCGACGATCAGCTTCAATTCATCGAACGAGAAGGTCGGCGCGGCGGAGCCTCTCCCCCAGCGATAATCGGCATAGACCTTGATCCAGTCGGCGCCCTTGCCGATCTGAGTGCGCACGGTTCTGATCAGGCTGTCCACGCCGTCGGCCTCCTCGGCTCCCTGGGGCACCTCCCATTCGCTGGCGAACCCCTTGGGGCCGTAACTGCCGCTGGCGACGATCGCGCGGGTCGCGACCAGCATCCGCGGGCCCGGAATGATTCCCTGTTGAACCGCTTGCTTCAATCCCACGTCCGCATATCCGGCGCCCTCGGTTCCCAGGTCCCGGACGGTCGTGAAGCCGGCCAGCAGGGTTTGGCGCAGATGATTGGTGGCCCGCACCACCCGCAGACTGAGCGCTTCGCGGGCGACCTGGTCGTTCCAGGGCGTCTCGCTGTACGGATGCAGCAGGACGTGCGAATGAGCCTCGATTAATCCCGGCAGGAGGGTCGTGTTGGGGAGATCGATCGGTTTGGCGTCGGCCGGGGCCTTCACCTCGCCGGCGGGGCCGACCGCTTCGATCTTCTCGCCGCGGACCAGCACCGCCCAGCCTTCGTGCAACTGGGACGATTCGCCGTCAAAGACGCGCGCCGGCCTGAGCAGGTAACTGGCCGCCGGCGGCTCCTGGGGGGACGCCCCGACCGAAGTCTGAAGATGGGCCCAGAGCCCGCCCACAGCCACGGCCAACGTCCAGAAGATGGCAATAAATCGGTCGCTCTTTATTCTCATGATCGGAAGGATGTTGGTTTAGACAGCGACCTAAATTATCGTCAGACGGAGGCTGATTACAAGCTTAAACGGCACCTGGTGGGAAAGTCGGTTTTAGACCGCGGCGGCAGTGTGAGTCAAATCTGAAGATTGAAGTGCGAGGACTGCTGACTATGAGGCGGAAGGTTTCATGCTCCCGATGGGATGAATGTCTTTCCACCGCGTGACTCTTTTATGAAATCGGGAGATGGCGACCTCCCAGGAGACGGACTTGTCTTTTTTGGCCAGGTCGATCGCGGACTCCACGGCATTGCGGGTCTCGGTCGGTTGCGATCTCTCTTCTTCTTTACGGGTAGCGGCGTCCTGTTTTTCAGTCATGATGCGCTCTCTTTATATATTCTTCCAAGGACCAACTGTTTTCCCAGGAAGGGAACCAGGAGATTGAGCATGCTTCCTTGTTCCGAACTGGGCTTTTTCAACTGCAATTTGAATTCTACATGCGCCGGTTCGTCATGATCAATCACGAAACCGTGTTCCGGATATTTCTCGACCAGATGGCGTGCGATCTGTTCGGCGTCATCTTTTGAATAGCGCGGTCGCAGGAGTCTGATCGCATACTCTTCGGCGACTTTGATGTCTCGCGCTCTTTGAGTGTAATGGACGACGTCGATCTTTTCAAACATCGGTTTGGCCAGCTCGGCCACGAACATGGTGGCGTGCGGCAGGATGGTCTCGATCTTCTTCCCGGTTCGGGCCAGCAGAAACATCATCGTCTGATCGAGCGCATCCAGCGCGAAGGCCTGCAGCCGCTCCAGCGTCTGGACTTCATCGAGGGCCGACGAATACTCCTCTCGATCCATGTCCATAATCTGGGCATCCAGGGGGCCCAGCTCCGCCTCATCGTTGAGGATGATCTCCGCGCCGCCCAGGGCGAGGAGCGTGGCGGCGCTTTTGGCCTGCCGGGGCACGACCGCGATGAAATGGCCGCAACGGTGTCTTAACAGTTTGGCCAACCGGAAGGCGCTCTCGGCATATCCGCCGATTGAATGGATCAAGAGCGCAACGGGCGATTGTGAGGGCAGCTCTTCGCGTTTGTGCCAGAACAGGTCCACCACGCTGTCGTCGATCTCATCCTCGCCGCGCTGGAGCAGGAGCCAGACCGGCATCCCGATGCTCTTCTCGTAAGCCTCGATGGTTCTGGCCATCTCGAGCGGCACGGTTTGGCGAGTCCCCGAACCGATGATCGTGTAGTACGTCGCCTCCTCTTGATTGGGCGGGCTCTCCGCCAAACCATTCGGTTGCGCGGTCCGACCGTTCTCCAGGCTGGGGGCGGCCTCTTCAGTTGTTGGGTTGATCTCAGGCATCGTTCGTTCCCGAAATTTTCCATTCTGCCTTCACTCGCGGATCATTATCCCTTATCCGTCTGCCCGTTCAAAGTCCGGCGGGCACAAATGGAGCGCGGAGGAGCAGTCCCTCAAAAATCGCTCCTCCGCGTCTTTCGCGGTTTGAATTGAGATCTCAGATGATGAACTCGGCCATGACCGGCGCATGGTCCGAGGGTTTCTCCAGCGCGCGAGGGATCCGGTCGATCCAGGCGTCGGCGCTGGTTCGGGCCAGCGATTCGGTCGCCCACAGGTGATCGATCCGCAGTCCATGATTGCGCTTGAAGGCTCCGGCGCGGTAATCCCACCACGAGAATTTGCCGCTGTCGGCGTGATGCTTTCTGAAGACATCGACCAGGCCCCATTCCCGGACCTGGTCCAGGGCGGAGCGCTCGGGCTCGCTGCAGAGAATCTTGCCTCGCCATAGGACCGGATCGTAGACGTCGCGGTCTTCCGGCGCCACGTTGAAGTCGCCGCAGAGCACCAGGGGCTGCCGCGCGTCGCACCGTTGATCGAAAAATTTCCGCAATCGGCCGAGCCAGGCCAGTTTGAAGATATATTTCTCCGCGCCGACTTCCGCGCCATTCGGAATATAGACGTTGACGATGCGGACCGAGTTGACGGTGGCGGCGATCAGCCTGCGCTGGAGATCGCTCTCGTCCTCGGGCAGACCGCGGTGCACGTCCTCGATCGGCGAGAGCGAGAGGATGGCGACGCCGTTGTAAGTCGGTTGGCCGAAGACTTCGATCTGATAGCCGAGTTCGCGAAACGCCTCGAAGGGAAATTTCTCGTCGATGCATTTCGTCTCTTGGAGACAGAGCACGTCCGGGCGATTCTCCCGGGTCCAGGTCAGGACCTGGGGTAATCTTGCAAGAATCGAATTGACATTCCAGGTAGCGATTTTCATGATGAGATCGTCGGAGTTTCTAATTCAGTTGATGTCTTCAACGGGCCTCGATCGAAGAGACCGCGCCAAACTTTATACAATTATGGCCGATCCGGAAAGGCGCCGGAGCGATTGAACGCGCTCCCCTCATTAATGAATGTTGGCAGATTTTATTGCGCGCCCTCCCTGGTATTTTACTGAAAGATGTATAATCGGATGTCCGAGGTGCCTCTTGCAACTATGAAACATCCGGCGATTGATCCGAAGAAGGAGACACAATGCTGTATCGAAGATCGTTATTCGTCACACTCGTCATTACATTGATCGCGCTGCTGAGCGGCCCGGTTGTCCATCGCGCCGGCGCCCAGGATCCCGTACAGCCGCCGACGCCCAAGCCGACGCCGGCCTCAAAGGAGCAGAAAGAGAAGGAGCGCAAAGGCGCGCAGCGACAGGGGGCCCAGGCCGAGGATCAGAATCTCGACAAAGAAGGCACGATCAAGCTCGACACCGACCTGGTCCTGCTCGACGTCTCGGTGGTCGATCAGAACAACATGGGGATTTTTGATCTCAAAAAAGAGGACTTCAGCATCTTCGAGGATAAGATCAAACAGAGCGTCGAAGATGTCACCCGTGAGGAAGTCCCGGTCAGTTTCGGAATCGTGATCGACACCTCGGGCAGCATGCGATCCAAGCTGCAGACCGTGACCGATGCCTCCGCCAGCCTGATCAAACAGATGCGAAGCGACGACGAGGCCTTCATCTCGCAATTCAAGGCTGAACCGGAACTGGTTCAAGACTTTACCGCCGACCGCCGGGAGCTGGAAGAGGGGCTTTCGCAGCTCTTCACCAGCGGGGGGACGGCGCTGCTCGACGCGATCATCGCGACCGCCGACTATGCGCAGGAGAAGGGCAAACGCCGCCGCAAAGCGCTGGTCGTGATCAGCGACGGTCTGGAGAAGAACAGCGCCTTCAAAGAGAAAGAGGTCATGGACGCGATCAAGGAGGACGAGGTGCAGGTCTACCTGGTCGGCTTCATCGATGAGGAAGAGGAAGGCAAGAGCTTCTTCGGAAAGTCCGGCGCCAAAAAGGCGAAGGAGCTCCTGACGCGACTGGCCGACGATTCGGGCGGGCGGGCCTTCTTCCCGAAGGACGTCAAGGAGATGCCGGCCATCGCCGCCCAGATCGCCAAGGATCTGCGCCAGCAGTACATCATCAGTTACTATCCGAGCAACGATAAGCGCGACGGCACTTACCGGTCGGTGAAGGTCATGGTGGGCACGAAGAGTAATCGCAAACTGGTCGCCCGCGCGCGTCCCGGTTATTACGCCCGAACCGAGGCCGGCGCCCTGCCGACGGCCGCCAGTAAGCGGCGCGGCAAATCGTAACGAGTTCAGCTTTCAACTCCGCGAAACCCGCGAAAGACACCCGGGACCATCTCGTGTCTTTCGCGGGTTTCGCGGTTTTTCAGGCATTGATCAACTGCCGCGCGATCACCAGCCGCTGGACCTCGCTCGTTCCCTCGCCGATCGTGCAGAGTTTCGAGTCTCGCCAATACTTCTCCGGGGGATAGTCTTTGGTATAACCGTATCCGCCGTGAATCTGGATCGCCTCTTCGCTGACCTTGACGGCCACCTCCGAGGCGAAGAGCTTGGCCATGGCCGACTCCCTGGTGGTCTGGCCCTTCTGATCTTTCATCCAGGCCGCCCGGGTCGTCAACAGCCGCGCGGCGTCGATCTGCGTGGCCATATCGGCCAGCTTGAACTGGATCGCCTCAAACTCGAAGATCGGTTGCCCGAACTGGCGGCGCTCCTGCGCATACTTGAGGGCCGATTCGTAAGCCCCCTGGGCGATCCCCAGGGCCAGGGCCGCGATGGAGATGCGTCCGCCGTCCAGGATCTGCATCGAGTTGACGAACCCGCGTCCGAGCTCGCCGAGCAGATTCTCCTCGGGGATCCAACAGTCCTCAAAGATCACGGAGGCCGTCTCGGAACAGCGCATCCCGAGTTTGTTCTCCTTCCGGCCGCCGCTGAATCCCTCCCGGCCCCGCTCGACGATAAACATGCTGATCCCGCGCGAACGCATTTCGCGGTTGGTGATGGCGGAGACGACGCAGATGTCGGCCGAAATCCCGTGGGTGATGAAGTTCTTCGTCCCGTTGATGACCCATCCGCCGTCGCGCCGGACGGCGGTCGTCTTCATCCCTGAGGCGTCGGAACCCGACCCCGGCTCCGTCAGGGCCCAGGCGCCCAGCTTCTCGCCTTTGGCCAACGGATTCACGAATCTTCGCTTCTGCTCCTCACTCCCATACTGCAAGATGTGATTGGTACAGAGCGAATTGTGCGCGGCGGCCGAGAGGGCCACCGACGCATCGACCCGCGCCAGCTCCTCGATGATCGTGGCGTATTCGATGTAGCCCATTCCCGCCCCGCCGTACTCGTCGGGGACGATCACCCCCATCAACCCGAGTCCGGCCATCTTCGAAAACAGCTCGCGCGGAAAGTATTGCGTTTCATCCCACTCCATGACGTGGGGCTTGATCTCGGTCTCGGCGAATTGGCGAGTCATTCGCTTGACCTGGATCTGCTCTTCGGTCAAATCAAATTGCATCGGCATTGAATTTTCCCCTTCTCGTTCGGTCTGCGGTTCGATAAACGAAAGTTATAGTGTAATAAAAAATCGATATGACGGCAACCGGGCGGGATTAAATAAGTTTTGGGAATTTTAGATTCGACCGCGGAACACGCGAAATTATCCGGCTTTGGCGTCTTTCGCGGGCGCCGATAAGAAAAGGAAAAACGGAGCGACTGGAAAACTGGAGGATTGGGTGGTGTTTTCCGTCCGCTCCGCTTTTGGCGGGTGAACTCGTGATGATTGTTATCTGTTTAGAAGATCAATTTTAGGGCGAACTGCATCTGCCGCGATGAACCGGAGTCGCCGGTCTGGAACCGGGTGTTGGAGATCACGCCGAAATTCGTGGGGCCCGTCGCGACCGCGAGATTGCCGGGCTGACCGAAGTTCACGTGATTGAAGAGGTCGAAGATCTCGGCGCGGAACTGCAGGTTCAGACGCTCTTTGAGCTTGGTATTTTTGAGGATCGAGAAATCGACGTTCTGAAATCCGGGTCCGGTCACGGCGTTGCGGCCCAGATTCCCGAAGCGTGCTCTGCTCAGGAAGAAGACCGAATTCGCAGTGCAGGGGACCTGTTGACCGTTGGCCCCCAGGCCGCAGACCCCGTTGGTGAACCATTGATCTTTGTTGCCGATGACCCGGAGGTCGCCGATCAGGTCGGGCCGGCCGGTGTTGGTGATGCCGGTCACAGTGGCCAGGTCGGTGACGATGTTGACCGGGTTGCCGGTCTGAAACTGGGCGATGGTCGAAAGTTGCCAACCGGTCTTGAGGCGGTTTCCGCGGAACGGCAGTTCATAGAGCGCGCTTACAACGAATCGATGGCGCGCGTCGAAATCCGACAACCCGCGGTTATTACGCAGATTGAAGCTATCCTGAATGACTACCCCTTGGGTGTTGAGCGAGTTGTAGTCGATGGATTTCGACCAGGTGTATGAGGTGTTGAACTGCACGCCCCGCGCGAGCCGCTTGGTGGCCGAGACCCACAGGGCATTGTAGGATGAATTGCCGCCGCTGCCGATCTCGGTAATATTGTTGAGTAAAGTGCCCGGGAGGATCGGGCTGTTGGCTGAGAGTCTGGCAAAGGGGCGCGTGGCAGTGGCCCCCTGATTGATATTGCGTGAAATTCGCAGGTGCGTTCCCTTCGATCCGAAGTAGCCGACCTGGACTCCGAAGTCCGGGCGGAGCTCACGTTGAAGGTTCAGATTCCAGGATTGCACATAAGCATTCTCGAAGTTCGGATCCACGGAGTTGGGCGCGAGCGTGCCCGAACCGTTGACGCCGTTCGGGTCGCTCAGATTGATGAACGGCACCGGCGGGTTGGTCGACGGCGCAAAAGTGCTCGGTGTCGCATACGGCGGATTGGAACTCAACCCGCCGACGACCCCGATCACGGGTTGATCGGTGAGGATCGCATATGCTCCGCGGACCACGGTCTTTCCATTCTTGAATGGAGTCCAGGCGAAACCGAATCGCGGCTGGAAATTTTTGTCGTTCTGTCGATAGGGCAAGTCGGTACCAGGGAGTAACGAGACGGTCTGCGGATCGAAGACCGCAAAACGATCGTAGCGCTCGGTGGGCGTCATGTTCCATTCGTAGCGCAAGCCGATCTCCAGGGTGAGGTTGGGTTTCAGTCTGAAACTGTCCTGAACGAAGGATCCGAGCGCGCCGGTGCCGATGCTGCTGGTTCGATTTCCCAGGGTGATGGTGAACGAACTGGCATTGCCGGCGCCGAGATCTTCAAAACTGTTGAAGCGGTAGAGGCCGGTATCCCGCGTAAAGGTGTTGTTGTAGAAGCGCCGGAACTCGCCGCCGAACTTGAATGAATGGCGTCCGCGCAGGTAACTGACGGTGTCCGAGAGGACCGCCGTCGTGTCGGCGCGCCCCTGCGGGAAGTTGGCCGGGCCGCCGAGGTTGAACGTCACGGAAGGGATCGTAATCTGCGGCAGCCCGATCGACTCGTCGATTCCGTTCTGAATCCCGAGACTGCGCGGATTGAGCAGATTGTTCGGCGTGAAGTTGATGCGAATCCGGTTGAAACCGGCGCGCGCTTCGTTGACCAGATTCGAGCTGTAGACGTGGGTCTCGTTGAGCGTCAGAATCTGGCGGCGCGCCTGGCGCGTATCGCCGAAGCCGGGGAGCGAGTTCCCCTGCAGGAGCGGCTCGTTGCGGAGGTCGCTCTGAATGGCGTAATAGCCGTGGATCCGATCTTTGGCGTTGAACTCGTGGCTCAGATCGCCGGTCCATTGGTCGAGATTGACCGGCGTCGGGGCCGAACCGATGAAGCCGGGCCGATTGCCGGGCCCGATGCCGTTGGCCCGCGGGATGAAACTGAGCAGTTGCTGGCTGGCCGGATTGGTGAACCCGGCCCGCTGGGTGTCGCTCGGCACATTGCTGAAGACGGTCGACTGCTGGCGTTGCCGCAAACCTTCGTAACTGAAGAAGAAGAAGGTCCGATCCTTGCCGTCGATGTATGACGGTCCGCCGACGCCGAAGCGCGGCAGTTTGACCGGGCCGCCCACGGCGCCGCCGAACTGATTCCGTTTGAACGGCAGCTTGCCGTTCAGGTCGAAGAAGTTCGGCGAGTCGAGCGCGTCGTTCCGGATGAATTCGAAGACCTCGCCGTGATAGGTATTGGTGCCGGAGCGCGTCGCGATATTGACGATGGCGCCCGAATTGCGGCCGTACTCGGCGCTGAAGGTCGAGTTGTCGACTTTGAACTCCTGGATGGTATTGATCGACGGCTGGAAGGCGATCTGGTTCTGACTCATGTCGTTCAGATTGACGCCGTTGATCATGAAGTTGACCGTGTCTTCGCGCCCGCCGGCCGTATTGAAGGAGAGCGAACCCTGGCCACGGATCGGTGACGTCAAGAAGCCTGATTGCGGCGGCGTCACCGATCCGGGAATCAGCAGGCCGAGGTCGACGAAGTGTCGGCCGTTGAGCGGAATCTCCTGCACAGTCTTCTGATCGATGACCTCACCGACCGTGACCGTGGCCGTTTCCAGGATCTGACCGCTAGCCGTGACACTGACATTCTGCGAGACGTCGCCGACTCTCAACTGAATGTTTTGGACCACCGTGCTGCTGACTTCAAGTCTAAGGTCGGTGATGGTCTGAGGGGCGAACCCGGATGCCTGAACCTCGACTCGATAAACACCGACCGGTAAAGAGGCGACCTGATAAATTCCGGAAATGTCGGTCTGCGCCGTGCGCTCCAGGCCCGTCCCCTGGTTGCGAACCACGACCTTGATCCCCACCAAGATGCCGCCCGCCGGATCCGTGACCGTCCCGCGCAGCGTCGCCGTCGATTGCGCGTGCGCCGAGACCGCCGACAGCGTTGAGAATAGTAGCGTCAGTAACAAACCGGTAACTGTAATTTGGTGACGGATGTTATCCATGTCTCTCCTGACTTTGTCTCTCCGGACTTTTCTTAACCTGCTACTTCAATCTTGGTTATCAATCTGGTTAATCGAATGTATTTACGGGATGAGTATCTGGCACTGACTATCAACCAAAAACCGACGCCCATGACTAGGCAAGTGACAGACCAGATCGGAGGCTCGCAGAAAATACGCCGGTTAGCGGACCGTCCGAGATCGATCGGGCCGGGTGGGTATTCACGATTCTGCATTTCTCCAAAATTTCGTATCGTCGAGGTGTTGAAAGGTCCTACTGGGGCGGGCGCGCGAGGTTGGCCGAGTGGGAGCGCTTATATTTTCTTAACCGCGGAAGACGCGGAAGACGCGAAAAAAGGGGCGATTTAGCGTCTTCCGCGCCTTCCGCGGTTTAACCACGTCGTGATCAGGGCCGGTCTTTGAACTTCTCGTAGAGCCGCGTGTGCTTGTTCGAGAGATCGACCGGGCGTCCGTTGATGAAGATCTGTTTGACCTTGGTGCGGAACTCCAGGATGTCGCCGTCGGTGATGACCAGATTCGCGAGCTTGCCGGCTTCGATGCTGCCGACCAGTTTTCCGACTCCCAGAATCTGAGCCGGGTAGATCGTCACGCCCTTCAGCGCCTCATCCTTCGGGAGCCCGAAGGCGGCGGCGGTGCCGGCGTGATAGGGCAGCAGGCGGACGTCGGAGGCGGTGCCGGTCGAGAAGGCGAACTTGACGCCGGCCTGGTAGAGTTCGGCCGCTCGGGCGTAGGCCGAGTCGTAAGGATCGTCTTCGGTCTCGGGCAGATCCAGGACCTGGCTCAGGATCACCGGGATATTCTTCTCCTTGAGGGTCTTGGCGACCAGGTGCGCGCTCTCGCCGCCGCTGATGATCAGTTTGAGCTTGAATCGGTCGGCCAGTTCGATCGCCCCTTTGATCTCGCGCTCCTTGCTGGCCTGGATCAGCACCGGGACCTCGCCCTTGAGGGCCGGGATCATGGCTTCGAGTCCGAGGTCGATGGTCCGGGCCGGGAGGCTCCGGTCGGCGGCGGCCGCTTCCCGGGCCTTGGCGTAGGCCTGCGCGTCCTCGAACTTCTTGCGCAGCGCCTCGATCTGGCGGTCCCGTTGCTGGCGTTGCTGTTCGCCCGCCTGGTCGCCCCCGCGCCGGAACTCCCCGCCGCCGCGTCCGGCGCCGAGCGCCGGATAGCTGATCTGGATCGCCGCCGGAGCCCGGAGTTTCATCTCCTCCGGCGTCCAGCCGTCCAGGTCGATCAGCGCGCACTGGCCCGAGATGAGCCCGCCGCGCGGGCAGGTCAGCGCGGTGGTCACGCCGTTCATGCGCGCCACCGGAATCAACTCGCTGTGCGGATTGACGGCCGTCAGCGCCTTCATGTTGGCCTTGAAATCGCCCAGCTCGGTCGTGTCGACGGTGGCGTTGACCTGGCCGACTTCGCTCAATCCGAGAATCGTGTTGGAGTCGATCAGGCCGGGATAGACCGAGAGCCCCGCGGCGTCGATCACCCTGGCCTCTTTGGGGATGGCCACGGTGGGACCGACCGCGGCGATCTTGCCCTCTTTGATCAGCACCGATCCGCGTTCGATGGTCGCTCCCGTGACGGTGAAGATCTTGGCGTTCCGAATGGCGTAGGTGCCATGCTCGGATTTAGATTGCGCGCAGATCGCGGAGATCCCGATCGTGATCAGGCTGATGGTGGTCAGGAACTGAAGTCTTTTGTTCATCGCTTTATGCTCCGCCTAGTCTTGTGGTCGGTTCTCCTGGTGCGGATGTCCGTCCAGATCTTCTTCGGTCAAGCTCGGGGTGGCCGTCGGGATCGGCAGCGTCGGTTGCGCCTGGGGCGGCGTCTTCCGTTCGCGTTCGATCAGCTCCCGCTTCTCCTTCGCCAGCGTCTCGCGCCGTTTCAGATCCGCCTGGCGGTCGAAGTAGACCTCTCCCTCGATCAGGGTCAGCTCCGGCCGCGAGTAGACGCTGAAGGGATGGCCGTTGAAGAGCACCAGATCGGCGTCTTTGCCGACATCGATGCTGCCGATCCGATGATCCAGGCGGATTTGAATGGCCGGGTTGAGCGTGACCAGCCGCAACGCCTCCTCCTCGGTGAGGTCGCCGTACTTCATCATCTTTCCGGCCTCCTGGTAGAAGCGGCGGGCATGTTCGTTGCTGTCGGAATGGATCGAGACGACGATGCCGCGGCGGGTCATGATCGCGGCATTGAACGGGATGGCGTCGTAGGCCTCCATCTTGTACGCCCACCAATCGGGCAGGATCGAGGCGCTGGCGCCGTGCCTGGCGATCTCGGGGGCCACTTTGTAGCCTTCGAGCACATGCTGCAGCGTCCGGACCTTGATCCCGAACTCCTCGCAGAGCCGCATCAGCATGACGATCTCATCGGTGCGGTAGCAGTGCGAGTGAATATCCATCTTGCCGGTCAACACGTCGGCGATGGCCTCCAGTTTCAGATCGCGGCGCGGGGGCAGGGGATCTTCGCCGCGGCTCTTGGCCGCCCGGTAATCGTCCCACTTCTTGAGGTACTCGCGGCCCTGCGTGAAGGCCTCCCGGATCGTCTCCTCGACTCCCATCCGCGTGGCGGGGAAGCGGCGCGGCGCGCCCGGCAGGATCTGCGAGTTGGCCCGCTTGGGGTTCTCGCCGAGCGCGAACTTGATGGTGCGCGGGGCGTCGCCGACGATCATCTCCTCGACCGGGCGGCCCCATTTCAGCTTGATGATCGAGTTCTGACCGCCGATGCTGTTGGCGCTGCCGTGCAACTGGTGAATGGTGGTCATCCCGCCCGCCAACTGGCGATAGATGTTGACGTCGGTATCGTCGATCGCATCGCGCATCCGGACCATGGCCGTGACCGAGAGCGTGCCCTCATTGACCGAATCGAGCGCCGTGTGCGAGTGGGAGTCGACGAACCCCGGAGTGACGTACATGCCGGTCGCGTCGATGACCTTGGCGTTCGGCGACGCCTTGACGTCGGCGTCCTTGCCGACGGCCGCGATCTTGCCGTCGCGAATCAGGATCGATCCGTTGGCGATCGTGCCGTGCGAGGCCGTCATAATCGTCGCATGGCGGATCACGATTTCGCTCGGGCCCGGCGATTGAGAGGATTGCGCCTGCAGGGCCGCGCTCAACCCGAACCACAGGGTCGAGATGAGCAAGAGCCGCCAGCTTCGCAGAGCCGGCTTGAACCTGGGATGAAGACGATGACTCATCATAAAATTTGCTCCTGGTTGAGAAGGCGAATCACTGTTGCCTGGAAGGTTTTCTGGTCCCGTTGAAGACGAAACTCTGACCGGCGGTCTCCATGGTCCCGTTGATCGCGTCGCCCGCGATCCGGCCTTTGGCGGAGACCGGCATCGATTGGCCCTGCACCTCGACGGTGAAGTCGAAGCTCAACTCGTCGCCCTTGAGGCTGGCATTGCTGATCGGGACCGTGCCGAACTGGGTGTCGATCTCTCCCCGCAGAGAGCCGCCGTCGGGCCTGATCGTGAGCGTGCCGGGCAGCGGACCCTGGGGCGAATTGATGGTCAGGCTCCAGGTCTCGGGGGCGGCCACCGGCGGCCCTCCGCGCGGCCCCCGGCCGCCCGGGCCCGGCCGGGCTGGATCCGGCGGTTTGATGTCGTAGAGTTTGCCGTCGATGAAGACGTTCTTGACCTTCGTCTCTTTATTGAAGAGATCGCCGGTGGCGAGG
>DATEFT010000996.1:0-2056 GCA_035280505.1 Blastocatellia bacterium | reverse complement strand
GCCTTCGCGCGAGCCGAAGCAGATGGTGCCGTCCTGCGCCAGGCGCCACAAGATGTGTCGGCCGCGGCCGGCCGTTGAAACGCCGCCCTCTTCCAACACCTGATACATGGCGGTTCGGGTCAGTCGCCGGCCGCCCTGCAGCGCGCGTTCGAACAATTCTCTACTGCGCGCGAATGTGCGCTCATCGAGGTCGAACTGCCGCCGGAAGCATGGCGCGAGGTTGGCCACAATGCGCGGAGTCATCAGTTCAAGCATCCACCGCGCGTCCGCCGCCGCCACGAAATGCATCGTGCCTCGCATCGGCCAGGTCCGAAGAATCGTTCGATCGGCGAGCGCCCGCTCGATATCGGTTTCGACCGCCTTCCGCATGCGCAATCCGACCGCCCAGAGCGCGCCCAGATAGTCCTGGGCCTGAACGGCGCCCATCCAGGCCACGACCTCGGCCGGCCGCTTGAACGTGGCGCGGGCAATGCGCTGGTTGTGAAGTCGGAGACGCGAGATCTCTGAATTGGTCATAAATCGTATCCTGGCGGCGAGGCGTCGCGCTTGGCGACCGCCGGTCGCTGATCCTCAGCCCGTCCCGATCCTATGACAAGCAACAGCGAACTCCAAGGCCGGTGCGCACATCTTTTGTTTTTCCACGAGGACTCACGGCTGGAGCGCTTGACCTCGGTTGATGGGCTTATTTTACCTTTGTATGTTGACTACCTACAGGAAGTGGCTTAGACTTCTGTTGTTAATCAACAGGAAGTCTTCGGAGGAGAGCGCATGACCAGATTACGCATGATCCTTCACCGCCTGCGGGGCTTGTTTCTGAAGCGAAATCTCGAGCGAGAGCTGGAGGAGGAGATCCGCTCGCACCTCGAAATGCAGATTGAGGACAATCTGAAGCAAGGGATGAGCCTGGAAGAGGCGCAGCGAGCGGCGCGGCGTAGTTTTGGCGGAGTGGAGCAGGTGAAGGAGGCGTATCGAGATCAAAGCCGGTTGCGATGGATAGAAAGTCTCTGGCCGGACTTGCGCTATGGCGTGCGAATGTTATTGAAGAAACCCGGCTTCACCCTGATTGCGATTCTCACGCTGGCGCTGGGGATTGGGGTAAATACGGCGATCTTCAGCGTCGCCAATACCATTCTGACGCGACCGCTGCCGATCAACGACGCCGACCGCATCGTTTTTGTGCGCAGGCCGTTCGGGCTGATGGGGTTTTCCTATACCGATTATCTCGAATTGCGCGAACGGTCGAGCGCGGTGGCGGATTTGTTTGCCGTTTACCATTCAGAACTTGTTTTGGGGCCTTCGAATTTTGGAAGCACGGCGGTGATTGATGGCGAGACGGAGGAGCTGCATGGCTTGCTCGTGACGGGGACCTATTTTTCAGCGTTTGGCGGCAAGGCGGCGCTGGGAAGGGTGCTGACGCCGGAGGACGATCAGGCGGCCGGAGCGCATCCGGTCGCCGTGCTCAGTCACGGTTTCTGGCAAAGGCGTTTTGGCGGGGTCCCCGATATTGTGGGTCGAACGATTCTGCTCAATGGGCACGCCTTCACGGTGGTCGGGGTGGCCCAAGGGAACTTTAGCGGCGTTAACGGCAGAGCGCCCGATCTCTGGGCGCCGCTGCTGATGCATGATCAACTCGACCAGGGGGACCAACGGCTTACCCAAAGTGATGTGGGAGGATTGGACCTGACAGGGCGGTTGCAGCCGGGCGTGGGGCTGCAGCAGGCCGAGGCCGCAATCGCGATGGCCTTTTCACAATTGAAGCAGGGCCGCCCTTCGTCTGCGCCGGAGCTGCGAACGACAATCAAACTCTATCCGGGGACGTGGGCTTCATCGCAAGATCCCGGGGAGATCGAGACGATCACGAAAGTGGCGAGCGTCGCGCTGGGCGTGGTCACCCTGGTGTTGCTGATCGCCTGTTTGAATGTCGCGGGACTGATGCTGGCGAGCCAGGCGGCGCGTCAGCGCGAGATCGCCGTGCGGCTGTTACTCGGCGCCAGCCGGGTCCGGGTGTTGCGCCAGTTGTTCACCGAGAGTTTATTGTTGGCGAGCGCCGGCGGCC
>DATEFT010000995.1:0-6128 GCA_035280505.1 Blastocatellia bacterium | reverse complement strand
GCGGTCTGATCCTGATCGGTCGTGGCCGGTCGATCCTCATGCTCTCCGCATTCAGTCAACTGCCAGACCACCACCGCCTCCGGACCGACGAGCTGACTGAACCACGCCCTGAAGGGCGTGTTAGGCAGATCCGCGTCGAGTTTGGAGACGAAGGTTCGTTGTACAGACTCTACGGCATGTTTCTCTAATGAACCTACCTGCCACGTGGCGGCTGTACAAGCGAACAACACCATACCGGCAATTATTTTCATATCTGTAGGCGACTGGTTATGGAGTTAGAGAAAATATTACCCACTTATTGTGGTCCTGACTCACGTTCTCTGTCACATCTTACCAAGTTATAATATGCCGATCATGCGATGCAGTGCTGGTATGTATCTGTTTTATATAATGAAGCTGATTGTTACTCAGTCGCTGGGCGGTGGCATGAGTTTGTGATGGCCGCTTCGAGATGACCGTATCGGCGTCACCGGATCAAGAGAACTGCGCTCCCGAGAAAACCGCATTAATGCATGACCCCGTCCAGACAACCTTGATCTGAGATTACCCAAACATGGCTTACCCTTTTACCAGATACCGTGAATTATCCTGCCGATACCGCGTACGGTACACACTTTAAATAGGGAAGTCAACGCTGTTTCGTCAAAAGCATTACATAAAATAAATATATATAAATATTAAAGGTCGGCGAAGAAGAAAGATATATATATCTGAATGAGGTGAACAAAAACCCGGAACTACCAGGACTCCGATTTTAGTACGTAACGAAGCGATAAGATAGATTCCGGACCCTTCCGCAGCTCAGCCCCCGCTCATAACCCGACCGTACTCCGGTGCGCGCGCGTCCCGAATAGTTAGTAGCTTCAGATCAAACCTGAGTTAGCTCGGGCTCAGAAGCCATCCGATAGCACGGCGCGGCGGCGCGGTTTAATTAAAAGTCTTGACACGGTACCGGGCCGCGAGTAAATTGGCCGCCATAAAATTAGCCGTCATAATATTTGGGGTAGTTTAACCAATAGACTCAGATCTTAAGCAGCCAGCAAGCAGTAAGATTGTAAAAATAGCTACGGAAGACAGCTAATAATCGACATCCTTGCTATTAAGATAGCCCCACTGGAAGCTAGCTCTGCAACGTCAATCTAAACGCAGGTGAAATAGACCCGGCGAGAAGCCGTGGCGGTGTATGGGAATCGGGGAACATTTCTGCAATGCTCCTCTGCAAGCGCCAAATGATTTTGGCAATTCTCCGCACATGTAACCAGCACCACTAAATCGAATCTGTTCTCTGAACTCCAACAGTAAATAATGGCTAAGGACGAAACGGATATCGTATACCCTCTATGAAGGAAAGGGATTAGGATATGGTAACTCCACACAGAATTGTGCTTGGTATTGTGTTATCTATCGCTCTATGCAGTACCTGGGCATTAGGGCAAGCTACCAGCGGTACGCTCTCGGGCGTCCTGCTCGACCCGCAGGGGGCGGCCGTGGCCGGCGCGGTCGTGACGGTCTACAGTCCGACCACCGGTTACACGCGAGGGGTCCGGACCAACAATCGCGGTTACTACCGGATGACCGGTCTTCAGCCCGGTGCCTACGAGGTACGTACCGAGCAGCAGGGATTCGCCCCTGAGACCCGGAACAAGGTCGCGATCACCGTCGCCGAAGAGACGGTAATTAATTTTAACTTGAAGGTCAGCGGGACCCGAGAGACGGTCATGGTCAACGTCGAGGCGATCAACGTCGAGACGACGGGTTCGACCATGAACGGACTGGTCGACGAGAAGAAGATCCGGGATCTGCCGCTCAACGGGCGAGACATGGCCCAGTTGATTCTGTTGCAGCCGGGCGTGGTCAACAGCCGCGCCAGCGCGCAGACGGCCAATACCGGCCGCGGTCAGCGGTTCTCGGTGGGCGGCGCGCGCCCCAGCCAGAATCTCTATCAAATCGACGGGACCACCATCAACGACGCGCTCAACAACACGCCGGGCTCCGCCCAGGGTCTGTTGGTCGGGGTCGAGACGGTCAAGGAGTTTCGCGTCCTGACCAATACCTTCAGCTCGGAGTACGGGCGGACGGCGGGCGGAGTCTTCGTCGCGGTCACGAAGTCCGGATCCAACGAGTTCCATGGTTCGGGTTTCGAGTTCATGCGCAACGACAACGTGGACGCGCGGAACTTCTTCGACCAGCAGCGGCCCGAATTCCGGCGCAACCAGTACGGGTTCACGCTGGGCGGCCCGGTCATCCGCGACAAGACCTTCTTCTTCACCAGCTATGAAGGGCTGCGTGAATACAAGGGCGTCTCGGTCCTCTCCTACGTGCCCAGCGATGCCGCTCGCAACTCGCTGACCATCGATCCGCGCGCGGTGCCGTTGCTCAACCTCTTCCCGAGGCAGAACGGAGCCGTCGTCGGCAACCCCGCCGACGGAATCGCCGAATTCACCGGCATCACGAACCGCAAATCGCGCGACGATTTCTTCACGGTCCGAGGAGACCACAACTTCTCCTCAACCGATACCTTCCTGGCCCGGTACCTGCTGGACGATTCGGACTACGTGCTGCCGCGGTTCTTCCCGGACTACACGAATCAGGCCCGGAATCGCAAACAGGTGGCGACGCTCGAGTATCGCAAACTGATCGGCGCGAACCTCTCCAACGAGGCCCGGTTCGGTTTCAATCGCAGCACGCCTTCGGAACTGATTCCGGATCCGGCGAGCGCGCTGTCGCTCATTCAAGGCCGCCCGCTGGGCGAAGTGAACGTCACGGGTCTCTCGCCGATCGGCACCGACCGGACCAACCCGAAGCTGTTCTACCAGAACAATTTTCAATTCACCGACAACCTCTTCATCCTGCACGGCCGGCACAACCTGAAGACCGGCTTCACCTTCGAGCGGTTCCAGTTCAACGGGCGCGCCGAATCACGGACTCGCGGACGGCTGCGGTTCAATTCGGTGCCCAACCTGCTGAGCTTCACCGTCAGAGATCTCGAAGGATCGGATCCCAATTCCGACTTCGTGCGCGGCTATCGGCAATCGCTCTATGGGTTCTTCTTCCAGGACGATTTCCGGCTGACCCCGCGGCTGACTCTCAACCTCGGCGTGCGTTACGAGATCGTGACCTCGCCCACCGAAGTCAACGGCAAGACCGCCAATCTCCGCAACATCAGCGATCCGACCGTGACCGTGGGCGGAACCTTCTTTGAGACGTCCAAGAACGGGATCGCGCCGCGCATCGGTTTCGCCTACGATGTCTTCGGCAACGGCAAGACGGCCCTGAGGGGCGGCGTCGGAATCTTCCACGAACAGCCGCTCTTCGGCAGCTACCGCAGCGCGGCCTACGGTTCCCTGCCCTTTATCAGAACGCGGGTCGTCCCGAGAGCTGAAGTCATCGCGAGCGGATTGCCGCTCAACCCCTCGATCTTCGCCAACGGCCGGCCGTTGACGGAATCGATCGAATACGACCTCAATCCGATGTACTCGGTGCAGTACAACCTGAACGTTCAGCGCGAGCTCGGTTTCGGGACCGTCGCGACGGTCGGCTATGTCGGCGGACGCGGCGTCAACCTGCTCGGAATGGGCGACATCAATACCGCCGTCACGCCCGGCGGCCCGGTTCGGAATCCCAATTTCGGGATCATCCGTTCGCAGATTCAGGGATTCAATTCGCACTATCACGCGGTCAACCTGGGCGCGGCCAAGCGCTTCAGCCGGGGGATGCAATTCCAGACCTCGTATACCTTCGGGAAGTCAATCGACGACGTCTCGGGCACCGGCGGCCGTCAGGAGTTCACCAACGGCCAGGCCCGGACTTTCGATCCCTATAACCGGAGCCTCGATCGCGGCCGGTCGAACTTCGACGTTCGCCATACCTTCGTCGGAAACCTCACTTACGATCTGCCGGGGAGCCGCCTGAAAGGCTGGGCCGGACGGATTGCCAACAACTGGCAGTTCAACTCGATCCTGACGCTCTCGTCGGGTCTGCCCTTCACCCCGCTGGTCAGCGGCGATCCCGACGGCGACGGCACCGATGAGAACTCGGCGCGGCCCAACCTGGTTCCGGGAGTCAGCCTGATCCCGGCGGGCGGCCGGACTCCGGATCAATGGATCAACCTGGCGGCGTTCGCGACTCCCACCCCGGGAACCCGCGGCACTGCCGGCCGGAATATTCTGAACGGTCCGAACTACCGGAGCGTGGATGTGGCGATGGTCAAGGTCTTCCGGTTCACGGAGAGCCGCAGCCTGCAGTTCCGCATCGAGGCCTTCAACCTCCTCAATCGCGCGAACTTCGATCTGCCGGCCAACACCGATGACGGAACCCAGATCTACACCTTCTCCGGCGGAGTCTTCACCCCGACCGGCAACGCGGGCAAAATCAACAGTATCGTCGGGGATGCCCGTGAACTGCAG
Organism: Blastocatellia bacterium; assembly: GCA_035280505.1. Lineage (GTDB taxonomy): Bacteria > Acidobacteriota > Blastocatellia > RBC074 > RBC074 > JAKEHZ01. The sequence goes on along the minus strand of DATEFT010000995.1, from coordinate 1,722 downwards.
TTCGCTCTGAAACTGACCTTCTAGAGCGGTGAAATCGGAGAAACTCAGGTCTACTGCCTGGTTCTCACTCTCTTGAAATAATCGCTCATTAACCAGACGGGGCGCGAAGGAGATGCCAGACCTTCGCGCCCCGTCTCTCTTTTCCCCCCTGCCCCGCCCTCTTCCTCAGCGCCCGGCACCGAGGGTCTTGAAAGACCGGCGAGATGATGAAATACTGCTCAGGCAATCTAAACACCTGGTACACAAAATCGATTCTTCAACTGCGAGTCGCGATTGAAGAGAACTAGATGTCCAGTACGGCAAGATCTGGATTGTGGCGACGGATCAGTACCGAGAGCGAGCGGACCTCTTGGAATCAATCCGCATCCTGCAGGAATCCACATCTGGGTGCGCCAGTTATAGAGGCCGAAGTATTTCTCAGCCGGCCGAAGCCGAGGCGCAGTCTCTGCGGCTAACCATTAACAACTATCGAAAGGAACGACTGATGACCTGTATTGTCGGGGTCAAGCATCGCGAAGAGATCTGGATCGGCGGCGACAGCGCGGGGATCGCGGGGCATCTGCTCTGCATCCGCGCGGACGAGAAGGTCTTTCAAACTGGACAGTTCCTGATGGGCTTCACCTCGTCTTTCCGAATGGGGCAGATTCTTCGTTACGGTTTTCTGCCACCGGAGCAACCGTCGTCGTTGACCGCCGAGGCGTACCTCTCCACGGTCTGGGTGGATGCGGTGCGCGCCTGCTTCAAGGAGAAAGGCTTCGCCAGGAAAGAGAGCGATGCGGAGTATGGCGGGTGTTTCCTCGTCGGATACCGGGGCGAGTTGTGGGAGATCGACTCCGACTATCAGATCGGTCGCTGGGACTGCGGATTTGCGGCGATCGGCAGCGGCGCCCAGGTGGCGCTCGGTTCGCTGTTCACTTCCAAGGAGGCTCCGGGGCTGGCCGATGATCCGGAGGCCCGGCTGCGCGCCGCCCTGACGGCCGCCCAGTTGTTCAATACCACGGTCCGCGAGCCGTTCGTGATTCGGCGCCTGCAACCGCCCGAACATCCGGCCCCGGCCGAAGAGCATGGATGAGCGGCCGGATCCTGATCACCCTTTAAACCGCGAAACAGACGAAAGACGCGAAAGCCCGCCAGATGGATGATTTCGCGTCTTTCGTCTGTTTCATGGACCTATGACCGGTTCGGCTTCGGAATCTCGGCCAGCATCTGCTCCCTGATCAGAGCCATGATCGGTCCCTCGATCGTCTCTTCATCCCAGGTGGCGGCCGCCGGAGTCTTGCGGATGATCTCTTCCCTGCCCTTCGCATAGAGCGCTTTGAAGGCCTCCGGCCGGAGCGTGCGGATCCGCTCTTCGGTCTCGTGAATCAGTTGCTCCTCCTCTTTCTGACTGGCCAGTTCCTCCATCTCGCGTTGGAAGACATGCTTCTGATCTTCGTGGCGCTGCCGCCAGGCGGCTTCGGCCGCATCCAGGTACTGCATGGTGCCTCCGAACTGGGCCATCTTGAAGCGGGTCTTCTTGGCCTCGGAGAGCGCATACTCGATGAAGAACCACGCGCCCTCCGCTCCCAGACGGCGAACGACGGTCTCCGCATGCTTGATCTCCGTGCCTCGCGGCCGCGGCTGGTAGCTCTTGACCCCGCGGGCCAGCAGGTGGAAATGTTGAATCAACCGGATCGCGGTCGGCGTGACTTCCCTGCTCTTCCCCTCTTCGTCGAGTTCCAG
>DATEFT010000994.1:0-4726 GCA_035280505.1 Blastocatellia bacterium | reverse complement strand
CTCGTCAACGACCAGACCATCGCGGAGGCCGTCAACACGGCGGCGCAGATCAACGACTGCCTGACGACGGGCAACATGAGCGCCTACATCTGGTGGAAGACCATCGGGAATGCCAACGGCTTGCTGAACGCCTCCGGCGTGCCGCAACGGCGGGGCTTCGCCATGGGACAATTCAGCCGCTTCGTTCGCCCGGGCGATCTGCGGATCGACGTCTCCGCCAGCAGCGGTCCGCTCAGCTTCTCCGCCTTCAAGGATCCGGTCTCGGGCCGGTTCGCGATCGTGGTGGTGAACAACACGACTCTCCCGGAAACGCAGAAGTTCAACCTCGGCGGATTCACCGCTTCGACCGTCACGCCGTGGGTGACTTCGGCCACGCAGTCTCTGGAGTCGCAAGCGCCGCTGACCATCGACAATGGTGCGTTCACGTTTGAGCTTCCCTCGCAGTCCGTCGTCACCTTTGTGGGCACCGAACCTCCGCTGATCATGAGCGCCCCCGCCGCGAGCACGACCTTCGGCGAGCCGTTCCGTTACGCGATCACCGCGACCCATTCGCCCACCGACTACCGCGCGCAGGGATTGCCGCCGGGACTGCAGATAGATCCGGCGTCCGGCGTCATCTCCGGCACCCCCACTGCGGCGGGTGAATACAGGGCGCTCGTGGTCGCCACCAATCCCGGCGGGTCCCATTCGTTGGAACTGACCATCACGGTCGTGAGAGCGAACGCTTCGGTGACGCTCGGCGGTCTCGCCGCCTTCTATGACGGTTCACCGCGCAACGCCACGGCCGCCACCGCGCCCGCCGGCTTGCCCGTGATCTTCACCTATAACGGCGGGTCCGCTCCGCCGACCTACCCCGGCCTCTACACGGTGGTCGCGACCGTGGACGACCCGAACTACGTCGGCGGCACCACCGGCACAATTGAGATCGGCGTCACCGCTCTGGTGCGGCATGCGACCTCGCTCAGCGGCGCCATCGACGGCTCGGTCCAGATCCTCACCGCGGAGAACACCACGCTCAACGGAGATTCACGGATTGTCGGCGACCTGCTCGTGCCGGGCAGGCCGGAGGTTCGGCTGAACGGCCAGTCCGCTTTCGAGGGCATGCTCGAGGGCGCCGGTTCCATGGATCCGGCCACCCACACCCTCACGCTCAACGGCAACGCCGCGATTCGCCACGTCGTGCGGCGGATCGATCCTCTCACGTTGCCCGCCGTCGCCGCGCCGCCACAGCCCCCCGGCACGCGAAGCGTCACGATCGACGAGCCCGGCGGGAGCGCCGGAGACTTCGCGACGGTGCGTAACCTCACGCTCAATAGCGATGTCGGCCTCGTCGCGGTGCCGCCCGGCACTTACGGCAGCCTCTCGGCCAACGGCCGCAGCGGATTCATCCTCGGGGAGGCGGGGGCCGGACCGTCGATCTACAACCTGCAGAACCTGACGCTGAACGGCGGCAGCCGGATCGAAGTCAGGGGCCCGGTGATCCTGGTCCTCAATCGAGGGCTCTCGGTCAACAGCGGCGTGACGTTCTCGAACCATCCGGCCGACTGGCTCGCGTTGCAGTTCGCGGCCGGAGGACTCAGCATCAACGGCAACGTGGTGCTTCCCGCAACGGTCATGGCGCCGAACGGCACCGTGACCTTGAACGGAAACTCCACGCTCCGGGGAGTGGTGAAAGCCGATCGCCTGATCGTGAATAGCAAGGCCACGCTCGAGAATCCGTAAGCTGATATCACCGGGGCCCGGCCTGGTTATCCTCAACCGCGAAAGACGCGAAAGAGGCGAAATTAATCGATCAATTTCGCGTCTTTCGCGTCTTTCGCGGTTGAAGAGAGCCCGGGGCGCCTGGTCAACGGTCGTACTCGCCGTGGCGACGCCCCCAGAGACCAGGAGCTTAAGGCGACATTCATCTTCCCGAAAAATTTTGCTTCCCATGAAAACCTGCGACACGTTTCGGTGCATTCATGGAGTAGGAGTTGGAGGCCATGGAGTATCGAGGGCGCCGAACTGAAATGAGACGGCGCGCGAGTTCTACGGATAGCGACCTCTCACAATCTGAAGTTCCGGTGCCCTGAGTTCACGAGAATCTTCTCACATCGGTTGAATTGTCGATATCACTTTAATGAATAAACGAACAACACATGCCGGTCTGGTGCGGGACGTCGGCCGATGGGACGTTGTCGCGCTGATGTTCAACTTTATCGTCGGCGCCAGCATCTTCAGCTTGCCGTCAAAGATTTATGCCCTGACCGGAACCTACTCCATCCTGGCGATTGCCGCCTGCGCGCTACTGATCGTTCTCGTCGTCTTCTGTTTTGCGGAAGTTTCGAGCCGGTTCACCGGCACCGGCGGCCCCTACCTGTATGCGCGCGAGGCCCTGGGCCCGGTGGTCGGCTTTGAGATCGGGTGGTTGCTCTGGGTGGCCAGGCTGACCGGTTCCGCCGCCATCTGTAATGTGATCGTGACCTACCTCAGCTACTTCTGGGAGCCGGCGGGTTCGGGGTTCTGGCGCGCCGCCGTCATGACGGCCCTGATCGCCGTCTTTACGACCGTCAATATCATCGGGGTCAAGGAATCGGCGATCGTCAACGACATCTTTGCGATCGGCAAACTGATCCCGATCCTGGTCTTTGTCGGGGTCGGGCTGTTCTTTATCGACCCGCAGCAATACTCCTTTGCGACGCCACCCTCGCCCGGTTCTTTCTCGTTGGCCGCCTCGCAGTTGATCTTTGCCTTCGCCGGTTTCGAGGGGGTGGTGATTACGGCGGGTGAGACGCGTGATCCACGGCGCAATATGCCGTTTGCGATGCTGATCGTCATCGGTGCGACCGTGGTGCTCTACATCCTGATTCAGGTGGTCTGCATCGGGACGCTCCCGAATCTGGCCGGTTCCGAGCGGCCGCTGGCGGACGCGAGCCGGCTGTTCATGGGGGCGACCGGCGCGTCGATCGTCGCGGCCGGCGCGTTGGTCTCCAGCACCGGCGTGCTGGGCGCCGGTCTGCTGGCGGGGCCGCGGCTGACGTTTGCGATGGCCGAACAGCATCAGCTTCCTCAGTTCCTGTGTGCCACGCACCGGCGCTTTCACACCCCGCACGTCTCGATCCTGCTGGCCGTCACGATCGTCCTGGCGCTCTCCATCTCGGGAACATTCACCCAGATGCTGACACTCTCCGCCATCGCCAGGCTGATCTCATATGTGACGACCTGTGTGGCGTTGTTGGTTCTGCGTCGCCGTGGAGATGAACGGCCGGCGATGTTTCGATTGCCGGGCGCCACGGCCATTACCGCCGCGGCCATTGCGCTCAGCGTCTGGCTGCTTGCCAGCAACGGATGGAGGGAGCTGCGCCAGATCGGAATCGCGGCGACCCTGGGCTTGCTGGTCTACGTCGCTTACAGGTGGAAAGGGAATCTGATGCAAAAAGTTCCGGATGCTGAGGTTTGACGACGTCCTCTCATCTCTCAGGTTCAAAGCCGCTGTCCAAATCCGCGACCGCTCATAACTACTCAAATACTGTCCCCCTCGCTCCCCTGCATATTTTTATTGCCTCGTCTTGCCATTCGGCCTATGATGCCCTCGACGCTTGGCTTCCTTCAGCAGACCGGCCCCTGAACCGCCACGAGGGTAGATGCAACAGCATACCATCAAATTTTCCCAGCAGACCGCGGATACTACCTTGCTGCGCTTCCTTTCGCCCGAGGGACAATCGATCGGAGAGCGCGAGATCGCAGCAATGATGGGTTTAGTATGCTCGGAGCCTGTGCCGAGGCGCGAAAGCTCGAACCGGACCAGTTTAAGCAATGGTTCGTCAGCGAGGGGCTGAATGACCCAAGCCGATTCCCGCCGGCGCTCAACGCGGCGCTGGAGGCCATGGTGGGGGATGGGGAGTGGCTCTTCGATCGAGAGTTGGTCGGAGCGAGCTGAACTTCCCTCCCCTTCCGACTTCTCACCGGGCCTAAGCTCTTCAGCAGATTGAGAGCCGGGGATGCGGAGCTGCTCATCTATAAGGAGATATCATGCGAAGACGTCCTTCGTCACGAATCCTGGTGATCGACCCGAGCGAGCGGGTCTTGTTGTTTCGCTTCGTGATTAACCGCGGAGCGATCGCGGGCCAGGACTTCTGGGCCACTCCGGGCGGCACCCTCGACGCGGACGAGACTTTTGAAGAGGCGGCGCGCCGGGAGCTCTTTGAGGAGACCGGCATCGTCGTTGAGGCCGTGGGCGAGGCGGTGGCGGAACGGGAGTTCATCTTTCAACTCTTTGATGGAGAGCGGGTGATGGCTCATGAACAATTCTTCTTCGTCAGAACTACCGGCCAGGAAGTATCAAAAGATCGCTGGACCGCGCTCGAGAAAGAAGTGATGGTCGAGCATCGATGGTGGTCCCTGGCGGAGCTGGCTTCGACATCCGATCAGGTCTTCCCTGAAAATTTGATCGAGATCTTAAAGACTGCCGGAGTAGGCGCGGGAGCGTAACTGGCAGGGCTGAATGGCCTCGGCAGGCGACGGTGATGGATCAATACACCTTTAAAGTTTTTCAGAAGACCGATCAGCTCTTCGTTCTCCGGCTCATCGGTCCGGACGGCGCGCTGATCGACGAGCGCGAACTCGACCCCGCGGAGATCAAGACCTTCACCGATGAAGTCGATCGCGATTATTGCGCCGCCGGCTTTCGGTTCAGCGATCTGGGCGGCCGACTCTATCGGTGGCTCGACGGCCCGGCCCATCGGTG
>DATEFT010000993.1:0-2893 GCA_035280505.1 Blastocatellia bacterium | reverse complement strand
AGTGCCATCAATGGTTGCGAAAAGTGCATCGTTTCGCATGAACAGGTCGTCACTGAACAGGGAATCACCGAGGACCAGGTTCAGGACGTAATCCGCATCGCAGCCACGATCTATGCGACCTCGGTCTCGTTGGAGATCGGCGACGCTTGCAGACAGTCGTGAACGGCATCAGCGTCAGTCAGGTTACTGGGCGGTGGAAAAGAGAGACGTGACAGTTAAAAGAGCAGATCAGATTCGATTCGTATCTTTACAGCCGAGGGTGGGCGATTGGACCGGGGTTTGCATGCGTGATAAACGCCCGTGAATACTGGTGAAATATCGCCTGTTACGAGTCTCAAGTTCCAGATTTGAGACACAGACCGTCTAAGTCGTAGAATTTGAAAGGGGGAGCAATAGAAATGAAGATACCAGCCGACGTTCTGAAAGCTGTAAGAGAGCTGCCCGCCGACAAGCGCCTGAGAGTAGAGGCGATTGTCCGTCGTCACGTGGAAGCCTGTCATCGGATGGGTGTCGAGATCGAGTTCATTGATCGGGTCTGGAAAGAGGCGATCGAATCGGTGAACATCGAGGAGAGGTTTCCTGAATTGGCTAGCGATCGGCAATGGCCCGAATACGAACCGGCTCGCCGGTACGACGTATACGAGAGCCCAAATGCCAACTGGTAAATAGGTTCTGGTGCGTGATGATCGGCCGCTTGCGTGCCGATCATCACGTCGTTATTTCATATCACCGAATAGATGCTGAGCCAGCGTCACTGCGGCCACGGCGGCCGTCTCGGTCCGAAGAATCCGCGATCCGAGATGGACCGGGATCGCCCGGTACTGATCGGCCAGTTGCAGCTCCTCGCGGCTCCATCCGCCCTCCGGGCCCACGCACAGGTTGAGCCGGCTCACGGCCGTGAGGCTGGCGCCAATCTCGCGCAAACTGCGCCCTCCATACTCCGAAAAGATCAACATGTGGTCTTCCGCCTGATTCCGGCAGAATTCGTCGAACCTCAGGGGCTCGGCAATCTCCACCAATCTCCGCCGGCGGCATTGTTTGAGGGACTCCAACGCGATCCGCGCCCAGCGTTGCCGCATTCGTTCCGCGCGCTCTTCGGCCCGCCGAATTTCGCTCCGTTCGGTCAAGAGCGGCACGATCCGCGTGACCCCCAGTTCCGTGCACTTCTGCACGACCCAGTCGAACTTGTCGCTTTTGATCAGGGCCTGAGCGAGGGTCAACCGCAGCGGCGATTCCACCGGATCGGCCAGCCGGTTCAGGATCTTCAGCTCTACCTGGCGCTTTCCGGCCAGCTCGACCTGACACTCCCATTCCACGCCCTCGCCGTCGAAGACCCAGACGCGATCGCCTGCTCCCAGCCGCAGCACCCGCGTGAGGTGATGCGCCTCGTCCGCATCCAGCGTGATGCGTGAATCGGTGACCTGTGACGGCGGCGCATAGAATCGATGAAGTTGCATAGTCTTTTTTCGCGGTTCAATCCTGGCGCGTTCGAGCTTAAACTTTACCCTCTTCCAACAAGACCCTGGCCGACGGTTTGACCCGTCGGACCCACATCTGCGAGAGCGGGATTTGAAAACGAAAGATCAGCTCGCCATGATCGCTGCATTCAGTGATGATGTCACGCGCCGCCAGATTCCGCGTGGCGGCCAGCGCCGATTCCCGTCCCAGGTGCTTCTCCAGCAGCGGAAATCCGGCCCATTCGCCCGCGTCGGCGATCAGCGAGAGGGCCACTCGCTCGTTCCCGTTCGACCGCTTCCAGACATAGTCCTCAAAATAGTAACCGCTCGATCCCAGGGTTCGGTCGAGCACGGCGTCGACGTCCTGCGCGGTGGCGCGATTGCTGTGATGGAGCGGATCGTTCAGCCGGTTGACCAGGTTATGACAGACGCTCTGGGCCAGGTACGGGTGAGCCTGCGTCACCTCCGCGATCCGGTCGATCGCCTTCTCCTCGTAATTGAGCGGAAACTGATCGATGGGATCGGTGATCAACTGCCGGGCATCCAGCTCGCTCAGATAACCGATCGGAATCGTCTGGACGCTGGCGAAGAACGGATTCCAGTACTCGCGGGTCATCTGTTCGAGGCTGTGGAGCCCGGCGAAGAGGAGCGCGAATCCGCGCCCGGTCTGGGTGATGCCGCGCAGGTAGGTGAAGATCTCCGGCTCGACCCGGCCGTCCTCCGGCCTGATGGGCCGCCCGGCGACGTAGGGATTGGGCAGGTGGTCGACCTCGATCTGGGACGCCACTCGTCCGCCCTCGACCGTGAACATCTGCCGCCAGTGCTCGATGACGGCCAGCAGCAGCGAGCATTCCGGTTCGTAGATCTCGTTGGCCAGTTGCCGGGCCTCCTCGAGCACGCTCTGGGCCTTGAGCAGCGCGTCGCGCCGGGTGTTTTCGTGGGCGGCCGTCAGGAATGACGCGGCGTCGATCGCCGCATCGCGCAACCGGCGGAAGACCGTGACGATCTGAGGGCGCCATGGATTCTCGATCTCGAAGAGGAGATCGAATTCGTCTCGCAGTTTGGCGGTCTGTTGCAGCCCCTCGCAGCGCAATCCGGCCTCGATCAGGAGCAGCGATTGATAGAACTCCTCGCCGAGCGGTTGCTGGCGGAGATTGGAGCACGCACCAATGGCGCTGACGAGGGGGGGAGAATTTGGCCAGGCTGTTATCCGATTCGTCTTCAAGGTCCTCCGGTTCCGAGACCACGTTCAACAGGTCGAGATAAGCCTCCGCGAGCGGCGCGATGGGCGGCCTGTTCAGGCACCATCTGTTCGAGGTGGGCGCGCAGCGCGGTCGGTTTGAAGAAGATCCAATAGAGCAGCCCCGCCCAGTCGCGAAAAAATATTTTAACAGCCTGGATCATTGGGCCTCCCATCCGAGCAGGCGTTTGCGCGT
>DATEFT010000992.1:0-6583 GCA_035280505.1 Blastocatellia bacterium | reverse complement strand
CTCGAGAATCTGAATGGCTTCGATGTATTCGTCGACCGTAGATCCGAAGACGTTCGGAATGATGCGGGCCCGGTACCGGCGCAACTGCGGCAATCTCTCTTCGACGAAGGCGCGCGCGCCGATATTCTGCAGGCCGATGGCGTTGAGCATGCCGCCATGAGTCTCGACTATCCGCCAGGGCTTGTTGCCGCGCATCGGTTTGGCCGACAGGCCTTTGGTGCAGATCCCACCGAGCCGGTTCAGATCGATCAACTCCGCGAGATCCAAACCGTATCCACAGGTGCCACTGGCGGTGAGCACCGGATTGTCAAATTGGATGCCCGCCACCTCGATCCGGAGCCGGTTCGAGGCCAGGCTATCATTCGGCTCGGCCTTCGTCATGTGTGATAAATTTCAGTAAAAATTGTTTGTCGTTTAAAAAGGTCAAGCGATCGACGGCTTCGCGCAAGGCCAGCCATTCGAAGCGCTCAATCTCTTCGCAGGGGACGAAACCGGATTCGCCGACCGTCTCCATGTGCCAGTAGAGGACCACCTTCGGCCCCTCCTTGACCGGGTATTTGGTGAATCCCGCGAAATCGGTGATCCGGGTGTCGTAACCGGTCTCCTCTTTGACCTCGCGCTGCGCGGCGGCTTCCCACGTGGGGTCCGTCTCGTCGATATGTCCTTTGGGAAATTTCCAGCCTTGGTCTCCGCGGCTCAGGATGAGCAGCAACTCGCGGCCCCGCTCCGTCCGTCTCCAGACCAGGCCGCCGGCGCAATAGATGATTTTGGAATTGGTAACCATAAATTAATCAGCGATCTTACCAGTGAAGCTCATGACTCCAAAAGACCGGTCCGTCGGTGCAGACCTTTTTGTAAACGAAGCCTTCGGGGCAATCGGCCTTGACCGCCACCGCGCAGCCGACGCAGATGCCGAAGCCGCAGGCCATCGGAGATTCAAGCGAGAGTTGAGCCGGAATCGCGAACTGCTCGGCGATCTGCGCGACGCGATGCAGCATGGGATCGGGTCCGCAGGCATAGATGATCCGCGACCGGCCGCGATCAGGATCGGATTGCAGATGCCGCTCGAGCGGGGCCGTGACGAATCCTCTTTCGCCGTGGCTGCCGTCGATCGTGGCGCTCGTGACGTTCGGGCCGGAGAGCAGCCGGGTGAAGTCTTCGATCCCGCAGAGATCGCCGGCGCTGGCGCCCCCGATGAACAGCCTGACCGGGAGCCCCCGGTTCAGCGACTCTTCGGCCAGCATAAAGAGCGCGGCGGAACCGACGCCGCCGGCGACCAGCAGGACTTCACGTTCGGACGCGCCCTCGAGTTGATAGGTGTTGCCGAGCGAGCCCAGGAAATCGACCCCCTCGCCGGCCTTCAATTTCGCCAACGCCTGTGTGCCCCGGCCCAGAATCTGGTAGATGAAGTCGACGTAAAGCCGGTCCCCGATCAGGGCGCTTCGGTAGTAGGCCATGGCCCGGCGCAGCAGCGGCTCGTCGAAACCGTGCGGTTTGAGCATTGCGAACTGTCCGGGTAAAACGGTAATCTGTTGGTCGAGGCGTAATCGTAACAGGCCATAGCGACGCGAAGATGCGGTTTCGATCAGATCGTTGCGTTCAACCGTGGCAATTGTGTCAATCATGGTGATCATTTATGCTAGGACAACCAGGTAGATGGAGTCAGCCCGAGTGTAGCAGACCGGAATCGAACGAGGCAAAGCCTGAACGGGCGCCGGGCCTCTTCGTTGAAATATGAGACCCAATAAAATCATCGCCGGGATCATCGTCGGGCTGGTTTTGCTGGCCAGCGCGCCGTTCGCGCTGCGTCTGGTCTGGCCCATTATCAATGACGTCTCGACCGGCGCGACCCCGGAGTATCCGGATCTTCAGCCTCAACGGTTCAATCATCCGCCGGAGCGGGTTTTCGAGGCCGCGCTCGAAACCTCGAAGGCCCTCGGTTGGGAGATTCTCGAGACCGATCGCGCCCGCGGCGTGATCGAAGCCGTGGCCACCACCCGGCTCATGCGATTTAAAGACGATGTGACCGTCACCATGATCAGCGAGGGAAATGGCACGGTCGTCAACGTTCGTTCTCATTCGCGGGCCGGAAAAGGAGACTTGGGGGCTAATGCCCGGCGGATTCGCACTTTTCAAGCTGAGCTAGCCAAAAGATTGTGAGTAGTGGTATAGTCCCGTCTCACTCAAGCATCATGAACTTTGGTTCATCGGAGCTCTTAAGATCCGACCTCAATTGAGACTCAAAATGGACTTCATCGAGAAATCCTGCGTGATGACGGGTGCCGGTATCAACCGCGTGTTGACGCGGATGGCCACGCAAATCGTCGAAAACAATCCTGATCTAATGGATGTGCTGCTGGTGGGGATTCGCCGCCGGGGCGTGCCGCTGGCCGAACGGCTGGCCCAGAAGATCAAGGAGGTGGATGGGATCGAGGTTGCGACCGGCGCGCTCGACATCACCCTCTACCGGGACGATCTGAGCACCGTTGGCGAGCGTCCGGTGGTCAATAAGACGGAACTTCCGAAAGACATCACCGGCAAGACCATCATCCTCGTCGACGACGTGCTCTATACGGGCCGGACGGTCCGCGCGGCCATGGATGAATTAATCGATTTCGGACGTCCCCGCCGGGTGCAGTTGTGTGTGTTGATCGATCGCGGTTGGCGTGAGCTGCCGATTCAGGCCGATTATGTCGGTAAATTCGTCAACACCAACGAACATGAGATCATTAAAGTGATGCTGCCCGAGTTCGACGAAAGTGAAAAGGTGCTGCTGGTCGAACCCGGATGATTGCGGATCCTGATGTTCAGGAATGCAACAATCCGCAATTGAATCTGAAGATGCCGTTTCAACGCAAAGACCTGCTCGGAATTGCCGATCTCACCGTGGAGGAGATCTATCGCATTCTTGATACAGCCGATACCTTCCGCGACGTAAATGCTCGACAGATTAAGAAGGTTCCTACGTTGCGGGGCAAGACGGTGATCAATCTCTTCTTTGAAGCCTCGACCCGCACGCGCACCAGTTTCGAGATCGCCGCCAAGCGCCTTTCGGCGGACGCGATCAACATCGCGGCCTCGACCTCCAGCGTGGTCAAAGGCGAAACCCTGATCGATACGGCCATGAATTTACAGGCCATGGCCCCCGACGCCATCGTCATTCGTCATTCGTCTTCGGGCGCCCCGCATCAGATCGCCAAGATCGTCGAGGCGGCGGTCATCAATGCCGGCGATGGCATGCACGAACATCCGACCCAGGCTCTGCTGGACGCGCTCACCATCCGGCACCGCAAAGGCCGAATCGCGGGCCTCAAGATCGCGATCATCGGCGATATCCAGCACAGCCGGGTGGCGCGCTCGAACGTCCATCTGCTCTCCAAATTGGGAGCCCAGGTTGTGCTGGCCGGTCCGCGGACCCTGCTGCCGTTCGGTCTGGAGAGGCGGCTGGCCCCCTCCGAGGGGACCGTCAGTTTCGCCGAATCGGTGGAGCGGGCGATTGAGATGGCAGATGTGGTCATGATGTTGCGGATTCAGATGGAGCGGCAGGCCGGGGGATTTTTCCCCAGCCTCCGCGAATACTCGATCCATTACGGGCTCAACCGCCGCCGCCTCGAACTGGCCCAGCCGGACGTCGTCGTCCTGCATCCGGGGCCGATCAACCGCGGGGTCGAGATCGATTCGGATGTGGCCGATGGGCCCTTCTCCTTGATTTTGGATCAGGTCAGCAATGGAGTGGCGGTCAGAATGGCGGTCCTCTATCTGCTGGCCGGCGGAGACTGAACGGAATTGATCGACCGGGGGCGTGCCCCCCGGGGGTAGAGAGGAATCGCGTTAGGGACTATGTCGTCAACTCTGTTGATTCGCAATGGCACCATCATCGATCCGTCGCAAGCCCTGAGAGCGCGGCGGGACCTGCTGATCCGCGAGGGATTGGTGGCGGCCATCGACGATCGGATCGAGGCTCCGGGCGCCGAGGTCTTCGAGGCGGCCGGCCTGATCGTGGCCCCGGGTTTCATCGATCTGCATGTCCATCTCCGCGAACCCGGTTTTGAGTACAAAGAGACGATTCTGAGCGGCGCCCGCGCGGCCGTGGCCGGCGGTTTCACGGCGGTCTGCTGCATGCCGAACACCAAACCGGTCAACGACAACTCCTCGGTCACCAATTTCATCATCGAGCAGGGCCGGTCCGCGGGGCTGGCCCGGATCTATCCGATCGGCGCCATCACGCAGGGATTGCGCGGCGAACAGTTGGCGGAGATCGGCGAGATGAAGACCGCCGGGATCGTCGCGATCAGCGACGACGGCAAGCCGGTCTGCAGCACGGGACTCATGCGGCGAGCGCTGGAATATTCCTGTGATTTCGGGCTGCCGGTGATCGACCACTGCGAGGATTGTACGATCTCGCCCGGATGGTCCATGCACGAAGGCGAGTATTCGGCGCTGCTCGGTCTGAAGGGCCTGAGCGGGGCGGCCGAGGACCTGCACGTCGCGCGCGATATTCGGCTGGCCGAGATCACCGGGGCGGCCGTTCACATCGCCCATATCTCGACGGCGAGATCGGTCGAACTGGTCCGGGAGGCCAAGGGGCGAGGCCTGCCGGTGACCTGCGAAGTTACGCCGCATCACTTCACTCTGACCGAGGAGGAGGTTTATCGGCGGCAGTATGATACGAACACTAAAATGGCCCCGCCGCTCCGTTCCGAGTGGGATCTAAAGGCCGTGCTGGCGGGTCTGCGCGACGGCGTGATCGATGCCATCGCGACCGATCACGCCCCGCATCACGCCAACGAAAAGATGCTCGAATTCGACCTCGCTCCCAACGGGATCGTCGGGTTGGAGACCGCGGTCAGTTTAACCCTGGATCGTCTGGTCCATCCGGGAGTGATCTCCGTGGACCGCATGGTTGAACTGCTCTCCGTCAATCCGGCCCGGATCTTCCGGCTTCCGGGCGGCAGCTTGCAGGTCGGTTCGGTCGCGGATGTGACCATCTTCGACCCCGAAAAAAATATTAAAGTCGAGGCTTCAAAATTCCGATCAAAGAGTCGTAATACCCCGTTCGATGGCTGGGAATTGAAGGGGACGACAGTCGCCGCGATAGTGGGAGGGCGTCTGGTTTGGGAGATCGGATAATTGTCACTGTTCCCACGGGAAGAGGCTGCGCGGCGAACAAGCCCGACGCCGCGTCAGATCCAAATGCAGGTAATTTGAATCTTGAAAGGAGCGTTCACCTCAAAGCGCCAGGGGATCCAAGTGGGCTTGTCACCCTCAGTACTTCCACGATAGCGCATTGTTGTGTGTGAAGAATACCCGAAATGCACCACCAGCCTTTGCTTTCGATTATGATGCCCGTTTACAACGAGGCTCAAACGATCCACGAGATCATCAAAAAGGTTGAATCCGTCGACCTCGGCCAGGTTCGCAAAGAGTTGCTCATCGTCGACGACTATTCAGTCGACGGGACGCGCGAGATTCTCAAGGAGATGAGCCAGAGTTCGAAGCACAAGATCTACTTCCATGGCCAGAATATGGGCAAGGGAGCGGCTCTGCGGACCGCGCTGACCTACGCCACCGGCGACATCATCCTGATTCAGGACGCGGATCTCGAATACGATCCGTCGGAGTATGCCGAACTGGTGAAACCGATTCTGGAAGGGCGCGCCGACGTGGTCTACGGCTCGCGTCTCTCCGGCGGCAAGGTCGCGCGCGCTTTCAATTTCTGGCATTACCTGGGCAACAAATTCCTGACCTTCATCACCAACCTCCTCTACAACTCGATCCTGTCGGATATGGAGACCTGTTACAAAGTCTTCCGGGCCGATGTGATCAAGAATATTCAGATCAGATCCAACCGGTTCGATTTCGAGCCCGAGATCACCGCCAAAATTCTCAAACGCCGATACAAACTCTACGAGATGCCGATCTCATACTACGGACGCGATTTCGCGGAAGGCAAGAAGATCACCTGGCGCGACGGCTTCGCCGCCGTCTGGGCCCTGATCAAATATCGGTTTCTCGATTGACCGGATCCGGCGAACCGGATCCGTCCGGTTCAGTCGGTCGCCGTCAGTTTAAAATTGTTGACCCTGAAGGCTAATGGTCGAGGGTCCGCCACCGGATGCATGATCGGCCCGTCGGAGACGAACCGGATCGAATGTTTACCCGGAGGGATCGTCAGCTTCTTCGAGAAGACCATCGAGGTGGCGCTGATCCTGACGCGCCCGGAGAGCAGCGGACCATCGAGGTGCAGATCGCTGTCCATGAATCCGGTCAGCGTCATCTCCAGCAGCGCCGGTCGCGGGCGCGAGAGCGGATTCTCGATCTGTAACTCGCCGCTCGCGGCGCACCATCGCCAGCTTTCGGTGATCGTGCCCTCGAGCCCGTAAAAATCCTTCTCCCAGGTCACGGTGAACGGCGGAGGCGGAGGCGGCTCCGGTCCGGCCCAGTCGGCCTCCGACCCCTTGTTTTTGAACTTCTGTTGATACTCGAGCAGGCTGAAGAACGACAGATGCTGGTTGCCGCTGACGATCGGCAACGCGCCCAACTGCGTTGAGAGCTCGGTCTCGGTCTGGAGCCCGTAATCGGG
>DATEFT010000991.1:0-3934 GCA_035280505.1 Blastocatellia bacterium | reverse complement strand
GGAGCATAAAGCCTGGGGGTGAAGCGCGCAGCGCGGAACCCCAGGTTGACGATGAACATGATGCGGAGCCCGCGAGAGCGGGCGACAGCCCATGATCTGCCGCCCGTTTCACGGGCTCAGGCTCATCGTTGGCAGGACCTGGGGTTCCGTTCGGCTCCGCCTCACTCCACACCCAGGCTTTATTCTTTCGCGCGCTACAGGTCAAACAACTTAGTTAGCAAAGTACTAGCCCCATTTGGAAAGCAGTTCCTTAAGGCTGTCGACGATCTTTGAGACCTCGGCCTTGAGCCGATCTCTCGCTTCATTTCGATTTTCGGTTGAGAAGTCCGACTTTTCAACCGCCGGGCAATGAATCGATTGAATGTCGGGATCGTTATACACATCCTGCAACAGCGCATAGGTAGCATTGCGCCACTCGCAGATTCTCTCCTGGTAGGTTTCGAGATCTTTAGGACCGGGAAGTGACGAGACTTCCAAAAATCGTTCTCCCTCTGCGATCTGATTTTCCAGCTTCACTTTGGCATCTTCGGTGTTCTGGCGCCGTCGATAGTCCACAGGCATTCTCCTTCAATAAATCTGAAGTTTTGACCTATGTGGGTGATGGAAACTTAGTATCGCTCATTCTTTGGGCTTCGAACAAGCGGCGGGCTGCCGTGGACCGGGTCCTCACTGAGCCGACTGCGAGGTGACCCGCCGGACTGCGACGGTGATTCCGGCGCGCGTCGATTGGCCGCCGTAGTTGATCACGATGGGGACCGCCTCGCCCACCGGGGTCTCGGGATCGAGTTGAATATTGATCTGCCACAGCCCGGCATATCCCGGTGCGAGCCCGCTGAATAAGACCCGCGCCTGTTTCCCGCCGATCGTGACCGAGGGCAGCGTCGGCGTGACGTAGAGCGGGGTCGCCGGAACGGCCTCTCCGAGTTCCGGAGTCGCCGGCCTTCTCGTCTCCTGATCGATGATCCCACCGGTACCGGTGCCGTAGAGGACCAGAATCCCGCCCTGGGGGACCGGGTTGGAATTGCTGTTCGGACTGAAGCCCTCGGGCACGACACTGTAATTCTGAGCCACCACCTGCCCGGTTCCGGTCGCATTGATGGTGAAGAGTCCCGGCGCTGCCGAACTCACCATCACCCGCTCCGATGAGATCTGAGTGCCTTTGTAGAAGACTTCGATCGATGCGGAATCCGCCGCCTCCCACCGGAGTTGATAATTGATCTGGAAGTTGCCCTCTCGATTCACGCCCACATAGAGCAGCGGTGCCAGGTAGAAGTTATTGACGAGAACCCAGACGCCGTCGAGCACGGAGGGCAGCGGAAATTCGGAAGCGGTCCGATTAATCGAGAGCTCGGTCGGAAAACCGGTTCCGAAGACGCTCATGAGGGTGCCGGGGGCGGCGACCCGCTGATATCCGGCCGACTCGACCGAAGGCGCGGCCGGTTCCGCCGCGCGGGCGATCGAAGGAGCGAGGGCTACCAGAATCGAGAATAGAAGAAGAGATCGTGACATGGATGATTCAACTGCAGAGGTTGTCGTTGTAGGGATGTTTCACTGAAGGTGGCTGGGCGAGTTATACTGTACCAATCTGTGGGTAGTCAACGGAGATGGCCAGCTTCGTTGGCAAAATCTCGTTTTGCCGGCTCTTGAATTCGGCCCTCACCTGAGAGGGGCTGTCGATGTTCGGTGTTTCCGTCTAAACCACTGAAATTGAAGGTGAACCAAGTTTTAAGCAATAACGGATTGCTGATATGATAAGATTAAGTTTTAGTTCCCATGAACAGGGCTGGTCTAGGCATTGATTGAGAATTTTTAGGTAAACGAGGTATCGGTCTATGACCACGATCACTATCGAAGTTCCTGACGAGCTGGCGGCACAACTTGACCCGGATACTTTATCGCTGATGCTGCGCGAGGTGGTTGCCCGGAGAACAGCCGGGCTGGAATCGAACGATCAAGGCTCTCGGCAATCATCGCCGATCTACCGAGAGATCACCGAATTTCTCTCCGGCAGTCCGGCCATTGAGCAGATCCTCGCCTTCAAGATCTCATCGATCGCGCAGGCGCGTCTGGAAGATCTGCTGTATAGAAACCGCGAAGACGTTCTCACCCCGCAGGAACGGGCGGAACTCGATACCTACCTCCAACTCAGCGAGTGGATCTCGATCCTCAAGGCACGTGCCCGAAGCGGAAAGCCGTTGTTGGGATAACCTATGACTCGTCCATATCTTCCGAATGCACTCCGGCAGGCGGTGTTTGAACGGGTCAAGGGGAGGTGTGAATACTGTTTGATTCACGAGGATGACCGGCCGGAAGCACATCAAGTAGATCATGTCATCGCACTCAAGCACGGCGGACAGACGATCATCCAAAACCTGGCGCTGGCTTGTGCCGTTTGCAATAACAACAAAGGGTCCGACCTCGCGACCCTCGACTTGACGACTGAAGCACTAATCCCTCTTTTCAATCCGCGAAAACAGAGTTGGAGTGATCATTTCGAGGTCTCCGGTGCGCAAATTGTCGGAGTCACAGTTATCGGGATGGCTACGATCCGTTTACTGCGAATGAACGATCCGGACAGAGTGTTGCTCAGACAGGTCTTGAGAGACGCCGGGCTGTACCCATTGGCAGATGGGTGAATGGGTGTCACGATCGATTTCGGATTGCACTAATATCTATTGGTTATGCAGAAGACCATTCTCCTTTATGGGGCCGCCTTGGCCGCGTTGACCGGCGTTTTGAAGTTCGTCGAATACCGCTTTTTCATCCGGGATCTTTCGCTGGAGATCTATCTGGGGGTGGTGGCGATACTCTGCGCCGGGGTGGGGGCCTGGGCGGGCATGAGATTAACGCGGCGAAAAGTCGTGGTGGCCGAGCCGGACTTCAAACTGGACGAAGCGGGGCTTCGAAAGCTGGGAATCAGCAACCGCGAGTATGAAGTGTTGGAGCTGATGGCCCAGGGACTTTCTAATCAGGAGATTGCCGACAAACTGTTCGTCTCGCTCAATACCGTCAAAACTCACGCCTCTAATCTGTTTATGAAACTGGACGCGCGCCGGCGCACTCAGGCGGTCCGCCGGGCGAAAGAACTCGGGCTCTTGTCGTAAACTTTCGTGTGATTTCAGCCCTCTGCCTCCAAAATCACCCTTTCGGTTGATGCGTTTGCGCCCTGCCGCCAAATATATTTAGCCGCCTCTCCCGGCATCTTCGGGCCTGGGAGCACGATTTTCCAGGCCGTGTCCGGATCCAAAACAAAAGGAGAAATGTTATGCAAAAAGTGTCTCTAATCTTTGGCCTGCTGGCTGGCATCCTGGTCTCCGGTTTTATGATTCTCTTCATCGTCCTGTGGGAAAACACCGGCAAGGTCATTGATAACCAGTTGGTCGGTTACGCCGCGATGATCATCGCGCTGTCGCTGATCTTTTTCGGGATCAAATCCTATCGCGACCAGCAGCAGAGCGGAGCCATCCGATTCTGGAAAGGCGCTCAAGTGGGCTTGCTCATCACGCTGGTGGCCTCGCTGATGTACGCCACCACCTGGGAAGCCTATAATCGGCTTCGCCCCGCCAGTTCGGCGGCATTCATCGATTATTATATTGAATGCCAGCTCAACAAGCAGAAAGAGCAGGGGGCTTCCTCTGCCCAAATCGAGCAGGAGATCAAAAAGATGGATGAGATGAGGGTCATGTACCGCAATCCGGTGATTCGTTTTGGGATCACCCTGATGGAGATTCTCCCGGTGGGAATCGTCATCACTCTGATCAGCGCGGCGATCCTGCGGAAAAAACAGGTTCTTCCGGCATAAATTCCGGCTTTACCAACTAAAACCTCTTACTTCAAAGGAGATTCGATGAAGATCATCTTGACCAGCGTCCTGGTTGATGACCAGGACCGGGCCCTCAAGTTTTACACGGAAGTTCTGGGCTTCGTGAAAAAG
>DATEFT010000990.1:0-7020 GCA_035280505.1 Blastocatellia bacterium | reverse complement strand
GCTTTGCCGCCCTCGCCATCATCACCCTCGCGCTCGGGATCGGAGCCAACACGGTGATCTTCAGCGGCGTCTACGCGCTGCTGCTCCAGGCCCTGCCCTACCCCGCGGCGGAGCGAATCGTCGTGGTCTCGCAGACCGATTCGCAGGGCACCGAATCGGGAATCTCCTATCCCGATTTCGTCGATTGGAGCCGGCAGAACACGGTCTTCGAGCAGATGGCCCTCTCCAGACCGATGACGGTCAATCTGGAATCCGGCCGCACGACCGATCCCCGATCGGCCGTGCGCGTCAACGGGGCCTCGGTCTCGAAGGAGTTCTTTCCGCTCCTCGGCGGCCGCGTCCGGCTGGGCCGCACCTTCCTTCCCGAAGACGCGCAACCCGGCAGCGCCAAGACCATCATTCTCAGCTACGGTCTCTGGCAATATCGGTTCGGCGGCGATGAACAGATCGGCGGGACCCAGGTTCGGCTCAACCAGGAACTGTTCACCGTGATCGGCGTCGCCCCGGCGGCTTTTCAATATCCATTTCGCGCCGCCTTCTGGATTCCGCTCGAACCGAACGAGAGGCCCGAGTTGCTCCACGACGGAGCGGCCCGGTTCTATCAACCCGTGGCGGTGCTCAAACCGGGCGTCACCTCCGATCTCGCGGCCCGGGAGTTGTCGATGCTGGCCCAACGTTCGGCTCAACGGGACTCCGGACCGCACGCGGAACAGAAACCGCGAGTCACCTATCTGCGCGAGTCGAACCCGGCCCTCGCCAAATATCGAACGCCGTTACTGATCATGCAGTTCGCCGTCATCTTCGTGCTCCTGATCGCCAGCGCCAACCTGGCCAACATGCTGCTCGCGCGAAACACCGAGCGGGAGCGGGAGTTCACGATCCGCCTGGCCCTCGGCGCCGGTCCGGCCCGCATTGTCCGGCAACTGCTGGTCGAGAGCCTCCTGATCGGACTGCTCGGCAGCCTGCTGGGGATGGTCTTCGCCTATTGGGGAATGAACGGGCTGCGCGCCATTCTGCCGGCGCGGGCGCTGACCGCCAACACCGAGGTCGTCGAACTCAACGCGCCGGTCCTGTTCATCACCCTCTTGCTCTCGCTCCTCACCAGTCTCGGCTTCGGTCTCGTCCCCGCCCTGCTGGCCTCACGGCAAGATCTCAACGAGGGGCTCAAATCGCGGGCGGCCAACACGACCTTCGATCCGCGCCGCCGGCGTCTGAGCAAGATCCTGGTCTCGGCCGAAGTGGCGCTGGCGGTCGTGCTCCTGACCGCGTCGGGGTTGATGATTCGCACCTTCCTCAATTTGACCAGCGAAGATCCGGGGTTCGTCCCCGCCAATCTGATCGCGGCCACGCTGAGTCTGCCCCAATCGCCCGCCGCCGATTACGATCAATTGTCATCGTACGTCGACCAGGCGACGGCCCGCCTCAAGGCTCTGCCGGGAGTCGAGGCGGTGAGCGGCGTCGCCTATCTGCCGTTGATCGGTTATAACCCGGGCATCGATTTCACGATCGCCGGCCGCGCCGCCGGCCCCTCCGAGACGGCCCTCCGGGCCGATTTTCAACCGATCCTGCCCGACTACTTCGAGGCGATGAAGATCCCGTTGCGGCGAGGCCAATCGTTCGCCGCCACGGACCTCAAGCCCGCGCCGGACCGGGTGATCATCAACCAGGCGCTGGCCGACAAGTTCTGGCCCGGCCAGGATCCCATCGGCGGACAGATTCAATTACAGAGCAAGGATGCGCCGCCCAACCCGCTGACCGTCATCGGGATCGTGGGTAACGTCAAACAGTTCGGCCTCCATTCCGAGCCGCGTCCCGAGATCTATCTGCCGGCCTATCGCCATTCCATGACGCTGATCGTTCGCACCCGCGTCGATCCCGGCCCTCTCTTCACCCGCGTCCGCGAGACGCTGGATCGACTCGATCAGAATCGATCCGCCCTCAATCTGAGGACGATGGACCAGGTCCTGGTCGACTCGATCGCCACCCGAAAAGCCTTCGCCATGCTGCTGGGCATGATGGCCGCCATCGCGCTGCTCCTGGCCGCCATGGGGATCTACGGCGTGATCTCCTATCTGTCGGCCCAGAGGACGCGCGAGATCGGAATTCGCCTGACCCTGGGGGCCTCCTCACGCGAGATCCTGCGGTTGATCGTCGGTCAGGGAATGAGGCCGGTGCTCCACGGCCTGGCCCTCGGACTCGTCGCCGCCGCCGTCCTGACCCAGGTCATGAAGAGCGTCCTGTTCGGGGTCAGCCACACCGATCCGCTGACCCTGATCCTGACCCTGACGCTGCTGCTGACGGTCTCGGTGCTGGCCTGCCTGCTCCCGGCCAGGCGGGCCCTCAAGGTGGATCCGGTCGCCACTCTCAGATCGGAGTGAGTTCCAAACCCGGGGAGATCATCCACAGAAACAAGCTCCTTTCGTTAATCCTGATCCGATCCATCCACCGGATCAGAAAGGAGCTTGAAATTTTTGATCGGCGTGAAAAATTTTGGCCTCAGCCGGCCGATTGACGCCCATTCTCGACACTTTCACCGAACGTTTCCCTGATCGAATCAGTATGAAATGGCGATGACGATCTTGAAGGTCCGTTTTTCCTCGACCGCGAAATTCGCGGACTCCGCGTGTTTTGCGGTTCGTGAATCAACGATGCCGATAAGTATCAAAGGGCAAAAAGTCCCAAGAAGAATGAGGGAGAAGAGCCAATGTCCAGCATCCGTATCATCTCTGCCGTGATCGTGCTGACCGGTTTGGCCTTGATTGTTCAAGCGCAAACACCACACACCGCGAACGATTTCTGGAAACGGGCGAATGAGCGTTACGCCAAGGGAGATCTCGACGGAGCCAGCGCGGACTTCACCCAGGCCATCGAACTGAGTTCCCGGCTGGGAAAATATCAATCGGATCTGCAGAACGAAGCCTCCGGTTACAACCGGGTTCGAGTGCTCAGCCCGCTCGCGGCCGATGCCTATGCCTTCCGCGGATTGATCCATTACGCCAGGCACGATTACGATTCCGCCATCTCCGATTGCAGCGCGGCCATTGCCATCAAGCCGCGGCTCTTCCAGGCCTATAACTATCGAGGGCAGGCCCGCCTCGCCAAACAAGAACTGGATCAAGCGATCAAGGATTTCGATCGCGCGATCGAGATCAATCCCCGTTACGAGGATGCCTACAACAACCGCGGCAACCTCTACGCGGCGCGGGGCGAACTCGACCGAGCCCTGGCCGATTACAACCAGACCCTCAAACTCAATCCCCAAACCGCGACGGTCTACTACAACCGCGGGCTCATCCTGCTCGAGCAGGGTCAGCTCGACCGCGCCCGGGACGATTTCAACCGGACTCTCGCGCTGGATGCCGGCCTCGGCAACGCCTACTACGGTCACGGCCTGATCTTGATCCGCAAAAACGAGATGGCGCAGGCGATTCGACAATTCACCCGCGCCCTCGAGCTCATGCCACAACACGCCCTCGCCCATGCCAACCGTGGCCTCGCCTACCTGAAATTGAACCGGACGATCGAAGCCGAACGAGATTTCGACCTGGCCCTCAAACTCGAACCGGACCTCAAGATTCTGCTGGAGCAACGCATTAAAAGCGTCAAAGAGTTATGGAACCAGCAGTAGTAACTCAAAAAGTTCCGACCTGATACCGCGAAATACACGAAAGCTCGAATGCTTGATGATTCAGCGTATTTCGTGTGTTTCGCGGTTCCATTCTCAAACTCCCAGGAACTTACTTTCCAGAATACCGAGTTACTCGACTATTAGAGCCGGGATCATTAGTCTTTACTAGGATTGTAGATTATCGCCTCGTTTCGAGCGGTTTCGTATTATACTGAGACTGTAAGAAACTATACGGTTCGCTGGATAATTAGTTTTGAGCCTTTTTATCGGTCGATCGTGTAATTCTCAGTGATGGCATGTGCTACCTCTTTACCACATGCCGGTCCATCGAATACTCCATCATTCTAAATAATAGTGGATGGAGCTTGCCCCTGTACTCACGCAGCTACCCCTTGCTGCTTGCTCCGAAACTTCGGGCCGGTCGACAAACGGCCCAGCAGTTAGTTGTTTATAAGAACCTGTTTGGGCGGCGGTCCCATCTCGATCCCTCGAGGGAGAACCCGCGCTCAAGACCATTTCCGAAGTCTCTGGAAGCTGCCAGCCTGAGTACGGAAAAATCTAAATAGAGGTGTAGATCTCCGAGGCGTTACGGCGCCACTCTCGAACCCTGTACATTCATGAACACAGCATGATTATTCAGTAACGGATTCACTTGGTCGTGGGATGAAATTTCCTGGAACAGACCCGGAGAGAGGTGCTCGCCGGGTAAGGATAGGTGTTGCCAGTGGAGAGGTATTTTAAGAGGAAAGAATGATGAAAAAATTGATCGCGGGGCTCATGGTCGTGCTCTTCTCAACCTTCTCGTTCGCGGCTCCGGCCATTCAGGAGAGCCGGAGCGCCGAGCGCGCGCTGTTGCGAGGGCGAGTCACGGACGCCAAGACGGGCGAACCGATCGCCAAAGTCAAAGTCATCGTGATCGGCTCCAACCGGAGCGCGACCACGGACGGCAAAGGAGAGTTCGTCTTTCACGATCTCGCGGCCGGCGAGGTCGGGCTCTACATCACCACGGTCGGATACGGGTTGGTCAAGAAGCGGGTGATGTTGCGGGAGGGCGATCAGAACGAAGTATCGATCTCGCTCCAGTCGGAAGGCGCCGCCCGCCTGGACGAAGTGACCGTAACCGCCGGTCCCTTCGAGCAGACCGAGACCAACTCCGGACCCGGCACGTCGCTCAACAAACAGGAGCTGCAGGCGCTCTCGCTGGTGCTGGTCGCCGATCCGATCCGCGCGGCCCAGGGTCTGCCGGGCGTCGTCGGCAACGACGATTTCAACAGCCAGTTCTCGCTGCGGGGCGCGGGCTTCCGCCGCATCGGCTTCGCCATCGACGGCCTCTTCCTGCCGGACAATCCGACCCACACGGTCTACGGCGACTTCAATGCGGGCCAGATCGCCATCGTCAACGCCGACACGGTGGCGGCGGTCTCGCTCTACAGCGGAACCTTCCCGAGCAAATACGGAGACGGCACGGCCGGGTTGATCAATATCGAGACGCGGGACGGCAACCGCATCAAGCCGTCGGGACGCATCGCGGCCAGCCTGCTCAGTTCCTCCGCCACGTTCGACGGCCCGATGCCGGGCAAGCGCGGGGCCTGGCTGGTGACGGCCCGGAAGAGCTATTTTCAGTATCTGATCGACGCCCTGATCAACGATGAAGAGACGAGAGACCAGGTCAAAGGCTTCGCCGTCGATTTCACCGACGCCCAGATCAAGACGGTCTACGACCTGACCGCCAAGCATCAGGTCGGCTTCAACGCGATCACCGGGTTCACCGATTTCGATCCGGACCGGACGAACCGCACCTTCGACATCGACGAGATCGCGCGCAGCCGCTCGAAGACCTCGTTCATCAACGCCAGTTGGAACTACACCGCCGGGCTGCGCTTCGGAACTCAGACCCGATTCTTCGGACTCTGGAGCGATTACAAAAATTCCAACATCAACGGCAGCCCGATCGCCAACGGCGCCCTCCTTCAGAGCGGCGTGCGCAGCGATCTCAACTTCAGCCCGATGCCCAGCCAGCGGATCGAGACCGGAATCTATCTCCGCAGCTCGCGGGGCCGCGGCCTCGAGAACGATCTCTCGCAGACGCCGCCCCGCAGCAACTATAACTACGAACAGAGCGGCAGCCAGCAGGCCTTCTACCTGCAGGACACCTGGACCATGCGGCGCCTGAGCATGGCCCTGACGGGCGGCGCGCGGGTCGAGCACTCCAACCTGATCGACGACACGATCATCATGCCCCGCGCCGCGTTCAGCATCGCGCCGCTCGAGAACACGCGGTTCCGGTTCGGCTGGGGCCAGCACGCCGAGTTTCCGGGCTTCAGCGAGCTGTACGGGGTCCGCAGCAATCCCAACCTGCGCGCCGAACGGGCCACTCACTACAACCTCAGCCTCGAGCAGTATCTCAACAGCCGGACCCGCATCGTCGCCGAGGCCTATCATCGCGAAGACAAGGATCTGCTCTTCAGCTACAACGACACCGTCGTGATCGACAACCAGCAGGTCCCGGTCAGCATTCCGTTCACGAACCTCTTCCGGGGCTACGCCCGGGGGATCGAGCTTTCGATCCACCGCCGCAGCGCGAACCGGCTTTCAGGCTGGGTGGGCTATGCCTATTCGGTCGCTCGATTGCGTTCTCCGGAGGTTTCGTTCAGCCAGTTCGGGCTCATGAGGACCATCCCGAGCTACAGCTTCGCGAGCGATTACGATCAACGCCACACCTTCAGCAGCTATGGAAATATCCGATTGACCAACACCTTCAATCTGAGCGGCCAGTTCCGTTACGGCAGCGGGTTGCCGGTGATCGGATTCTACGAAGAGGTGGATGGTGGCGACCGGGTGCCCAGCAGCGAACGCAATGCCGTGCGTCTGCCGGCCTTCAGCCGGTTGGACCTGCGCCTCAACAAGGCCTTCCTGCTGAGGGGCTCGAAGCTCACCTTATCGGGCGAGGTGATCAACGTGCTGGATCACGATAACTATCGTCAGGGCAGCCGCCGGAACGAGAAGCTGCTGCCGCTTTTGCCCTCGGTCGGGATCGCTTTTGAGTTTTAAGCTCGCGGTTTAGACCGAACAGTCGGGGGAGGTCTAGCGAAGTCTGGGGAAGCCTGGAGATGACGGAGACTACTGGAAGCGCCGTCATTCGAGGTCTTCCCAGACTTCTCAAGACCTCCCCCGACTACTTCCGAATCTCAATCTCAAATCTCAATTTATTTGGTCAACTCACCAATCGCCGGCGCAGGCTGTGCAGGGCCAATTCGGTGGTGACGATGAAGGCCACGACCAGATAGAGCAGTTCGAGCGGGACCAGCCAGTCGAGGGTTCCGATCATCAATTTCCGCGAGATATCGACCGCGCTCGTCACCGGCACCAGCCAGGCGATCAACTGCACGACC
>DATEFT010000989.1:0-3193 GCA_035280505.1 Blastocatellia bacterium | reverse complement strand
TCTGGTTGACGAGTTCAAGGTCTCGACCACCACCATCCTGGCCGAGACGCGGTCGCTCGCATCCCTGGAGCGATTCTTCTCAAGCCAGTTCTTCCACGGCGCCGTGCACGACCGCGGGTCTCTCGGGCTGGCCTTCTCGGAATTTCTTCTCGATGGTTGTCGCAACGGAGCGTGGAAGGCCCCGCAGATTCCGGACATCGTCCGGCTAGAGGCTGCGATCGCCGGCTGCCGGAGAACGCTTGCGCGTGAGGGAAGCTATACGGCCGGCGAGCTGCCAGCGACGATCAGCAACAAGGCGCGCGTGAAACTCGCCCCCGGATACGAGGTGGGCAGTTTTCAGGCGAATATCATCGAGGCCATCCAACACGTCGAACGCTATCTCTTCGAGATGAGCCTGATGCCGGCAATGGCGCTCTGCGATGATGCGCCGGAGCTGACCAGGCTGCCAGAGATCGATCCGCAGAAGAAGGTCTACCTGCTCTTCGGCCCGGCGGCGACGGGGATATCGATCTCCAATCTCGATAAGCCTTCTTACCTCGTCCTTTATGAAACGAAGCGAGCGGTCGAGATCAAAAGTTTGCTGTCGAGGCTTGGAACGGTCAGCGCCAGCGCGCGACGCGCACAGGAGATCCTCTCCGAGTCGCTTGAGAAGGGCATGTTGATGATTGTCGGTTAAGGCCCGTTGACCAGCTACCCCAACGCCATGTGAATGCAATGTACCCGGCAGGGTTCGAACCTGCGACCTCGCGGTCATCGGCCGCGCGCTCTTCCAATCTAAGCTACGGGTACGGGATTGGGACGCGAGGATTCGAACCTCAATCGGCAACTTCAAAGGCTGCGGTCCTGCCAGTTAAACGACGTCCCATCCTGTCGAATCCGATCGACAAAGATCAGGGCGAGTGACCTGGATCGAACCGGCGACTTCCTGTTCCACAAACAGGCGTTCTACCATCTGAACTACACTCGCCATCAGCAGGTAACAATGCTTCGATGTTTCGTGATACCTCCAGGTAGCTTATAAGTAATTTGGCAGGTGCACCGGGATTTGAACCCGGAACCTCGGATTTGGAGTCCGAGATGTCAGCATTTACACCATGCACCTATTAACAGACACACTTATCCCGATGGCAGAAATCGAACCTGCTCGCGGCACCCAATCGCAATAGTGTTACAAACTACCGCCGATCTATTCGGTCTCCTCGGGCGAAACATTCTCACCCATAAAAGAGGGCGGGAATGAGATCAGTCCCTAACAACTTCTCGCCTTTCGCTGAAGCTGCCCGCTCGACCTGAAATCCTTGTAACTTGTTTATTTCCGGATTTTGGGGAGCGGGAACATCCGCTCCCGCGAGATTATTGATGCCTGCCGGGTTGATGATCAATGCAAAAACGTTCGGCGTTGTTTGCAGATCGATCTCGGCCTCGCGGCATAATCGAAGTGGCTGATGGATTGGGATTTAGCCCAAAGAACACCTTAGCGCACCACTGCCAGCAAGGCGATCCCGCGCCCTCTGTCATGGCTGCGCCATCGGCTATTAAGTTTTTATGTCCTTTGAGCGTCATGCTATTTGAAAACGGCCTTAAAATGACCAACGCTAAAATTACCAATGTTACCTCGAAGACAATCGAATAACTCATACTCGATTATCTTCGGTTATACCGCGATTGGTCACGTGCAGTCAAGTTATTATTTTCGGCTTTTAGGAAATAAGTAGCTAGTCGCCGAGATTGATCAAGGAAGTGAATCAGAAAATCCTAGAATCAGGAAAACTAACTAACGTCAATGAGTCACGAAACTCGAATAACTCTCTCGTTTTTTCATGAAAAAGTTTCATTTTCCGGACAATAATGTGACATATTTCTGAAATAAGTATTCATCCGATCAGGGAGCCCGCTATGCCAGACTGGTTTTATCGCACGGTTTCACGTCCGCTGCTCTTTCGCTTGCCGGCTGTTGCCGCACGAGATATAGCCATTGGCTTGATGGGAAGGCTCGGGCGGTTGCCATGCGGTTCAACTGTGATCGATCTCCTCGGCCATATGCGAGCGCCCGCACAACTGCAACGAACGTTGATGGGTGTGACATTTCCGGCGGCCGTCGGGCTCGGCCCCAATCTTGATCCGGAGGCCAAAGCACTGCCGGCGCTTTCGCGCTTCGGTTTCGGCTTCCTCGAGGTAGGACCGGTGACGGTCACACCGATACCAGCTCTTCAAGGCGTCGAAAGACGCGTCGCTCAACAAGCGATCTGGTCTCCGGATCCACATCCTAACCCCGGTCTTGAGATCATCGCCCACAGACTGGAACGCGCGGCCCCTCTCTCCCAGCCGCTGATGGTGCGAATCGGCGCCCTGCCCGGCGCGACGAGTGAAGAGGCGACTAAAGAGTGTCGGCGAATCATTACGCGATTGGCCCCCTCTGCGAAAATCTTTTCATTGGCCACTATCGATCCGGCACTGGCCCGGAGTTGGGCGGATGAACAATGGCGCGAGCACCTGAGTGCGGTTCTTGATGCTTGTCACACTGCGGCGTCGTCCCCTCGCCTCATGTTGTGCATTCCCGCCGATCTTCCCTGCTCCGACGTCGAGCGCCTGGTCAAACCGGCAATCGAGCTTGGGCTTCACGGCATTTTGATCGATGGCAGCGTTCGTTCTCCGGCTGGCGGTCGTTTGATCGGGTTACCCGCACAGGTCCCGGCACGACAACTAATTCATTACCTGCGCCAACACTTCGGTGATGAATTTACGATGATCGCTTCCGGCGGGATACATGAACCGGAACACGCCGTCGAGATGTTTAAGGCCGGGGTCAATCTCATTCAGACTGATAGCGGTCTTGTCTACTCAGGGCCCGGTCTGCCCAAACGCATCAACGAAGCGATGATCTTTCTGGCCGCGCGGGCCGAAGAATCATCGCCGGCCCTGACGCCCCCGCGCCCCGTCGAGATGACCTGGTTCTGGACGTTGTTGCTGGGCATCGGGATGCTCATCGGTAGCATCTTGGCGCTGGTCATCGCGGCGACTCGGGTCGTGCTCCCTTATGACGAGTCTTTCGTCGGCCTGACGCGGGAGATGTTGAAGGCAGTCAATCCGAGATTATTGCCGTTTATGGCGCACGATCGGGTGACACTGGCCGGAACGATGGTGACCATTGGCGTACTATACATAGGTCTCTCGCTCGGCGGCGTGCGACGTG
>DATEFT010000988.1:0-3255 GCA_035280505.1 Blastocatellia bacterium | reverse complement strand
GTCATTCTTTGATCGATTGGGTCTCGTGTCATTGCTGAATCAACTACGAAGGTTTCAATTTTCAACGTGAACCGCCGGATGCGGAACCGCACGTCCGGTGGTGTGGGAGGACGGGAGCCGTGAGGCTCCCTCCTACCCGATAATCTCAAAATTTTTGTGGACAACCGCCTTAAGCGCCGGAGGCGCGCCATCAAATAGCCAGGGGTGAGTAGCCAGGGGTGAGCGAGGCGGAGCCGAGTGAACCCCTGGTTGGATCGTGGCTGGCGTGGCCAGCACATCTCAAATCTTCTTCTTATCGGTATTCCAGATTCACGACCCAGATCAGGGTCTCGCCATCCGCCTTGAGCCGGGTCTCTTTTCTGACTTCGTCCCGTTCGACCTGTGGAATGGCCGCTGACGGTGCCGCGAAGTACTGCGCCACTGAGGCCCGTTGTTTGGGGTCGCGGATCAGGCCGCGGTCCTTGGGATTGGCCCAGCCTTTGACCGCCTCCAGTTCCGGAACGCTGCGATCCGACCAGACCAGCCAGATTTTGTCGGCACCCTCTTCCCGGTTCAGTACGAACCAGCTCAACTGCGGGTTGCCGCTGGGCAGCGGGATCTGGACCACCTGTCTCCCCTGGATCTTCGGCGAACTGTCGCTGATCTCCGTGTCGGGGAAGAGCACCGTGAAACTGGGCAGGCCGTCCGATTGTCTGGATCCTTCGTTGATGACGTAGAGCGAACCCGATTGCGGGCTGTTGAGGTAGAACCGGACCTGGTCGCCCATCCCCAGGATTTCATTCTCGAAGGTCGCGAAGGGTTTGTTTCGCGGCGAACGTTTGGGCGCCCGCTGCGCCTCCATGGAGTAACTGAGTTGCCGGTTGACGCTGGGGCTGAGCGCGGTTCGCGCCGATTCCGGTTTGGCCCAGTTCCGGAAATTGAGATGCTGCCAGGCGAAGACGTTGACGCCCACGACCGCGAGCAGGGCGGCGACCAACAACAGCGCCTTGCGGTTGACGAACATCCGCCAGGGCGTCCAGCCGCGCTCGCTCTCTCCGGTCAGCGCGTCTCCGAGCACCTCGACGAAATCTTTCGCGTTGCTGAAACGGTCTTGCGGCGCGAACGAGAGCGCTTTCAGCACCGCCGCCTGCGCCGCTTCCGGCAGGGTCGGGCGCAGGTCGCAGGGCTTGATCTTGACGCCCTCCGACTGCAGCTCATACAACTGAAAGATCGAGACCGAGTCGAACGGCCGCCGCCCGGTGATCATCTCGTAAGCGATCACGCCCAGCGCGTAGACGTCGCTGGCCGCCAGCGGTTTGCCGCGCAGTTGCTCGGGAGCCACGTAGTTGCGGGTGCCGATGACTTTGGTCGTCTGGCCCTCTCCGGCATCCGCCATCTCGTAGACCGTCGCGATCCCGAAATCGATCAGCTTCACGTACTCTTCGTCGTCGGTCCGCTGCAGCATGATGTTTTCGGGTTTGAGGTCGCGGTGGATAACTCCCTGCTGGTGGGCAGCGGTGACCGCCTGCCCCATCTGGCGGAGCAGCCGGGCCACCCGCTTCAACTCCATTCCGGCCGGGGTCATGACTTCGCGGAGGCTGACGCCGGCCACGTACTGCATGACCAGGTACGACCGGCCGTCGGGCAACTTGCCGACATCGAGCGCGCGGACCACGCCGGGATGATCGATCCGCGAGAGGGCGGTGATCTCTCCCTTGAACTTCTTCTCCAACCAGGCCCGATGCGAGGTCTGTTGCCAGATATCCAACAGGACCTTGATCACCACCGGAGTCTGGTGCAGCTTCTGGTCGCGCGCGAGAAAGACGGCGCAGACCCCGCCATGGCCCAACTCTTTTTCGATCAGGTACCGCCCGCCGAGCATCACGCCCGGGGCGAAGGTTTCGTCGCTGAGCTCGGGCGGAGAGGAATGGTCATCGTTCGTCGTCCGATCGCCTTCCATGATTGCTGTGGGATCTATCTGCAGAGCTTCTACCTCCTGGTCCAGCGCCGGGCCGGTGATCAAGTTCTCCTCGCGCTCTTCGTAGGCCAGCATCGCCTCGACCTCCCGGCGCAACACCGCATTGCCCGCGCAGGCCTGATCGAGGAAAGCCGCTCGCTGTCCTACCTCCAGCCGCAAGACCTCATGGCAGATCTGGTAGACCCGTTCGTAGAGTTCAGGCGTCATGGTCCCGCCCTCCCTCCCGGCTCTGACCGCAATTCGACCGGTTCGAACGAAAATCCAGGCCTCTCGACGGTCTCAGTGGACCTCGAGCCGCCGAAGAAATACGATTCTACCGCCTTGCTTGATCTTACCTTCAAACTGTGTTTCTCGATTACCTTTTACCGCAGGCTGCCGGCAACTTCGAGTCTCAGGTCTACTAAATCGAATTACTAAATAATCTACCTATCTTTAACTGTCTTTAAGTAGATTGCCGGTGACTGAATGCCATGCCAGTTTACCATAACCTATAATGAGTTTGTTGACTTGATTCCTATTTCGTGCTTATATTGCCGTGGTTTTGGCGCGGCGCTCAGCGTAAATATAGTTAAAATTATCAATCAAAGAATAACTCATTAAGTAAACCGTTCGCTCTGTCTGTTACTGCACACCAGTGTCTCGGCTCTTTCCGGTTGCTGAGTTGTGAATCAGCGCAAGTGTTCGGGGGATTGCTCGGTTATTTTCGGAATTCGTGAATGCTTCTGAATTCTGAATGACGGCTCCCGACAGCGAACTGTGCCGTGAGCGTTCTCTTTCGGTCAATTCTTACCTTGGAATAGTATATAACATATTAGCCAAGAGCAGGAACCCTTTGGTAATTCATTCGTAGCTTATTCTGGTTTAGTTATCCCTAAGTTATTTTTAAGCTAAAAGCAGGCGGCCAGCTTCGAGGATGTGAGTTCGCTAACACTTGAGGTGCAGCCATGATTTATAACAGCATACATTATTCAATTTCGCGCCGATCACTCCAGCCATTCATCTATCATGAGATCGTGCATCAGGTGGTGGCCGGTCGCGCCTCGTTGTTATTGACGGCCGCTCCGGCTCGAGGTCTGCATTTGATGGCCGCGACGCGGAGGGCGCCGTTGCTGTTGTTGGTGGCCGCCTGTCTGTTGGGAGGTTCGGTGGCGGCGCAGGAGAAGGCGGACCCGGTGGAGGATCTGATTCGGCAATTGCGATCTCCCAATTACAACCTTCGTTACGATGCGGCGGGGAGATTGGCGCAACTGGGGCCGAAGGCCCGGGGCGCGGTGCCGGCTCTGACGGCGGCGCTCAAA
>DATEFT010000987.1:0-10055 GCA_035280505.1 Blastocatellia bacterium | reverse complement strand
GTTTGGGCCAGGAATCTCCCTCGAACATCATGACCACCGCCTCGCGCATCCCCGACGTTCCGTACTCCATGGCCTCGATGTTGATCTGGAATCGCCCCTCGCGGAACGGCACCCACAAGATCCCGACGTAACATTTGGCCGAACTGTCGGGAACGGGAGCGCGATACTTGAAGATCCCGCAGAGAACCTCCACCCCGGCCGCGGTCACCAGGTCCATGGCCAGCATGGCCCCGCCGTTCTCCGCACATTGCGCGCGGTAGAAATCGCTCGCGGCGGCGAGGTTCGTCAGATCGAACGGCCAATCGATGGGCCCATAATTGAACTGAAGCAGATAGGCGGTACCGGTCGAACTCATCCACTGGCGACGCCCCGCGCGCTGCTCACGCAGGGAGCAGTCGGAGAGATCGAAAGTCAGTGAATCAATGGTTACCATAGGATCCTTTCGGCGCTGGCGCCCGGGCGATTGGCCGACTCACCGTCACAGTGAGGGCCCGGGGAATGATCTGTATCGATGATCTCAAGAGGGCTGTCTCGGACTTGCTCGACCCGCCTCGACCGGCCAAGTGCTCTTCAGGCTTACGGCACAGAAACGCCTCCCATCTTATATGTGTCGGCTCCGAGCGAATTATCGCTTCCCTGCCCGACAATTATTTATGATCCGAAGTGTTAAATAGTCCTGAACCCGGCGGCCTACCGAACCTGACGATCCCGGCGAGGATACAGAAGTCCGGGCCTGAGCTATAATCGGCGAACATTTCTCCGGTCGCCCATGAACTGGCCGGCCGTCGAGAAGGTCCGAACTCCAGACTGGGCACTATTAAGATAATTGGGGGCGATCACCATGAAGTCGAAGATCGTTAAGGTCAAAATCTTTCGCGAGGGCAGCATGTGCTTTGTCCCGGTACCGTTCGATCCCAAGGCCGTCTTCGGCAAGGTTCGAGCGCCGGTCAAGGTCACGCTCAACGGCTATACTTATCGGAGCACGATTGCGGCGATGGGAGGCGAGATCTGCATCCCGTTACGCAAGAGCAATCGCGAAGCGGCCGGGATCGAGGGCGGCGAAACCATCGACGTTAAGATCGAACTCGATACCGACAAGCGAGAGGTCCAGGCGCCCGACGAACTGATCAAGGCCTTGAAGGCCAAGCCTCCGGCCTGGGAACGATGGCAGGAACTGAGCTTCACGCATCAGCGTGAACACGTCGAGGCGATCGAAGGGGCGAAAAAGCCGGAGACCCGCGCCCGCCGCATCGAGAGCGCGGTCCACATGCTCGCCTCCCGACCGGCCAAGCAGCGCAGGTGATCGAGAAAGACGGCGGTCCTGATTGAAATCCTCTGGGAACAGCCAGCAGGTGCAGAAAGCTCTTGATCATGAGCCAGGCCCCCAGGGCCGGGACCATGGCGGGCGCCAGTTCGGCGATCATCAGGACCAGGACGCGGGCGGCCCCCTGCCCTGCCCTGCCCGTCCGCTCGCGGCCACTTCATTGAAATCGGTCTTCGACGCCGGCCACAGGTTGGCCACGTTGGGACATGCAATCGGGTATTCGTTGGGAAACGCCCACCGCTGCCCGCCACTGTATCGGACGAGTTCCCTGCCCTTCCCTAACTCGAGACTCGCTCTATCATTAATATACAGTCTCTATCCAGTTCCCCATCTCGCCCTCCGGGCCTCATGCCCAGCGCGGCCGCCGATCGGAATCGACCTCAATTATTGACTTCTGAAGCATATAATGGCCTAACCTGATTAATGACTCCTGTTCCACAAACCCCGCCGACAACATTAACAGAAACAGAATCTTACAACTTGTGGAAATCCGTGAAACCCGAGAGGGCGATCAACGACAGGCCGGCAATTTTGCTCCGGATCGGGCATTGATTGAGCCATTAATCCGCGGACTGCCTTCAATCCGCCGGCTTCGCGAGAGTCTGCCCCGGGTGGGCACAGTGCACTGAACCTTGAATAGATGGCATCGGCATGGAGTCTGCGGAGTGGGTACCCGAGTTCTCCGTCATCCGACTTCCCTGCCCTCAAGTTCATCATCAATTAACGTCAGAGCCATCGCGACCTCAAAACGGCCGGACACTCCGCCGACCAGGAGGACTAACCGCAAAACACTCGAAGCACGCGAAACAATCCGCCTCTCTTCTCTTTCGCGTCTTTCGCGGCTTCGAATAGAACGTCGAGGAATCGACTCTTCAAAGCGCGGACTCATCATCGATTCGACCAGCCTCTCGACCTTCCGCCCGGTCAACATCACGTCCATCGCGACCTCAAAACGGCTGGACACTTCTACCGACCTGGAGGACTAACCGCGAAACACTCGAAGCACGCGAAACAGTCCGCCTCTCTTCTCTTTCGCGTCTTTCGCGGTTTCGAATAGAACCTCGAGGAATCTACTCTTCAAAGTGCGGACTCATCATCGATTCAACCAGCCTCTCGAGGTTCAGCCCGGTCAACGTCACGTCCATCGCGACCTCAAAACGGCCGGACACTCTGCCGACCTGGAAGACCAACCGTGGAAGACACGAAAGACGCGAAAGCCGGACTATTTCGTGTCTTTCGCGTCTTTCGCGGTTTCGAATTGAAGGCGATCCTCTACCCTCCTCTGCGCGATCGCGGTCCGCCGACCCCGGAGTTCCCTGCCCTGGCGGATGCTGGCGGCAACGAACGAAACAGGTGACTGAGGTGACCGAAGCGATGATCGAGCCGACGGTATAACGCGTTATACCGTGCTCGGTGAAAAGGGCCTCCCGAATGATCGATCCGGCGGTATAACGCGTTATACCGCGCTCGCGGAGCGCCATTCTAACGAGCCCGCCGATCTTTTCGCTTGACACTCTCTTGCATCATGCATAATAGTGCTTCCCGGAAGTCGGGACTTCCGATATGTGCCCAAATCGGAGAACTCGACAGATATCGGCCGAGACGGCAGCGCCCCGAGAGCCCGATCGTTTTTGATAATCATTGACATCTATTATTGATTGAAAGAGACAGAATGCAATCATCGGAGCAGATCCATGCCTAGCATTATTACAGTCGCGAACGAGAAGGGTGGCGTCGGAAAGACGACCACCGTGGCGAATCTGGCAGCGGTCTTCGCCAGTATGGGGAAGACGGTCCTGGTGGTCGACAACGACCCGCAGGGGAATGCCACGACCCTGCTCGGGGTCGAACGGGGATCGATCGGGACATCGTCTTTGGGCCAGGCCATGCTCGACAAGGCTCCCTGCGATCAATATATCGTGGGCACCAACACGGAACGGGTCAGCCTGCTGGCGGGAACCCCGAAACTGAGACAGGTGATCAGCGAATTGGGCAGCGGTCACTGGCAGGACAAGCTGCTTAAGAAAGTCTTTGAGACGGAGAAGTTGAACGAATTCGATTTCGTGCTGATCGATACCCACGGTTCGGTCGACTGCCTGCTCAAATCCTCGCTCTCGGTCTCGCACTACTATCTGATCCCGCTCTTCGCCGAACCGGACTCGGCGCGCGGCCTCTTCGATCTGATCGAGACCATCAGCGATATTCGCGAGGCCTCCAATCAACGGCTCTCGCTGTTGGGCATCCTCATCACCAAGTACGACGATGGCAGCGCCACCCACCGGGAGTTCGCCGAGGAGATCCGAAGGATCGGAAAGAAGGCGCGGGTTCGCGTCCTGGCCAATATGATCCCCTCATCCAGATCCGTCTCGACCGCTTCACGGGATCAAAAGTCCCTCCTGGAGTTCCGCATCGCGCTGCCGGTCACTCAGTCCTACATTGCGCTCGGGGGCGAGTTACTGACGATTCTGAAAGGGAAGAGAACCGGCCGACCGGCGATCCCCGATACGGAGATCCTCCGACCCGAACTGCAGGAGATGGAAGATATCCTCTTCGCCAACGTGGGATGATCCGGAATCTTGGGCTCGGTATAACGCGTTATACCGGGAAGTGATCAGTCGCACCACTACCGCACAGCTCCGGCTGACGCGCCAACCTTGAAAGAGCATGGGGAAAAGACAGACAGCAGCAGCAGTATTGGAGAAGATGAGGTCTGAGGGGAAGGATCTCAGCATCGCCGTCAAACCCTCAACCGCCAGGACCCAGGTCGAAGATGGGACCCTTCAGGCTCTCAGGAGAAATCTCGGCCGAGTAGTCTCCCTGCCGGTTAAAATGCTTCTCATCGAGAAGAACGTCCGGAAGATTCTGGACACCTCGAGCGAGGAGTTCGAGGCCCTGGTCGACGACATCAAGCAGAACGGCGTGCGACAGAATATCGCCGTCGAACTGCACGAGGACGAGAACGGCGGATACCGTCTGGTCGTGGTCTTCGGACAGCGGCGAGTGTTGGCGGCGCGCGAAGCCGGACTGGAGATGATCCCGGCGCTGATCGTGCAGCCGGGCGCCAATGCGGAACGGATCTTTATGGGGCTGGCCGAGAACATCTTCCGCATGGAGATGCATCCGCTGGACAAGGCTGAGGGCTATCAGGAACTGATCGACGCGGGTTGGTCGGCGCAGGCGCTCTCCGAAAAGTTCGAGCGCAAGAAACGCACGGTGCAGGGTTTTCTCCGACTGGCCAGATTTCCGCAGAGCGCGAAAGAGGTCATCAGTCGCAATCCCGATCATTTCACCACTCACTTACTCTTCAACCGATTTCTCGGCAAAGCCTGGAAGAGCGAGACCGACCTGGTCGAGGCTCTGCAACGAGTGGTCGAGAGTAAGAACGGCAGTCATCAGATTAAGCGAAAGGTCGCCTCTCAGGAAGCCAACCTGCTGGCTCAGTCGGCGACCGCCCACACCGGGGTCTCATGCAAAGCCAGCGGAACAGCCGAACGCGGCAGCCTGGTCTTGAAGTGGCAGAATAAGGAGGAGCTAGAGAAACTGAATCGACTCTTTCAGGAAGGAAAATTGCCCTGAAGAGCAGGGAAGGGAACTGACGTGAACCGGATCGCATGACGATATAGAGATGGAGGCGCTCAAATAGCCGCGGCGCGGATCGCAGCGTTGTGGGACCGATAGAGATCGAGCCACCCTCGAAGTATAGCTCTCCTCAAAGAACAGCTCCCCAAATCAGTAGAGATGGATGCGCCTCCGGGCGAAGTTGTGACTGCCTTTAAGCCAATGCTTAGTGATTTGAATCCAAGGAAGGTTGGTGGAATGGTGACAAGAGATCGATCGCCACGAATGAGGCTAAATACTGTATTCGCTTGGCGAAAGATTGGTGGAGCAGCGACAAGAGATCCGCGCCTCTCCGTTGTGGATCGAGGTGATAGGAAGATCATGGGCCAGGATTTTTTGCGGCGCACCCCCGTGATCGATGAATCCCATTCATGGACGCGCTCAAATGCCGGAACCGGATCGATCAGATTAGGCCTTTGGTGGAGTGGCGACAAGAACTCCCCGGTGGAGTGGCGACAAAAACCCGGTGGAGTCGTAACAAGAACTTGGTGGAGTGGTGACAAGAATCTGGTGGAGCCGCGACAAGAAATCGGTGGAGCGGTAACAAGAACCGGAAGGTGGAGTGGTGACAAGGGACCGGTGGAGCCGCGACAAGAGATTGATGGAGTGGCGACAAGCCGGCGGTGGAGCAGTGACAAGAGTTCGGTGGAGCCGCAACAAAAACCCGATGGAGCCGCGACAAGCATGCGGTGGAGCAGTGACAAGAGTTCGGTGGAGCCGCAACAAGGCTCCGGTGGAGCGGTGACAATAGGCTTCGCCGTATATCGCAGAAATTCGAGGCCCTTAGAAGCAAATTTATCGATTACGACTATTCATGACTCTTTACGACTATTCATGACTTTTTATAACACATTCGCCGGACAGCCATTGCTTAAGAACTCCCCGGGCACGCGCCACGGGCGGTGTGTGGGAATCAGATGGGGAAAGAGGGGACCAGCGTGAGTAAACCGAAGCTGACCATCATCAGCACTCCGGAGGACGAGCACAGTATCGTCAGACCCGAACGAAACATCGATCGGATCGCGGCGATCTGGACGCCGTCCAGCGACAGAAGCGAATCGACCACCAAGGTGATCGAGTACGAGATCGATCTGGAGGACAAGAAGATTCAGGCGCGGTTGGAGATCATCCCCGCGGTCCGGAACGTGGGCGGGAAGCATGTGCACATGCTGCTGACCACCTTCGATCAGAAGGTCTTTCTGGCGTTGATCAAGCTCTGGGAAGAGCAGGGAAAACCCGACGAATTCGCCTTGCTCTCGCTGCGGCGGCTGGCGCGGGAGATCGGTCTCAAATGGGGAGGGGAGACCATCCGGGTGCTGGAGAGTTCACTCTATCGGCTCACCAGCGTGACCCTGGACTTGAAACAGTTTGTGGCGAAGAAGGGAACCAAGTTGGAGCTGGAGATCCTGGAGCCTATCCGGATCCTGACGGAGTTGAAGATCATCAAGCGCAAAGTGAACGGCGAGATCTCGAAAGAGAAGGGCTATTTCAGGTTCCACTCCGCGATTCTCAGCAACATCAAGGCCAACTATACGCGCCCGGTTCTGTTCGACGTGGTCTGTTCGTTCAAGAGCGACATCGCGCAGCTCATCTACACGCTGATCGATCGCGAATTGTATGGCGAGAAGCGAAAGGTCTATCGGATCCGGAGCGAGCGGCTCTTCTCCGAGATCGGGTTGACGGGCAAGGAGCATCGATACCGGTCTTCGCGCAAGCGAACGCTCGAGCGAGCGCTCAAGGATCTGATCGGGAAACCGCTCTCATCCGCCGGCGTCGTGTCGCGCGCCGAGCTGGAGCCGACCAAGGATGGTAAAGATTTCAACGTCATCTTCGAGAAGGGCCCGCGGCTCAAATCGCTGCCGCCCGAAAGTCCGGAGGCCGGAGCGGAAGAGCTGGTCGCTTACTTCTATCGGTCGTTCTTCGGAGTGCAGGACGGGGTCCGGCCGGGAAAGAAGGAGCTGCAGCAGGCGTCGCATCTGATCTCGATGCACGGATTCGATCAGGCGAAGGCCGTGATCGATACCGCGAAAGAGGAGGCGCCGAAGACCAACTTCGACATCAAGACCTTCGGCGGCGTCATGCAGTATCAGGCGCAGGCGCTCGGCGACGCGGCCCGGAGAAGGGAACAGGACCGGCCGGAGCAGGGAAGGAACGAGTGGGACCGGCTGCGCGAGACCTTCATCTCGGAGTATCAAGCCTATCTGAAACCGGAACTGGAACAGTTGAGCCGGAAGAACGGAGACGCGTTCGGGGAGTTCGATCGATCTTTCATGGAGCTGATCGGAGGCGTCGCGGTTCGCCGGAAACTGACGCCTGAAAGTATTGAACTCTGGCGGTTGATTGAGTTCGAGGATTTCGTCTCACAGAATCCGGGCCTGGGGATTCGAAGTTTCCCGCAGTGGATCCAGGAGAGCCATCCCGAGTTACTGTAGCCGGGGAGACCCGCGGCAGGGCAGGGAAGCGTCAGCCTGGTCGGCCATTTGAAGATCTCGCCCACAAATCAGGTGCGGTCGGACGATCTGAGATTCAACCCGCGCTACCGATCGCCTCTTCCCGTTCATCGTTCCGGCTCCAGGACGTGGCCGATCATCGCGAGCGGCTCGCCCTTCGTGACCGGCGGGGTTCCGAGGATGTAGAGCACTTCGCCGGAGAAGGGCGCTCGCAGTTCGTAGATCCGCTTGCCGAAGAAGTCCGTCACATAACCCATCAGCGTCCCCTTGGTCACCGTGTGGCCCTTTTCGGCCAGCGGGTAGAAGATTCCCGTCTCGTCGCTGCGGAGCACCACGCTGCGATCGATGAGCATCGGATGCTCGACCATCTGCGGCGTGCCCTCGATCATCTTCAGGTGGCGCATGACATTCATCACGCCGCGTTCGATGCGCGCGATCGATTCGTCGTCGGTCACGCCGAGCCCGCCCGATTCGATGGTGATGGCCGGTTTGCCGCGCGTCGTGGCCGTGGTCGAACAGTAGACCGAGTTGGCCGGATCCGTCGGCCGCTCGCTGTCCATGACGATGCGGTCGAATCCGAA
This sequence comes from Blastocatellia bacterium, assembly GCA_035280505.1. GTDB lineage: Bacteria > Acidobacteriota > Blastocatellia > RBC074 > RBC074 > JAKEHZ01. Next base: position 2,082 of record DATEFT010000987.1, on the reverse strand, counting down.
AGCCAGGGCCAACTGCCTGGATTTTTCGACCACTTCTTTCCCGCCCGCCTTGACGTCCCAGTAGCTGTAAGGGCGCAGAGATTCATTGCCGTCGCCGCAGTGAAGGTCCAGCAGGTAGTCGGCGCGCTCGATGACCTCCCGGGTGATCTGGTACGCGATGCGTTCGGAGATGGTGCCGTCGGCTCGCCCCGGATAGACGCGGTTGAGATTCTGGCCGTCTCCCGGCGAGTAGTAGATCGTGCGTTTCAAAAACGACGGCAGGTTGGCGACGTGGACCAGGATCAGGGTTCCCGAGAGTTGCTGGGGATCGAGGCGCGGCAGCAATCGTTGGAGCGCGATGACCGGCGTGTATTCGTACCCGTGATTGCCCGCGACCAGCGCGAGCACCGGGCCGGGCCGCGCCCCGTGAATGACGGAGATCGGAATGGTCGTGGCCTCGCCTCTCTCCGACTGAACCTGGATCTGTCCCGAAGCCTTGGCTCCGGGTTGAGCCGTCACCGGACCGACCGTGAAGTTCGCCCGCGATTGAGCCGGAGAGGGGCCGGCCAAGAACCGCTGCGCCCGGGCGATCTCCGGGCGATCCTGATCGGCGTGCCGCCACAACTCCAGGAACTCCAGGTAGCGTTGCCGCGCCGTCTGTTGGTCGCCGAGACTCTCGGCCGCCCGCGCAATTCCGTAGATCGCTTTGGGTCTTCCGGGCGTGCGTTTGAGGGTCTCGACGAAATGCTTCATCGCCTCCGCCGGCCGTTTGGCCGCCAGCAACATGGTCCCGTACAGCTCGTGGGCGGGGATGATCGGGTAGGGCGGTTGCGACAGGGCATAGATCGCGTCTTCGACCGCCGTCGCCTCGTTCATCTTGGCGATCGCGCGATCCAGCTCGCCGGCCGCCCGCGCCGCCATGGCTTCCGCCTCGCGGGCCTGCATGGTGAGGATCTGTTTCACGAACGGATGTTGGCCGGGCTCGTTCGAGAGCGCGGCTACCCGCTCGGCGGCGGTCTTGGCGCCGGCCGCATCTCCGCGGTGGGCCGCCGCCATGGCCTCGAGTTGCCACTTCATCGCCATGAAATCGCGCGAGGTTGCGACCATCGGCACGTTGGACAATTCCTGCCAGTTTCCCGTCTCGACCAGATAACGGGTCAGCATATCGAAATAGCCGTACGCCACGCGATCGGGCAGCGCATAGATCGTTCGTCCCCGGACGTGTCTTGACTGCAGCTCCGGCGTGTCCGGAGCCGTCTTCCGATCCGGCAACGCTTCATATTGAGCTTTGATGACGTCGGTGACACGCTTGGCATCGCGGTACCGGCCCAACTGAAGATAGGCGTACTGCAGGTAGTTGAGCGAGTGGAAGTCTCGATAAGCGCCGGACTCTCCGGCTCGCTTCACATCCTCTTCGGACGTCCGCCAGGCGTTCTCGTTGGTCGCGGCCGATTCTCTCCATAACCCCAGCCGGGTGAAGATGTGCGACGGCATGTGCTGGGCGTGGGGGACTGCGGCCGCGGCGCCGGCATAGGCCCGCGCCACTTTCAGACCGTCTTCGGCATGCTCCGGATCGTCGTAAACGTGAATGAGGTAGTGCAGCGCGCCCGGATGCTCGGGGCTCCTGGCGTAGACCTCCTCAAAGAGTCTAGCTGCGATCGCTTGCCTCTCGAATCCCGGGGTGCCCTCCCTGATCGTGCCGAGAATGGAGAGGCCGTAGAAGAGCCTGGTCTCGTCATCCTGGTGCTTTTCGTAGATCGCCTTCATCGCGTTCCGATAGGCCTCGTCACGCTCCGACTTCGGTCCGGTGCCCGCATCCTTGTACAGTTCCGCCACCGCCTCGAGATACATCTTTTCGCGGGCGGTCTGTTTGGCGGCTCGCGTTCCTTTTTGAACCTGAGCCCAGGCCGCGGCCCGATCCTCTCGGGTGGGCGCGTCCCAGAACGGATGATTGTAGGTCATGGCTGCGCCCCAATAGGCCATCGCGCATTCCGAGTCGGTGCGAATGATCTGATCGAAGGCCTCCAGCGCCCGCCCGTACCAGAAGTTATGGAGCAGCGCCAGGGCCCGGTCGAAATCGGCGGCGACCGACGGCGAGCACGA
>DATEFT010000986.1:0-5918 GCA_035280505.1 Blastocatellia bacterium | reverse complement strand
GTCGATTCGTCTGGCGTATGGTCGAATCGATCGGGCCATCTCGGAGAACACCAGCGCGTTCGCGCTCTTCGGACAGGACTGGACGCCTTTCGGTTCCTCAACGCTGCCGAATTTGGTGGAGATCACAGGACTAGGCCTGGGTTACGGGACTCTGTATGAGCGGGCGCCGCAAGCACGTTTCGGAGCCAGCTTCAAAGTGCCGGGCAATTCGCGGGGGCTGCGGTTTCAACCGGAGGTCGCCCTCGTGTTGCCGGCCTACGGCAACGTGCCGGCGGTCGCCAACCTCGGCGATCAACTGGGCTATGGCGAGCGCCAGGGCGTCGACTCGGCGAAGCCGGAGGTCCAGGGGCGGTTTGTGACGCAGTTCCAACTGGACAAGGCTCCGGGGGTCGTGCCCGCGCAGTTCATCGCGAGCTGGGTGGTGAGCAGTCGTAAGGTGATCGTGCCCGCGGCCAACGTGCCGGCGGCCTTCAGAGCGGCTTTCCCGACGGGCGCCGACCTGGAGAGCGATCGCTGGGGATATACGGTCGAGACCCAGTTGCCGACGCGCTATGTGACGCTGATCGCCAAGTATTTCCGTGGGTCCGACCTGCGGTTCTTCTTCGCCAATCAGCTCTTCTCGAACTTTACCGATACCTCCGAGATGACGCCGGGGACGATCGCCACGGGCCTCTCGATCGACGGGTCATCGACGGTCAGTTTCGGTCTGGTCAACGGCCTGCCGCAGATCGCCCCGCAATATGGGGTGCGCGGCCAGGGCGGATTCGTGAATCTGGGCTTCCCGCTCTCGCGAATCTTCGGGGCGGATCCGGCGGGGCGCAACGCGGGCTGGTCGGCATATCTGCACTACGGGATCGACCAGGCCTTCGCGCGCGATGTGCGCCGGTTCGGCAATCGCGGCAAGGGCGACCTGGCGGCCGCAACGATCTACTACCGGTTCAATAACTGGTTGACATTCGGCTACGAACAATCGTATTACCGGACGCGCGCGGCGAATGCCACTTCGGCGGCCATCGGAGGCTTGCCGCTCTTTCGCGGAATCCCCAGTCGCGAAACGCACAACATTCGATCGGAATTTGCAACGATCTTCACGTTTTAACGGCATCCAGAGGGGTCTTCATCCGTTGTTTATGAAGGCTGTTCTGGTTTGATTTAAAGGAGCAACGATTAAGGAGCATGGGGGGACGGTTTGGGGTTGGCTCTGTCGACTGGGCGGATGATGATTACAGAATCAGGCTCAACCCGAAACTCCATGCCCGTTTTTTCGACTTGCTCTTCGAGAAGATCCGAGAGAGAAAAAAGGAGCAGCAGACATGGCAGAGTCATCCATCTCTGAGGGCGGATCGCGAGCGTTTCAGAACGCCGCTAAGGATTACAGCATCTGGAAGGTCATCATGGCCTCGGCTGTCGGCACGGTGATAGAATGGTATGACTTTTATATCTTCGGTTCACTGGCAGTCACGATCTCACCGCTTTTCTACCCACCCGGCAACGACACGCTCGCGCTGATCGCCTATCTGGCGACCTTCGCGGTCGGTTTTGTGGTGCGCCCCTTCGGCGCGCTCTTCTTCGGGCGCATCGGCGACCTGGTGGGCCGGAAATACGCTTTTCTGGTGACCCTGGTTCTGATGGGCGGCGCCACGGCGGCGGTCGGCTTCCTGCCGACCTTCCACACGATCGGGTATGCCGCGCCGATTGCGCTGATTCTGCTCCGCGTGCTGCAGGGGCTGGCGCTCGGCGGCGAGTACGGCGGGGCTGCCGTCTACGTCGCGGAGCACGTCCCGGACCACAAACGGGGCTTCTACACGAGCTTCATTCAGATTACGGCGACGGCCGGGCTCTTCGTTTCGCTGATCGTGGTCCTGTCGATTCAGAACATGATGAGCAAATCGGACTTCGATACCTGGGGCTGGCGGATTCCGTTCCTGATCTCGATCCTGCTGGTCGGCATCTCGCTCTACATTCGTCTGCGAATGAAAGAGTCGCCGATCTTCCAGCATATCAAAGGGGCGGGGATGACTTCGGCCCAGCCGCTCAAGGAGGCCTTCACCAATCCGGAGAACCTCAAGCGCGTTTTGATCTCGCTCTTCGGGGCGACCGCCGGTCAGGGAGTGGTCTGGTATACGGGGCAGTTCTATGCGCTCTTCTACCTCCAGACGATCTTGAAACTGGAGCGGAACACGGCCTTCACCATCATCGCCGTGGCCTTGTTGTTGGCGACGCCGCTCTTCACGGTGTTCGGCGCGCTCTCGGATCGAATTGGCCGCAAGAAGATCATGATGGCCGGCTGTCTGCTCGCGGTGATCGCCTATGTGCCGATCTACAAGGCCATGGTGGCGGCGGCGGGCAATGACGTGGTCGCGGTGACCTCCACGCAGAATCCGATCACGAAAGAACACAAGCTGACGCCGGCGACCTACGTGAAAGACCCGGCGACCGGGCAGCCGGTGATCGATCCGGCGACCGGGCAGCCGAAACTCGAACCGGCCAAGGCGGCGACCAATCCGAACGTTGCGCTGCTGATCTTCCTGGTCTTCATCCAGGTGGTCTTTGTGTGTATGGTCTACGGTCCGATCGCCGCCTATCTGGTCGAAGCTTTTCCGGCGAGAGTCCGATATACGTCGCTCTCCTTGCCGTACCACATCGGTAACGGAATTTTCGGCGGCCTGCTCCCGACCATCGGGTTGCTCTCGTGCGCCTATACGGGAAATATCTACGCCGGGCTCTACTATCCGATGATCGTCGCGAGCATCACGTTCGTCGTCGGCTCGTTGCTGCTCAAAGAGACCAAGCACCATCGCATCTGGGACGAACTGGATGGGAATGGATCGGGCAGCAAGGGTTCGGTGACGGCGGCGGCTGATTGATAAAAGATCTTAGGAATACTCATTGATATGGGCGAGGTGTCCGCCTGATTCAATGAGGAGGGATGAGTAATGTACTGGGGGGAGTCATTGCTCATCCCTTTTATTTTTGGCCTTTTATTTTAGGGTTGTAAACCGCGAAACCCGCGAAACACGCTGAATTGGTAAGTTCGGCATGTTTCGCGGGTTTCGCGGTTTGATGGCCTGGTCTGCAGTGAGTTCAGCCCTGCGGCTTGAAGTAGAGGACCAGGCTCGCGCCGGCCACCACCAGCAGGAACCCGACAAACAGCAACGGATTGACCTGGGACTTAGGCGGATGCAGGAGCATCGAGATGCAGACGTTGACGACCGGGGCGCCGCCGAAGACCAACGGCATGACGTAAGTGGGCGTTCCTCCGGATCTGAAGGCATAGATGATACAGACCGCGCCGATGGCGCCCAGCGCGCCGGCTACCGTGGCGGTCACCGTTCCGGGAAAAGAGAATCCGCTGGAACTCAGTTGGCTCTGGGAAGCCAGTCCCGCCACCGGGACGAGGACGCCGATCAGGAAGTAGGCGAGCCCGACGCAGAGCAGGGCTCGTAGCGGATTGCCCAGCCGAATCTGGCCTTGATGCAGAATGACGCCGTAGACACCCCAGGAGAGAGCCGCGCCAATCGCGAACATTACCCATAGCATAGAAACCTTGTTCTCCTTTTTAACCATATTCATCGTCGCTCTAGTACTCTGGAATTTCAGTTCTTTGGATTTTGAGATTCAAACCGCGAGATCCGCGAAATCCGCGAAAGTTTGATGATTTCGTGCCTTTCGCGTGTTTCGCGGTTTCGCCTCAAAACTTCAAGAAATTCACGTTCCAAGATCCTAGTAAGCGATCTCCTCTTCTATCAAATTCAATCAAAATGACACGCGCAGCCCGATCTGGATTTGGCGCGCGGAGGTGACTGTCGAACGGACCAGGCCGAATGACGACAGCGGGGCAGTCGGGCACGATGACTGATTGTTGCTGAGCACTCTGACCTGCTCCGGGAGACAGGTCGGTTGGGTTCCGGCGGGCACCGGTTCTCGATTGACCGAATCGGGCAGGGGCGCCGCGTTTCGGAAGGGCGATCCGGGGAAGACCTGGAGCCCGGGCGTTCCGAAGTTGGTTCGGTTGAGCAGATTGAAGGTCTCGATGCGGAATTGGATCACCGCCCGTTCACCGAGTTTCGACCAGCGGGTGTTCTTCACGGCCGCCAGATCGAAGGTCCGCAGATTCGGTCCCCGGAATGTGTTGCGCCCGGTATTGCCGAGGAGTCCGGACGGTTGCAGCACGAAGGCCCGTTCATCGAAATATCGATCCGGGCTCCCGATCACGGCGCTCTCGTAGGTATAGCCCGGAGCCAGGCTCGGGCGATCGAATCCCAGGCCCGGTCCCGACGAGGGGTTCCACTGCGATTGCGAGCGGTTGTTGCCGACGAAGACGGTCAACGGATTGCCGCTGCGCAACTGGCCGATGCCGATCAGATTCCAGCTCTTGAAGAGCGCGCCCGCCGCTCCCTTCATGTTTCTGGCGAACGGCAGCTCCCAGTTGAAATTGAAGACCCAGTTATGCTTTGCGTTGAAATCGGAGGGGCCTCGGTTGTAGTCCGAGCCCGCCGGCTCCGGCAGGGCCGAGACGGTGGCGTTCGTCGAATCCGAGAAGAAGGTCGAGGCCTGGGTCGTGTCGACGGTCTTGGCGAAAGTGTAGGACGATTGGAAATCGACTCCCCGGCTCAGGCGTTTGCGGACCTCGAAGACCAGCGCGTTATACCAGGAGTTGCCGTCGCTCTGTTTCAACTCGATGGTGCTGAAGGCCGGATTGGGCCGTCTCGCGGTGCCGGAGTAGAAGACGCTTCCGTCGCTCAACTGCGTCGGCACCACGGTGTTGGCATCGGTGTTGCGCAGCAGATGGACGCCCCGCGAACCGGCGTATCCGATCGAGACCATGGTGTCGAACCAGAGCTGGCGCTGCAGGTTCAAATTGTAGACGTGGACGTTCGGGTTCTTCACGTTCCATTCGATGGGCCGGATCGCCAGCACCGTGGAACTGCTGAACAGCGGGTTGGGAAAGCTCGGATTCGCAATGACCGGTCGCGGCGTCGCCGGGGGATTGGTGACGGTCACGATCAGGTTCTGCTGGTTGTTGGTGTTGAAGTACCAGCCGTAGCCGCCGCGTAACGAAGTCTTGCCGTCGCCGAAGACGTCCCAGGCGAACCCGAAGCGCGGAGAGATGTTCTTGTAGGTCGGATTTCGCGAGAGCGGTCCGGGAGTCACCTGGCGGTCCGTCAGGTTGGGGAGCGAAACATCGCGCCCGTAGATATCTTCCGGCATCGTCGCCAGTTCATACCGCAGCCCCAGGTTGAGGGTCAGGTGCGGGCGAATCTTGAAATCGTCCTGCGCGTAGAGTCCGAAGAGCGTGAATCGCCAGTATCGATCGAATTGTGCATCCGGCGTCAGGCCGATGAACCGGTTTGGAGAGCCCGTCAGGAACGCCTGCAGGTCCGCGAAGTTGTAGATCCCCAGGGAGAAGGTCGGATTGACCATGTTGTCCTGGTATCGCTCGACGAGCCCGCCGAACTTGAAGAGATGCTTGCCGCGGGTATGGGTGAGCTGTTCGCTGAAACTGGTGACGTTCTGCGTCAACTGCACGTTGACCGAACTCTGCGGACCGAATCGCGGGATCCCGCCGATATCGATGTCGCCGACCAGCCGGCCCGGGATGAAAGGCGGCAGATCGATATTGGCCTCGACGTCCTGGCCGATCCGGGTGCGGCTGAAACCCAGGCGCGCGGTGTTGATCGTCCGCGGCGAGAGCACCCACGTGTGCTCGGTCGTCACGAACTGATTGCGTGACAGGAACGACCGCGGGAATTGCGGAAAGTCCGTCGGCAGAAACTGGTCGGCATTGTCGAAGGTGTAGCGCCCGAAGAGCTGCTGCTTCTCCGTCAGCTTATGATCGATTCGACCCTGCACGTACTCCTGGTCGAGCTGCTGGTTGAACGGGAAGAAGTATTGCGCCAGGTTGCCGACGCCGTTGT
>DATEFT010000985.1:0-9728 GCA_035280505.1 Blastocatellia bacterium | reverse complement strand
GTGGAAGAAGGCCGCCACCTGTGGGCGATGGTCTATCTGCTGCAGCGGTACTTCGGCCGCGACGGGCGGGAGGAAGCGGAGGGATTATTGCAGCGCCGCAGCGGCAATCCCGACAAACCGCGTATTCTGCAGGCCTTCAATCAGCCCTTGGAGAGCTGGCTGGACTACTTCTGCTTCACGATGTTCACCGACCGTGACGGCAAGTACCAGCTCGCGGCGCTGGCCGAGTCGGGATTCGAGCCCTTGCGCCGGACCTGCCGTTTCATGCTGACCGAAGAGGCGCACCACATGTTCATCGGCGAGACGGGCCTCGAGCGCATCGTCAGGCGCACCGCGCAGTTGATGAAGGAGAGCCGGAGCGGCGATGGACGCGAACTGGGAGCGATTCCGCTCGACCTTCTCCAGAAGTACATCAACTTCTGGTATGCCAGCTCGTTGGATCTCTTCGGTGGAGAGATCAGCTCGAATTCGGCGGATTTCTTCGCGGCGGGCCTCAAGGGGCGCTACCGCGAGCAGGAACTGCAGAGCGATCACATCGCGATCGAAGGGGTCCTGAACCTCGCCGTGGTTGAAGGCGACCGGATCAAAAATCGTGAGGTGCCGTTGCGCAATGCCCTCAATGAAGTGTTGCGAGGCGAATACACGAAAGACAACGAACGAGGCCTGGCGCGCTGGAATAAGGTCCTCGAAGAGGAAGGTCTCACGGAGCGGCTCTACCTGCCGAGCACGCGCTTCTACCGACAAGTCGGCGAGTACGCCGGACATTATTTCGATATTCACGGCAGCTTGATTTCGCAGGCCGAATTCGAGGCCCGCGCGACCGAGTGGCTGCCGACCGAGCAAAATCGCCGAGAGGTCCACAATCTGATGACGCCCGTCACCGAACGCGGAAAGATCGCCAACTGGATCGCCCCACCCAGGACCGGAATCAATCACCAGCCTTTTGACTTCGAGTACGTGCGGTTGTAATTCGGAACCGCGAAAGACGCGAAAGACACGCAAGCGGGAAGGCGGATGATTTCGCGTGTTTCGCGGTTCGCCTCTCAAATTCCAAAGAACTTAATTTCCGGAGTAACGAGCGACAGGGCCCGGTAAATTTGGTAGAGTCGTCTCTGTAGAGTGTCATGGCCGGAAAGCATGGATTCGATCTAAGAACATAGCGCTGAAAAATGGAATCATTCGACGTGATTATTGTTGGCGCGGGCATTTCGGGGATTGGCGCAGCCGTCCACTTGCAGATGCACTGTCCGGGCAAGACCTTCGCGGTGCTGGAAGGTCGCGACGCCATCGGCGGCACCTGGGATCTGTTCAGGTATCCCGGCATTCGGTCGGACAGCGACATGCATACGCTCGGCTATAACTTCAAGCCGTGGAAGAATCCCAACGCCATCGCGCATGGCTCGACCATCCGAGCCTATGTGCAGGAAGCGGCGAAGGAGCATGGGATAGTTCCGCACATTCGCTTCAACCATCTGGTCCGCCGCCTCTCCTGGTCGTCAGCCGATGCGCGGTGGACGGTGGAAACCGACCATCAAGAGCGCTCCGTCTCGTTCACGGCCCGCCATGTGATCATGTGCGCCGGTTATTATCGCTATTCAGCCGGCTACACGCCGGAGTTCGCGGGAGTGTCGCGATTCAAAGGAGCGCTGGTTCATCCGCAATTCTGGCCCGCGGACCTCGACTATCAGGGCCAGCGAGTGATCGTCATCGGCAGCGGGGCGACGGCGGTGACGCTGGTTCCGGCGATGGCGGAGAAGGCGGCGCACGTGATGATGGTGCAGCGATCGCCGACCTACATCGTCTCGCTGCCGGCGATCGACGTCATCGCCAACTGGTTGCGCCAATATCTGCCGCTCAACCTGGCCTACCGGCTGACGCGCTGGAAAAACGTGGTCTTGCAACTCATCTTCTACAATGCCGCCCGCAGGTATCCGGAGCAGACCAGGGAGCGGTTCCTCAAGTTGATTCAGGAACAATTGGGGCCGGATTACGATCTGGCGCATTTCAAGCCGCGCTATAACCCCTGGGACGAGCGGCTATGCTACGTTCCCGACAACGATTTTTTCGCGGCCATCAAGGCGGGCAAGGCCTCCATCGTCACCGGTCAGATCGACACCTTCACCGAGGCCGGCCTCAAACTGCGAACGGGGCAGGAACTGGAGGCCGACATCATCGTCACCGCGACCGGGCTGGAGCTTCAATTTGCGGGCGGCGCGGAGGTCCGGGTCGATGGGCGGCTCATCGAAATCGGCCGGACCGTTTTGTATAAAGGCCTGATGTTCAGCGGCGTCCCCAATCTGGCATTCGTTTTCGGTTATACGAATGCTTCGTGGACACTCCGCGCCGACCTGTTGGCCGAGTATTTCTGCCGCCTGATCAATTTTATGGAGGCGCACGCCTATGTTGAGGCGAGGCCTCCGGAGCCCGATCCGGCGATGCCGGTGAAACCGTTCGGCAATCTGAATTCGGGATACTTCAAACGCGCGGAAGAACGATTGCCCAGGGAGGGAAAGCAAGGTCCGTGGCGTAATCCCCAGAACTATGCCTTCGATATCTTCCGCTTTCGTTTTGGGGCGATCGAGGACGGCATTCTGGAATTTCGGCGCGCCGCCGGCTCAAGCGGCCCTGAAACTTGATCTTCATCAAAAAACGCCCTCTCATCCTCAGATTTAAGACATCTGGATCTTGCAAAAGCTTACCATTGCAGACGTGCTCCGCCCTGGATCTGACGCGGACGGAACACATTCTGGCCTCCAGGATTAAATGAACGGCCTAGACTGACAATGCCTTCCGCATTGGCTTCGTTGCCGGGAGTATTGAGCCCTTGCGCATTGAGGACATTTAAAACAATCCTTCACCGAGAACAGAATCATTATTTTGTGAAGGCCCTCGGCGAGCAGCAACCCGACGGCGAGCCTTCAGCGCCGTCATCTCTTCTCCTGGGCGATAATTCGGGCGATCCTTTCGGCCAGCGCGCCGATGGTCCGCGAGGGATTGACGCCCAGAGGGGTCGGAATAATGGCGCCATCGGCCACGTACAGGTTTCGATAGCCAAAGACCTCGCCCTTGTGATCGACGACTCCCGTCTCGGACGTTTCACCCATGTTGCAGCCTCCGAGCGGGTGCGGCGTAATGAGATCCTGAGAGATGGTCCAGGTCGGAGAGAGCAGAACCTTACCGCCGGTCTTCTCCGCGAGACGCCGGTGCGTGTTGACGATGGCCTCAAAGAGCGGCATCGAAGCCTTGATGTCCCAGTGGAGATGGAGGCGTCGCGGTCCGAAAAACCACCATGGGCGTTTCATGGTCAGGTGGCCGTCTCCGGCATCAACTCCCTGGGCAAACCAGGGCATGATCCGGTTGATGGGGTTGACCCCCTGGAGGATATTCTGAATTCCCCTGATGACTCCCTCAGGACCCACCTTCTTGAGCGCTTGTCCGATGCCGCTGGTGAAAAAGTCGCCGAACAGGTGCGGCAGGCCGCCGTCCTGGATCCAGAATGACTGACCCTGGCTCGCCTCGCTCGGATCAAGAAAATTTATAGCGCTGGTGATGGTCACTCCCCGGTCGGGGAAAATCTTGAGGTCCTGGTAGAGCGCGGGAGTCAGAAAATCGCCGTTGCTGCTCCAGTTCCGCCCGAGGAAGGGGCTGATCCGCGGAAGGCTCCCGGTCACCTCGCGGCAGTGTAGCAGCAACTCGGTCGAACCCAATGAGCCGGCGGCGATGATCACGATCCGCGCGGTCTCGCTGCCGCTGATGCGGCGCTTCTGTCTGAGGTCCAACCGATCGAACGAGACCTGGTAGCCGCCGGAGACGGGTTCGATGTTCGTGACGAGGTGGAGTTCCCGGACCACGGCCCCTTTCTTCTCCGCCCAGGGGATATAGTTTCGGTCCAGCGTGTTCTTGGCGTAAACGGGGCAGCCGATGTCGCAAAGGCCCGTGTGGACGCAGAAACCCTGTTCCACGCCTTGAGCGTTGGTGAAGGTCCTGGACTGGCTCAAAGCCGGCGGATCCTCGATGTTGAGGGTCAGGGTGGGATCGAACGAAACGGCCAGTTCCAGCTTGTGGAAGCGCTGCGACTGATCGATCCGGGCGGCCGCCTCTCTCATCAGCTTGGTCCGGGGAGTGAGTTGACTGTCCGGCACCTGCTGCACGTTCATGAACGTTTTGACCGCGTCGTAATGAGGTTTCAGTTCGTGATAGGTCACATCCTTGGGCCAGCCTTCGGCGAAGACCTCTTTACGGGCCTCGGCCGAGACGTTGGCGTAGATCAGCGATCCGCCGCCGACGCCGGCCCCCTGGGCGACCGACATGTTCGGGAAGACGCGGAGATCGAGCCAACCAGTCTTCCGTTCAGGATGGCGGTGATCCCAAAGCCAGAGCTTCGGATCACGGTCGACGCGCGGATAGGTATCCTTATCCCACCGGCGGCCACGTTCCAGAATAAGCACCTTGTATCCACTCTCCGCCAGGCGGCACCCGGTGATGGCTCCGCCGAATCCGCTACCAATGACGATCACATCGAAGTTCATAAACCAAGCCTCCTTTCGGTCTCGTCAGCAGACGGCCATGCCGTCTGTTCCGGCACCGCGTCCGTCAGGCCGCGGGATTTCTCCGGGAGAATAATGGCGCCTTCGATCAATCCGAGTTCGGTCGCCTTTGGATCGTCGGTGACGAGTTCCAAACCGCCCGCGGCTTGACTGAAGCTGAATAAAATTGCCGATGATCAATGATCCGATACTTCGGGCGCGGGTAATGGTTGACTCTCCCCGCGGTCGCTAAGGTCTTTGTGTGAAAAAGTTTCGACTCTTTTAGATGACTGTGATCTGGCTCGAGCCCGGAGCAGATTATCAGGGACGGTGCCTTTGAAGCAATGGAAAACGTTATCGGTCGTGATCTTCAGGTCAGGCGCAATTTTGGCCAGCGGCTATTTCGCCCGTTCGTATTGCACCGGGTAAGAAACATCCACGCCCAGGGCCTTCGCCGCGTGCAACGGCCAGTATGGATCACGTAACAATTCCCTTCCCAGCAGCACGGCATCGGCGTCCCCACTTGCAATGATCTGTTCGGCCTGTTCCGGCTCGGTGATCAGCCCGACCGCGCCGGTCTTGAGGCCGGCCTGACGGCGGATCGCCGCGGCAAACGGCGTTTGATAACCCGGCGCCAGGGGAATGACCGCGCCGGGAACACTGCCCCCGCTCGAACAATCGATCAGGTCGATGTCCAGACTCCGCAACTCGCGGGCCAAAGCGATCGATTGTTCCAGGTCCCAGCCGTGCTCCACCCAATCGGTCGCCGAGATGCGAATGAAGACCGGCAGATGCGCGGGAAAGGTCTCACGCACGGCGGCCGCGACCTCCAACGGCAACCGGAGGCGACCGGCGAGGTCTCCTCCGTATCGATCGGTTCTCCGGTTTGAGAGCGGCGACAGAAATTCATGAAGCAGATAGCCGTGGGCCATATGAATCTCCACGACTTCAAACCCGGCCCGTTCGGCCCGGCGGGCCGCCGCGGCGAAGAGCTTGACGACTTCGCCGATCTCCGGCGCCGACAATTCGTGAGGCGTCGCGAATCCCGCCGCGAACGGCAGCGGGCTGGGGGCGACGGGCTGCCAACCGCCGTCTTCGGGGCCCAGCGGTCTACCGCCACGCCACGGAGTATCGACCGAGGCCTTACGCCCGGCGTGAGCAATCTGAATTCCCGCCGCCGCTCCCTGGGCTTTCACAAACCTGGTGATTCGTTGGAAAGCCTCCGCCTGTCGATCCGACCAGATCCCCGAATCGTACGGCGAGATCCGGCCTTCGGGAGCGACGGCGCTCGCCTCGACGATGACCAACGCGGCCCCGCCGACAGCGCGACTGCCCAGATGGACCAGATGCCAATCGCCGGGCATTCCATCCACGCTCGAATACTGACACATCGGTGAAACAAAGATGCGATTTCTGAGGCGCAGGCTCCTCAGCTCCAATGGTTCGAACAGAAAACTCATTTCAAGCTACTCCTCAATCTTTTGGGAAGAGGTTTACAGGCTAACCACCGCTAGTGGTTAGCCCGCCTATACAGGCAAGTGAAGGATGGAAGCGGCGGAGTCCGACGATCCCCGGTCTCTCCGGCCCGCGCCGTAAGTATATATCAATTCCTAGTAGCACATGTTGAACCGCCGACGAACAGTTGAGCCCTCGCCGTAAATTTGGATCAAAGATCTGAAGCGCCTTGCCGAGGGCTATCACGTCCGGTACCTCCCACGATATGATTGAATGGTTTAAGATTGTGGAAGGAGCTTGATGTGCAAACTACTGGCGACCCACTTTCAGCTAAGCAACGCCGGACCTGGCTCATCCCCGGACTCATCGCCGCAGTCTCATTTATCGGTGGTGTTGCTAGCAACCTATTGGCCAGCGATCTAGAGGAGGCTCTTAAACCATATCGCAATTGGGTTTGGTTATTATGCACAGTCGCCTTCATCATCGCCGTCGTGGCCGCCATCCGTGACCATCTGCAGATTAACGCTTCTTTACCTCCGGGGAGCTCGCCTGTACCACAAAATCTGCCAGGCTCTTCAGTTATCGCCCTGCCAGCCGAGGTCCCCAATTTTTACGCGGCAATGTTGCCGGCGGTTCACGCGCTACATCAACTCCCGCCTCCGCCGCGTGATTTTACCGGGCGTAAGGCGGAATTGGAGGAGCTGATGGAGAAGCTGCAATATGGAGGCATCGCCATCTCCGGATTGCGGGGCCAGGGTGGGGCGGGTAAAACTACTCTAGCGCTGAAATTGGCCGAGCGGCTCACCCCCCACTATCCCGATGCCCAGTTCTATCTCAATTTAAAAGGCACCAGTCCACAGCCACTGACGACGGCGGAAGTGATGTCGCATGTCATTCGCGCTTACTATCCGACGACGACGCTTCCTGCCAGTGAAACCGAGTTGAGTGGGTGGTACCGGTCGGTGCTCGACGGTAAACGGGCGTTACTTTTGATGGATAATGCCAAAGATCGGACACAGGTCGAACCGCTGATTCCACCGGCGAGTTGCATCCTGTTAATTACTTCACGCCAGCATTTCGTGCTACCCGGATTGTATGCCAAAAGCCTTGATATGATGTCACCCATTGAGGCGCGAGAGCTGTTAATTCGAATCGAGCCGCGGATTGGTAAACACGCCGACGAGATCGCGAGATTATGCCGCTATCTTCCTCTGGCCTTGCGGCTGGCTGCCAGCACGTTGGCCGAGCGCCCAAATATCGACCCGGTGGACTATGCACAGCAATTGGCCGGTTCGCAGAAGCAATTGGAACTGATCGAGGCCTCTCTGAGTTTGAGCTACGATCTGCTGAGCGGGGAGTTGCAACAGCGTTGGCGGGCGTTGGCGGTCTTTCCCGAGAGTTTTGATGAAGTGGGAGCGGCAGCGATCTGGGAGGTGGGCAAGGAGTTGGCGCGAGAGGAGTTGGGCAATCTGCTGGCCTTCAGCCTGGTGGAATGGAATGAAGCCACTCATCGCTATCGCCTGCCTGACCTGACGCGAGTGTTTGCCGAGTCGCGGATGAGCGATACCGAGCGTGAGGTCAGTAGACGACGGCATGCCGCACACTATCAGCGAATTTTGATCAGCGCCAACGCCCTCTATCTTCAGTCCGGTGATGGGGTCGAACGCGGGCTGGCGCTATTTGACCTGGAGCTGCTGAACATCGAAGCCGGGCAAGCCTGGACTGTCGAGAGAACCGTAACCGATGACACCGCAGCCGAACTCTGCATTGCCTATCCTGAGACCGGGGTTGATCTGCTGCTGTTGCGGCAACATCCGCGCGAGCGTGTACAATGGTTAGAAGCCATGCTGGCCGCGGCTCAAAGATTGAACCGGTCCGGCGCGGAAAGTGTCGCTTGCAGCAATCTGGGCTTCGCCTACCATGCTCTGGGTGAGACCCGTCGCGCGATTGAGTTCTCTCAGCAAGCGTTAGAGATTACGCGCCGGACCGGTGACCGCAAGGGCGAGCTTCGAGCATTGAGCACATTAAGTATCGCCTACATTACCCTCGGAGAGGCAAGCCTGGCCATCGAGTTCTCTCAACAACAGGTGGCGAGTGCCCGCGAAATCGGCGACCGCAGAAGTGAAGGCTGGGCGCTCGGAAACCTGGGCGAGGCTTACTCTGTCCAGGGAGATAAAAAGCGAGCCATCGAATTCCAGAAGCAATGGCTGATGATCGCCCGTGAGACCGGTGACCGCAGGAACGAAGGTTGGGCTCTTGGCCGTCTGGCCGGCGCTTACGCCGATTTGGGAGAGGCACGTCGAGCCGTGGGATTCTATGACCAATGGCTGATGATCGCCCGTGAGATCGGTGATCGCCGTGGCGAAGGCACCTCGCTCCGTAACCTGGGTCACCTCTATGCCACTCTCGGGAAGAACTCACGCACTATTGAGCTCTATGAACAGGCTTTGATGATCGCCCGTGAGACCGAAGATCGCAGGAATGAAGGCGAGTTGCTTTGGAATATGGCGATGGTGCTCGATCGGTTGGGAGAGCGTGCGCGAGCCGTCCATTGTGCTGAAGCCGCTTTAATGATCTGTGAGCGGATAGAAAGTCCCAACGCTGAAAAAATTAGAAGCATGCTCGGCGGCTGGAAAATCGATCAGAGCGAACGTTAGATGGAGCCTGCAGTTCCGGAAGGAACCCGCTCAGGTCAAAGCTGGCGGTCTTCTTACCGCGACGGGTCCAACCTGCGCTCCTGGAACTCCTTCACTCCCCTGGCATAAACGCGTTTCCAGAGCGCAAAGATGTGTGGCAACGCATCCGAAGGCACTTGAGGACGAGTCTTTTGCTATTTGACAAGATCCGCATATCTCAATCCGGTCTCCGGATCTTTCATATTGGATTTGATCGCGAATATATTGATTCATTTCGGGATAGAGCGCCATAACTTGCAACCGGCCCCGGACGAGTCGGGACAAGGTGTTGATCCGTTCATCAAGCGTCGCAGGTTTGATCTCCCAAATGATGGCTTGCTCTACTTGCTTAATGCTCATGCCATTTTTAATGGCGTTCAAGATGAATGCTCCCTCCTCAACCGCCACTTCGGGGAAATGTCCAAGACGGATGACGACCTCAGGATCCCAAGCCATAAACCAGCCGCCGAACGGCGCGGTCCGCTCGATTTGATGAAGTATCTGCAGCGATTTTTCCTGTTTCAACTCATCAGGCAAATACGTTTGTGGAGGAGGCGTTCTGTCAGCCATGCTTTTTCCGATCACCAGCGCAATCTTGGTGTTTGACTGTCGCCTTTTCACAAACGTATCGTAGGCCGCGCCAGATAGGCAGGCAATCGCATCCGGTTGAACGAACTCGTTCGAATCAATGCACATCGCGATCGAGCCCTGCTGGCGAGCGATCAAACTGGCTTGATTGAGAGCGTTCGCTTTGCCCGGGGTCCTGGTATTCAGATAGGTCAACTGTATATTGCCGTGTTGTACTTGATGGTATCGCTGGTCGATTCCGGGATCCGTGAGCGTATCGACGAGAGAGCCGTCTCCGAGATTCAATTCTGAAAGAGGGCCGAATTTGCTGAAGAATGAGCACAGGATCCGGACGCTCTCGCCATCATCGGTACAGTTATTGGCGATGAAGACCATCGATACTCGAGCGCGGCAGGAGATGTCTGATAGAGCGAGCGCTCCCAGCATCGACTCCAGGTGCTTTCCGCCATTCCGGATTGGAGAGGAACTAACGAGCCGCGTCTCC
>DATEFT010000984.1:0-21498 GCA_035280505.1 Blastocatellia bacterium | reverse complement strand
ATCTGGAGTAAAGAGTTTGAAACGGGTGAGATTCCGGCCGAAATAAAAGAGTTCATAATTGACAGTAAGTCTATAGTGCTGATCACACACGGCACCAGTAAGCCTGACAGTCGCAGTTTTTTCCAGGCCGGAATTGACGCCTGTCTTGCTCTTGGGTCCAACGGGATCATCGTGACACCGCATGACGAAATAGCACTCGAGTACGCCACTAATAACATCAGGAGATACAAATATCTTCCATTTGCCAGCCTTTTGCCGCATCTGGGGATCATCATTCATCATGGTGGAATTGGGACGCTGAATCAGGCGTTGACTGCCGGGATCCCGCAATTGGTCCTGTCTTCCGGGATTGACCGGCCGGATAACGGTCGCCGGCTCAAGCGGCTGGGAGTCGGCGAATGTTTGCCTCCGCTTCGTTGGCAAACCGAGTCCGTGGCGGCGGCGCTTCTCCGTCTGATGACTCCCGAGGTTAAAGAACGATGCCGGCAGTTATCCGTTTGCCAGACCAACACCGAAGATCCTGCCGCTGCGGCATGCGATATTATCGAGAGCGTGATCCAACCCTGAGGTCTGAGGTCGAAGAATATAGAAGCGCTGCAATCTTGTGAAGTCTTACACTGAGTGGTCGTGTCTTCAGAGACGGCCCGGAAATCAGAGGAGCCAAATGCATGCTGCAGGATATAAAATTTGGACTGAAGCTGTTGTGGAAGCAGAAAGCGTTTAGTCTTGCCGCGCTGTTGACGCTGGCGCTCTGCATTGGTGCGAATAGCGCCGTTTTCACCTTCTTGAAGACCGTGGTTTTGAGCGGGTTGCCATTCCCGGGAGCGGATCGTCTCGTGATGCTGTACAACACCTATCCTGGTCTCGGTGTGGAACGGGGGGCGAACGGAGTACCGGACTATCTCGACCGGCGCGGCCTGACGGACGCTTTTGAGGAAGTGGCACTGATCGGGTGGTACGGATATGACGTGGGATCTGAGGGCTCCGTATACCGTCTCGCGGGTGAGTATGTGACCCCTTCCTACTTTCGTGTGTTGAAGACCCCTCCCATTCTGGGGCGCGTTTTCACCGACGACGACGCGGTTCAGGGAAAGGATCACATCGTAATCTTAACCGAATCACTTTGGGACGAGATGTTTGCCCGCGACCCACAGGTGATTGGCCGTGACCTCCGGTTGAGCGGAATTCCTCATCGAATTGTGGGTGTGATGCCGGATCTATTCGGCACACTCGACCGCGAACGGAAGCTATGGGTGCCCTTCGTCCTCACACCGCAGTTGACCTCGGACGACACGCGGCACAGCAATAATTGGAGCATGATCGCCAGACTCAAGACGGGAGTGACGGTCAACTATGCGAAGCAACGGATTGATCTGCTGAACAGGGTGAACCTGGACCGGTTTCCGAAGCACCGGTCACTTCTGGAGAACGCCCGATTCGAGACCAAAGTCGCGCCCATCAAAGACGATATGGTTCGCGACATCAAAGATTCATTATATCTCCTGCAGGCGGCGGTTCTAGTTGTGTTGCTGATCGGGTGCGTGAACCTTGCGAACCTCATGGTGGTGCGAACGAGCGCCCGACTCAAGGAATTGGCGGTTCGGTTCAATCTGGGAGCCGGGAGATGGCGACTTTCGCGGCAACTCCTGACCGAGAGCCTTACTATTTCGGTGATGGGTGGGCTGCTGGGGATCGGAGTCGCAGCGGTGGGAGTGCAGTTGCTGTCATCTCTGGGTGGAAGGGACCTGCCACGGGGCGAAAACATCCGGATCGATGCTGGAGTGTTGGTTTTCACCTTGGCGGCGACGGTGTTGACCGGGCTGATCTTCGGCAGCATTCCATTGTTGGCCTTATTTAAACGCGATTTGACCGAAATCTTCCGCGGCAATGAGCGGGCAGCCACGGCGGGGCGGCAGGTCTTATCGTTGCGGGCGGCTCTGGTCGTGATTCAGATCTCACTGGCCTTCGTCCTGCTGATTGCCTCCGGGTTGCTGATCCGGAGCTTCCTGCGGCTGCTGACAGTCGACCCCGGATTCCAGGCGGAAAATGTGGTGACCGCCCGGTTCTCATTGCCCACACACCGATACCGGGACGATTCGCAGCGGCGGAACTTCATCTCGGCACTACTCGAAAAGGTGCGAGCGACCCCTGGAATCGGGCACTCGGGGCTGACCACATACCTGCCGTTCAGCAGACTCGGCAATTCCAGTGTGATCATGATTGAGGGGCGTGCGCCGGTACCCGGTGAACTCCCGCCAACACCCGGGTGGAACACTATCGATAGCGGCTATCTTCAAACCATGGGGATTCCGCTGCTCGCGGGCCGAAACTTCTCGGAGAGCGATGGGCCGGATTCGACAAAAGTAGTGCTGGTAGATCAGTTCATGGCCCGAAAGTACTGGCCGGACGGTAATGTCATTGGTGCCAAGATACATGGGATCGGTGACCAGAATGCGTTTACCGTGATTGGGATAGTGGGCAGCATCAAGACCGATGACGTGGCCGAACAGAATTCAGTGGGGCAAATCTATTTTCATTACCGCCAGAGCGTGCCGGAGACCATGCATCTTGTTATGCGTGGTGCAGCCGGCCAGATTCCGCTGATCAACGTTCTGAGGCGTGACCTCCAGCGGTTGGATGCGGAATTGGCCTTATTCGATATAAAGACGATGCCGGAAAGAATGTCAAGCTCGCTCTTGAACCGGCGAGCGGCGATGGCCCTGTGTGTGGTCTTCGCCGCGCAGGCGTTGTTGCTTTCCGCAATCGGAATCTACGGGGTGCTCGCATATAACGTCAACCAGCGGACACGCGAGATCGGCATTCGCATGGCATTGGGAGCGGAGACCGGTCCGATCCTGCGTCTGCTCATGGGACAGGCCGTCAAGGTCACGGGGCTCGGGCTGACGATCGGCGCCGTCGGCGCCCTATTCCTGACTCGCGCCATGTCGAACTTGCTCTTCGGGATCTCTCCATACGATCTGCCGGCCTTCGTTTCAACGGGTGTGTTACTCTCCCTGGTAACGCTGGCGGCTTCGCTGATCCCATCGTTGAAGGCCGTCTGGATCCAACCGTCGGAAGCGTTGCGACGCGAATAAATGTCAGCCGGTCGGCAACGCGGCCATCTCGAATCTCTCGTTTCCGGCTTGTTCCCATCCCAATTACTAACTGGAGCCGACATGAGCGACAACTTGCTATATCTTCGCCCGAACGTTCAGGTCGAACCACTCTTCGATCACTGGTATGCCTGGTCGCACTTGATTCCTCCAGCCACGGCGGCGAGGAATCTGACCGAGCGTCATTTGAGAATTATGGATTCCTATCTCAATGCCCCACAGGTGCATGCCAATGCCGTCAAGAATCCGAAACTGCTCGGAGGACCTTTCATGGATTACGGTGGGAAGCGGGTCGATGAGATCCGCAGCTTACGGGAGCAAACGAAAAGGCTGCGGCCACATTTGATGGAACTCTCCGAGGCGATCTCTTCGCTCGATGAAACTTTACGGACCCAGGCCAAAGGATTTACTTTGCAGCCGCTCTATCGGATGGTGCCTGACATCCTGAAAGGTTATGTCGAACTGGTCTATGATCTCAATCACAATCCGAGTTTCCGGATCATTGAGCCGCTGATCTATCAGAGCCGTTATTATGATCGGTCGGCCCAGAGTTTAATGCTCTCGGTGTTGACCGGAGACGACAGACCATTTGTGTTAAGCACCCCACGATTGGAATCGGACTCGCTGTTTCACCTCCGCCGAGCTTTCGATGATGAAGCCGTAGACCGAATATTCCAGTTGAAATCGGTCCCGCGTCCCTGGGGAGAGATCAAAGAGATGTTGGATGTGCCTGAGGCGTCGGAGCGCCTGGTCCGCTCATTTCTGACACCAGAGCCGCCTCCGCCTTATTCATCTTATCAAGGGCGCGGCGTGCGGTGGCGTTACTTCGGCCATGCCTGCCTTCTGCTGGAAACTCAAGGGGTCAGCCTGCTGTTCGACCCGGTTTTGAGTTATACCTACGAATCGCAGGTTTCAAGATACACCTACCAGGATCTGCCGGATTCAATCGATTATGTGGTGATCACCCACAATCACCAGGACCACGTGCTCTTCGAGACGCTATTGCAGATCAGGCACAAGGTTAAGAACTTCATCGTCCCGGCGAGTTCGGGTGGGTTTCTGCAGGATCCATCGCTCAAACTGACCTTGAAGAATATTGGGTGCAAAAACGTGATTGAACTGGATCAAATGGAAAGCGTGGAGTGGGAGAATGGCTCTATCACCGCGCTGCCATTTTTTGGCGAACATTCAGATCTTAATATCCGGTGCAAAGCCGCGCACCTCGTTCGTGTCGGTAACCGTTCGCTCTTATTCGCTGCGGACTCATGCAATGTCGAGCCGCGGCTATACGAGCGTCTGCACGAGGAGGTGGGAGACGTGGATGCCACTTTCATTGGGATGGAATGCGATGGGGCGCCGCTCTCCTGGCTCTACGGCCCCTTGTTCACCAAGAAGATCGACCGCGCCATAGATGAATCTCGCCGTCTGGCCGGCTCCGATTACGAGCAGGCCATCGATCTTGTACGGCGATTCAAATGCAAGGAGACATATGTCTATGCCATGGGACAAGAACCATGGCTGACGCATATTATGAGTCTCAAGTATACAGAACAATCACGCCCGATTGTTGAGTCAAACCGCCTCATCCAGGAATGTTTATCCCATGGGAATTATGCTGAAAGATTGTTTGGGGAGAAGGAAATACTGATTGAAGATCTTAACTGAGCGGCAGGTGCATTTTCGTTGCCTAAGCGACGGGGTCGCCCCCGCCGCTCGGCTTCAGAACCGGACGTGAGCCTTTAGACTCATCCGGCTCCTCAATCATTCGGCGATTGTCATCCGTACCCACGGCCATTTGATCTCTGGCCGTTTTCTGGTCGTGACAATGACGATGGAGCAGTTGTAGATTGTGGAAGACGTCTTTGCCACCGATTGTCAGTGGAATGATGTGATCCACTTCCATCAAATCTCCATCGCGAAAATGCAGCCCGCATTCCCAACACGTCCCCTTCTGTTTCTGCAAGAGTCTGCTCACTCTTGTTGGCACGTCAGGATGACGCCCCAATCGGGTACTCCAGTAAACCCAGTCACCATCATATGGACTGCGACCACCTTCTACCTTGACATATCTCCGAATCGGAGTTTGGTCATGCCGAGGCAGTTGAAACTTTCCGTCGGGAGTCTGAAAAGACCAGTTCTTTTCTCCGGAAAAGCTCCAATATTTGTGGGCGATCCAGGTCTTGCTCTTGTTCGGATGGCGGCGAGAAGCCCAGGCCAGCAAGATAGCGAAGAGAACGTGATCGACGTAGGCAAAGACCGTTTTACTGACCACAGTTGAATAGTAGCGAGTCCAGCCCACGATCACAGGCGACAGAGATTTAATAAGAACCGCCTGTTCCGTGAATTTTCGGCTGTCTACTACCATCCGCAGTTTCTTCGCTTGACGCTGGATGGACGACTTTGCGGGTTTGATGATCGTCTTGAATCCGAGTGGCTGTCCCTGCTTCTTTCCGCAGTGCGTTTTCCCCACTACGTATTGCCTGATGTTGAAGCCAAGAAAGTCAAAGCCCGGCGTCCCAGTCACTGGTTGAAGCGTGTGGGTAATCCGGGTCTTTTCCGGTTTCAGACGCAATCCCATAGGTTTAAGCTGTTCCTCAATCAATTCCCGAATCTGCCTGATCGTTTCAAGGTCCTCGTGTAGAACCACCAGGTCGTCAGCGTACCGCACTGTTTTTGGTGGGTAGAATCGGCTTCTGGTGTGGCGGGGATACTTCCGCGCGATCGCCTCTTCGATGCCATGCAGAGCGACGTTAGCAAGCAAGGGGGAAATCGGGCCGCCTTGCATGGTGCCGCTTTCAGTCGGAGACCATTGCCCTTGATCCAGCACACCGGCTTTCAACCAGGCTTTCAGTTGTCGGCGAATGCGCGGACCGGCTTTGATCTTTTGCAACAGCTCCTGATGCGCAATCCGGTCGAAGCATTTTTCAATATCCGTCTCCAACACATATTTCGGTTTGAGACAGATCGAACTGAAAATTGCCTCTATCGCGTCGTGGCACGAACGGCCAGGGCGGAACCCATAGCTGTTCGGTTCAAATCGCGCCTCCCATTCCGGCTCTAATGCTGATTGAATCAGCCGTTGGAGTGCACGATCTTTCATGACGGGAATGCCCAACGCCCTTTGCTCATTTGGTTGGGCGGGCTTTGGAATCCATACCCGTCGCACCGGCTGCGCTCTGCCGATCGGTTTCAGGTGTTGAGTAAGGATCAGGCGCTGAGGCGGGGTCAGAGACTTGACGCCGTCTACACCGGCTGTTCTTTTACCCTGATTATCCTGAGTGACTTTTCGGACAGCCAGGAGTTTGGCTGCTCTTGAATTGATGAGTAGTCGTTGAAGTTTGTGAACTGTTCTGACATCGCCACGTCGTGAGGCTCGGTAAATGCGTTGTTGCAGCTTAAACGCACTCCGCTCGATCTTCTTCCACGGTAGCGCGTTCCATTCATCCATCAAATTCTCATTTGTGGTCATAACTTGTGAACTGCTAATGACACCTTTACCTTCCGAATGATCGTGTCTCCGTCAGCATATCTCGCGGCTTTCCCGCGAGCCTTGGCTTCTGAGACAATCCCTCTCCTCCATCGCATCCAGTTGACACTTGCTCGGCGCCTGGGCCGAGAGCCATGGAGAAGTTACTCCGTTCCTGACCAGTGTTTGACGTTGAGTTTAGAGACCTCACTGTTCGCCGGGAGAATGATGGATGCCTGCCGAAGTCCGACCCGATAATTTCGGCCTTTAGATAGTGGAGTCAATCACTATCACTGCTCTCCGTGTCCATTTTGGACCAGGCCACTACTCCACGTCGGCCTGTTTCACGTTACGACGATTCAATCATGAGTTCGCTCGCTGCTCATGCTCAACTCTGCTCGGCGGGATTCGCAGTTGGAGTCTGCGTGACCGCCTTTCATTCCCGCTTTGCGGATTGATGGTCAGTCGCTACCGCAGGGAATGTGCGTCACCTCGGCATCTGAGGGATAGGAATTGCACCTATACACCGGTCAAGTTATCAAAGACCTGAGTAGGTCTGAGTCTCCCATCCCTGATCTGATAGATCATTTCGGGAGAACGGATCACAACGGCCGATCGTGAACACCGAATCTGGCCCCTCGCGCCTTGCGGCGCACGTACTGTCGCGCATAATCAGTGAGCGCCGAGCGGCGGTGCCAGCACGAAACCGACGTCCACCGCCTTAAACTCGCCTTCGGCCTCGTTGCGAATATTCACGCCCAGCGGGATTAAGTAGTTGCTGCCGTTCACCTGCACGCCATGTCCGGCGAAATAGAAGAGCCCGACACCTCCCTTGCGAATCTTGCCTCCGAATTCTCGAATCTAATCTTTCATCTGACGAAGATTCAGGTTTTCGCCGCCGGTTTCGGACGGGCCTTGCGAACGGTGCGGATCGAGAAGGGCGCACCGGCGACTCTGGATTTTGGGCTGGAGGCAGCGGGGCCTAACGAAACGGTGCTGGTGACCGCGGCCGGAACGCCGCAAACGGTCGATGAGGTCTCGAAAGCGGCCTCCGTAGTCAGCGCCCAGGAGATCGAGCGGCGCGGCGAGTATTCGATCAGCGAAGCATTGAGGACCGTGCCCGGATTGCGAGTTCAGCAACTCGGCGGCCCCGGCACCTTTGCCCGGATTCAGACTCGCGGCCTCCGCGATTCAGACACGGCGATTCTGATCGATGGCATGCGACTCCGCGACGCCGCCTCGACCCGGGGTGACGCGACCTCTTTCATTGAAGAACTCTTCGCCGTCAACTCCGACCGGATCGAAATTCTGCGTGGCTCCGGCTCCTCGCTCTACGGCACCAACGCCATCGGCGGCGTGGTCAACGTCATCTCGGATCAGGGAGGAGGGCCGACGCACGGGCAACGGCAACTCGAAGGCGGGCAGTTGGGACTTTTTCGCGGCCGCGCCCAGATGGCCGGGGGCTTCAATCGGAATCGGGTGATCTACAGCAGCGGGCTGGCACTGCTCAATGTCAGCGAGGGCGTTAATCATACCCCGACGCGCAATCTGAGCGGGCAGAGTTTCGTTCAATACAATTTCTCACCGAAGCTCTCGCTCTCCACCCGGATCCTGGGAAATACGGCTTTCCTGCAACTAACCGACAGCCCTTTCGCGCCGCCTCCGGGCGTGGTCCTGCCGCCGGTGGGGAGCATCGTTAACGCCACCGCGCTCTCGCAGGAACAGCAGAGCAGATTGGAGACTGGACTACCGGTCACGCCCGGCAGCGCCAACTATGTGTCCAACCTGCGTGACCCTGATAACCGTCGTGACTCCGATTTCATGGCTCTGGCCGTGACGTTCAACCAGGATCTGAGCGATTCATTGAGCTATCGCGGCGGTTACCAGCGGGTCAATACCAACCGGCAATTCAGCGACGGGCGATTGGGGGCGCGCTTTGAACCGGCGTTCGACGGCTCCAGCAATTTTGACGGGCGCATCGACACTTTCAACCTGCAGGCCAATGCACAGTTGGGGCGATACAGCCTGTTGACCGGCGGTTATGAATTCGAGCGCGAGCGATACCTGGGACGCAACCGCGACCGGAACCCGATCCCTGTGCTGCGGATCAATGCGGGCATCGACATCACCCAACAGAGTCATGCCTTCTTCATCCAAAACCAGTGGCACGCGATCGAGAAGCGCCTGCAAGCGTCGATCGCTTTTCGCCGGCAGTCTTTCGATTTGCGGCAGCCGCAATTCTTCGGCGGTAATTCCGTCTATTCCGGGCTGCGATTCGAGTCCCCCGAGACCGCTTATACCGGAGATAGTTCAATCTCATATTTCTTCAGTTCGTGCGGAACCAAGCTGAGAGCGCACGCCGGTAACGGTTATCGAACTTCGTCGCTCTTTGAACGCTTCGGCTCCTCATTTTTCAACGGCGTCTTCTCGCCGTTCGGTGACCCGCGCTTGCGCCCAGAAAGGTCCATCGCCGTTGACGGAGGGATCGACCAACGGCTAGCACAGGATCGGGTCCAACTGAGCGCGACCTACTTCTACACCCGGTTGCAGGAGGTCATCGTCTTCGACTCCACTGGTTTCCTCTCGCCGATCACCGATCAGTTTGGGCGTTCCAGCGGTTATCGCAACACCGGGGGCGGGCTGGCGCGCGGAGTCGAATTGGCCGCAACCACACAACTGTATCGCAAACTCGACCTGAACGCGTCATACACCTTCACCAACGCGGTCAATCGCGTCGCCACTTCCGTCCCGGGATTCCTGCGGACTTTCGTCCAGCCGCGCCACACTTTCACCTTCCTTGCGGCCCAACAGATCACTCGCCGCTTGGATCTGGTCTTCGATCTGACCGCATATGGCAGTTACTACTTTCCATTCTCCGGCAGGGCGTTCAAGTTCGGTGGCCCCGTCAAAGCCGATCTGGGGGCGAGCTATACGCTGCCGATGAAAGATAAGAACAGCCTCCGGTTTTACGGCAAGATTGAAAACCTGTTCAACCATGAATACTTCGAGAGCGGTTTCCGAACTCCGGGCGCGATGTTCACCGGCGGCCTGAGCTATCGCTTTTAATTATCCGGGGAATGGCTGAGGAGTGTTATTCTCACCAGGCCAGTCTCTTGGATGCAGATGCGGCCGGCCCGTTCCGAAAAGAGTGGCGCCGGCCGTCATCCTGAGCGAGCAGGTCTCAACGCCAAGGAGAAGCTGTTGGCGAAAGCGGTGCGGCGGTTCTTAACTGATTCGTCTGCCGCAACTCTCATTCGATACCTATCAGCCAGATCGTGTCCTTTCGGGACGATCAAGTGATCGGTTATCAGGAGTGTTTTTGCGCTGAACTTCTCGTTGATATCGAAACCCTATGGAAGTTCGGTAACACTCCCTAGACCCGCGTACAGATACTGATCACCGAAGGCTTTGTGAAAAGCGGCAAAAGCCGGTTCTCCGGTGCAATGACCCGGTGCCATCCGATCGACTTTCCACTGGTCATGCAAGGCAGTCGTGATCCGCAGGATCTCCGGGTCTGCAGTCGTCACCAGATGGAGACCGCCGAAGATCAGATAAACATGCTTGTCAATTGCTATTGATGCTTCCAGGATTTTCTCGATTCCAGGATGTGAACACCCGGCTACTAAGATTAGCCCCTTAGGTGTCTTAATAGCTAACGAGAGCTCGCGCATTTCCAGGGTGCCAGGTGTCTGGGAGACCGTCGAAATTACATTTATTCCCGGCGCCACCTCAGTCACGCTATCCAGCCAAACAAAGTTGGCGTTCAGCCAAGGTGTGCCGAAAGTCATCTTTTCCGGAGGTTGACCATCGTAATAGCGCATGTGGTCCGGTAGCGACTCTTCCCGGCGATAGAAAGTTCCTGGCAGTGTCGCGCCAAATACTCCAAAGCCTTCTTTCGGGGCATAGATTTTCACTTGAGGGTTGACACTCAATAAATAATTGAGGCCGCTGGTGTGATCCCCGTGTCGATGCGAGATTACCGCAAAATCTAGTCTCTTAAGATCAGCCCCCGAAGCTTTGACATTTTGGGCGAAGATGTCCGCGTTGTTGCCCGTATCAAATAGGATGCGTTTCCCACCGTACTCCACCAGCGCGGAAAAGCCCCAGTCCTTTTTCATAGTGGCAGATTTGCCGAAAGCATCGTAAAGGATCGTGATGCGATTGGCCGGCTGGGCGGTGAATACGCTCATGATCGGTAGGAAAACAGATGCAACAGCGAAACAGGCAATTGTTTTAAACCGCATTTTTTTCCTTTCAATTGGCTGGTCTAGATGTCGGAAACTTTGACTGGCCCCTCATTCGCAGGGAGGCATAAAATTATGCGGTGATCTTAGCGCGGAATGAACTCCAGACCCAAGAGAAATCCAATGAAAAATCAGGTTCGACGGAGGGCGCTCGGCCGGTGCATTTAGAGATAAACATGGCTTTATTGTCCGAATATTGGCCCGTTGCTCTGAACGAGCTGCTATCCGCTAACCTTGACGCTATCGGGCGTTGCCATAACTTTTCTCTGATCTCAGGTCTCAGAAAATATGTATTTGCTTTATATCCAGGGCGGGCCTACATTCGAGTGCTCTTCTGGAAAGCAGCCGGTATGGTCGGCACAGGAACTGGAGCGGGCGATCATTGAAGGGCGGCCACCAGTTACCGCGGATCTCCGTGGCCCGGAGCAGTTTCGCCCAGGGCATCTCTGGTATGGGCCAATCCACCGCGCATTCGCGGCGCTGTCCGAGCAGGGACAACAGGCATTGCGCAGCGATCTGGAGCGTTTGTGGTCGGAACATAACCGCGCCACGGATGGGACAACTCATGTCGAGTCGGAATACCTTGAAGTTATAGCCATTAGGGGGTAAGGCCGACTTCCGTGGATCATTACCATGCCGAAGCGCTTGAGAAAGGCCGGGAAGACCTTTTTGCGCTATTTGTGCGAATGATCCGAGGCTTTCGATTTTTCGTTCGGGGCGCCAATTGGCTCGGTTTTGAATTCGATGCGGAGCAACTCTGTCGGCGCGTCGGCAGCCGTCTCGATCCGCGCCTGTTGGCCGGAGGGTTGCCAGCCCGTTTGCCCGAGTTCAAGCTTTAGTTTGACCGTCTCACCCTTCTGACCGGTGATGTTGAGACGGGTCGGGGAGAGCGCCACAAACAACGCCGGCCCGGATGCGTCCGCCGGAACGTCGAGCTTTTTGCCCGAGGCACAGACCAGCCGTGTAACACGAATTTGCTCATCTTCAAACTGTACCTTCTGATAGTTTTCACCGCCCGGCCAGCTCTCACGGTGGAATTTCCCGCGTAGCGTCTTCTCATTGATGATTCTGGTTTTGAACTCGACCCTCAGAAAATCGCTCGGCAGGTCGGAGGTATTTTCGACTTGATGAGGCGGAGGCGGTGACGGTCAGAGAGCGCGCCGAAGAATTTTTCGAGGCTGAATTTCCGGTTCGCTTTACTCATAGCAGCCGCATCATACCATAAGGCTATATATTCGTCTTGACGAATATATCTTTCGCTGCTACGCTGCATATACGCTGGCTGATCGGCGTAGGAGGAATGGAAAGCGATGAATAATGGGAACCTCAGGACCGTCAACACGATCAAAGCGCATATCTCGCTCAATGTCCGCAATCTTGAAGAGAGCGTCGAGTTCTACAAAAAGATGTTGGGGATCGAGCCGAGCAAGGTTCGCACGGGGTATGCCAAATTCGATGTGCAGAATCCGCCGCTTAATCTCGCGTTGAATGAATCTTCATCAAGCGGGCGCGGCGCGCTCTCACATCTGGGGATTCAAGTGGTCTCAACCGATGACGTCCTCGCTATGCGTGAGCGGTGGACTCGAGTCGGTCTCCAAACTCGCGACGAGATGCAGACCGATTGCTGCTATGCGATTCAGGACAAAACCTGGGCCAGCGACCCGGACGGCAACGAATGGGAAGTCTTTGTGGTGCTTGAAGACAATCTCCCGGAGACGGGCCAGGCCGGGGCGTGCTGCGTTCCCGCGCCCGTGCAGATTGGCCGGTGACTGCTAAAGCCATGGACCTCGCATCGGCCAAGATCTCGAGAGCTGACCAGGATGCCCTGAGAGAAATTCTTTCACTGCTCGAGGCCGTCGATCTGCCGCGCGACGGAGTGGCCGAACATCTCGACAGCTTTATGATCGCCAGGAACGGCCAGGGACGGTTGGCGGGCTGCATCGGAATGGAGAGGCACGGCAGGCTGGGACTGCTACGGTCCGCCGCCGTCACCCCGGAGTTTCAACGCTCCGGGCTCGGGACGAGGCTGACGAGAACTATCCTCCAAGATGCCTCGCAACAGGAATTGAGCGAGGTCCTGTTGCTGACCACTACCGCGAGGGAGTTCTTCGAGAAGAGATTCGGCTTCAGGGTGGTGGACCGGGCCGGCTATAACGAACAGCTCGCCTCTTCGTCCGAATGGAGGCTTCCGCGTTGCTCCTCGGCGGTTTTGATGAAAGTCGAGATCGGCCCACCGGCCGCAATCTTCTGACCGCAATAGTCACTGTTGGATCGTCGGAGTTCAGGAGTAACTGATGGAGATATTTCGACGAAGCGTTGCGGAGGCTGTCGGGACGGGGTTGCTGCTGGCCACGGTGATCGGCTCCGGGATTATGGGGGAACGACTGGCCGGAGGCAATGTCGCTATCGCCCTGCTGGCCAACACGTCATCGTCTGGTTGGCAGCCTGGTGGCTGGCCGGAGCCGCCTCTTGGCAACTCTCATCAGTCGATTCTTATCTCGATCGTAGAGCGGGAAGGGGCAGGATGAACCAACTCAAGCGTGTTCTTATTCTCTGTACCGGTAATTCGGCCCGCAGTCAGATGGCCGAGGGACTCCTCAGGCATGACGGCGGCGGGCAATTCGAGGTCTCGAGCGCCGGGGTGAAGCCCGGCGCTGTTCGATCCGAAGCGATTCGGGTGATGAACGAGATCGGGATCGATATCTCCGGCCATCACTCAAAATCGGTAGACGAATTCAGCGGACGGCAGTTCGATTACATCATCACGGTCTGCGACCATGCCAGGGAGAACTGCCCCGTCTTTCCGGGAAAAGCCATCCGGATTCATCAAAGCTTCGAAGATCCGCCCCCGCCCTCCGCCGACGACGATGAAGAGAGGCTCGCCGTCTTCCGCCGCGTGCGCGATGAGATTCGCCAGTGGATGCGCGGTTTCATTGCCGAGATCTGCCACGATTGACCGAGACCAGGCTTGGCTTTCGTCGTTGTCTTACTCCTTTATCCGGGGCTTGACCCTGGAACCGATTCCAACGTTTATAATCACAGGCGTGAAGAAGAGTTCAACACCGGGTTCGCTGCGCGCTGGTGAATTGGCGCGACTCGCCGGAGTCAGCACCGATACGCTGCGCCATTACGAGCGAAAGGGTCTGCTCCAGGCCCGTCGCTCATCAAATGGTTATCGTGCATATTATTCTTTGATCGTCACGCCGAGCGCTGTCTCCAGATCGGCCATCGCGCGGTAGCGTTCAGCTAACGTCTCGGTCAATTCGCGCTGCGAATCGATCAGGCGGCGCTGTTCGGCCAGCAACTCGCTCATGCGGAAGGCTCCCGCCTCATAGGCTGCGCGCATGGTGCGGACATTCTGGGCGGAGCGCGCAATGACGCCTTGTTCGTAGGTTTGAAGCGAAACCCGCGACGCCTCGTACCGTCGATAGGCCGCCATGATCTCGGATCGGACCGACGACTCGGCGAATTCACGTCGCCGCTGCGCCTGCGCGATCGCCAACTGGGCTTCGGCCTGGCTGCCCTGATTGCGATTGAGAACCGGGAGTGTGATTGAAACCCCAAAACTGAGCAGTTTGTCGCGGTCACGCAGCACGCCGACCGGCGTCTGATCGAAGCTTGATCTGCCGTCGGTGTATCTGGTGAAAGCGGCGACCTGCGGAGCGGCCTGTGCTCTGGCCAATTGGTAGCCGGCCTTCGCCACCTCTTCCGTCAGCCGTGCCAGCCGCAGATCCGGCCGGGTCCGCATCGCGATCTCGACCGCCGCTTCCGGTGTGGCCGGGGGCGCGGACCGAACGGGCGCGGTCAGGGCCTCGCGCAGTCGCAACCCCTCGTCCATCGGGATGCCCGCCAACTGCTTCAGCCGCAGCAATGAGGCTTGCAGGCGTCCCTCGATTAAGGCGCGTCGAGCTCGTAGACGATCGGCCTCCGCCCGCATCAGGTTTAGTTCCAGCGGCGCGGCATCTCCCTCCAAGACTCGTGCCTCCACAATCCGCACCGTCTCGACATCGACCGTGTTCAGGTTCTGCGTGACCTCCAGTTCTCGCGCCGCCGCCAGGGCTTCGGCAAAGACCGCGCGGATCTCCGCCGCCAGCCGTCGCTCACGGTCCGCGATCTCGGCCTCGGCCGCCTCAAGTTCGGCCCGCGCGAGGTCGATTCGTCTCCCGCGCTGGCCGGCCAGTTCAAGCGGTAATGAGAACCCGACCGAGGTTTCGCGTTCCCCCTGGGTATTGAAGATGCCGCTGGTCTGCTCGAAGTCGAGCGTCGGATTGGGGCGCAACCCAGCCTGGCGCAGCCTGGCGCGGCCACGATCGATCTCGAGTCGAGCGGCGGCCAATTCGGCGTTTGACGAGAGCGCGCGCCGCACGAGGTCGACCGATGACGATCCCTGCACCGAATCGACATACTCGGCCAGCCCGTTCTCCGTGGTTCCCGGCCGAGCTGCCGTCCTGACCTCGGTGACGGAATGGTTTGACACTTTGCCGGAGATCAGGTCGCTGGCGGTGGCCGGCTCTTGTCCATAACCGGCGGCTGTAATTGCGGAAACGATGATCAGGATTGAAAGCGCACGAATTGGCGCTTGCGCGCCTCTCCAACGCTCGCTGAAAGATAAGAGTGAAGTCCAATGGTTTTTTTTTGACATGGTCCAACCTATTCGGCAATGTCCGACAAACGCCATAATTTAGTCGGCGGAGGTTACTTCTATTCCACTCCTTTGGCCTTGATCTCGGGCGACGATTCGATCATAGAGGCCGCCGCTTATTTCATAGAGTGCCGGAAGCGCGATCAGCGTGAGAATCGTTGATGTGATCAGCCCTCCGATCAGGGCGATCGCCATCGGTTGCTGAAGCTCCGCCCCGGCTCCGAATCCGATTGCGATCGGGAGGACGCCCAGACCGGCCGAGGCCGCCGTCATCAGGACCGGCCGCATTCTGGTGTGAGCCCCCAGGTAGAGGGCGTCGCGAAGCGAGTGTCCTTCGGCGCGGAGTTGATTGATGTATTCCACGAGGATCAACCCTTTCTGCACCGAGAGACCGAAGTGGGCGAGCAAACCAATCAGCGATGAGACATTGAGAGCGGTTCCGGTCACCCACAGCGCGATCACTCCGCCCGCCAGCGCGAGCGGAATCGTCGAGATGATGAGGATCGATTGCCAGACCGAACGGAACGCCAGGTACAGCAACAGGAAGACCAGCAGGGCGGAGACGATGAAGGCCGCCACGAGTTCGCCTCTCAGTTCCCGCTGTCTTTCGTACCCGCCGCCATAGCTGACGAAGTATCCCGAGGGGAGTTTCAGTGAGCCGAGGCCCTTCTCGATCTCCGAGACGACCGACGCCACATCGCGCCCCTGAACATTCATCGAGACCTGGATGCGGCGTACCTGGTCTTCTCTCTTGATGGAGGCCGGACCGCGTTCGACCCGCACCACGGCCACGTCGCCGAGCGAGACCTTCTGCCCGGTGGGGGCGTCGATCATGAGGGCCGAGAGTTTTTCGGGAGCATCCCGGTACTCCTCTTTCAGCCGGACCACGACCGGATATTCCTTCAATTGGTCCTTGATCACGGTCGTGACCTCGTGTCCTCCCAGCAGGGCTTCAACGGAACGGCCGATCCCGGTCGGATTGAGACCGAAACGAGCGGCCCGTTCGCGGTCGACGGCGACCACCACCTGGGGCACGCCTTCGAGCTGCTCCGCACGGATGTCGACCGCGCCGGGGATCTTCTCGACCAGCTCTTTCACCTCCGCGCCTTTCCGGGTCAGCGTCTCCAGGTCCGATCCGAAGATCTTGACCGCCAGCGCCGCCGAGGTGCCCGAGATCGATTCGTCAATCCGCATGTTGAGCGGGGTCGTAATTCCGACCGAGACGCCCGGCACCTTCTCCACCTGTTCTCGGATCCAGGCTTCGATCTCTGGAATCGAGTGCTTTCTCCGCGAACGCGGAACCAACTGGATGATATGTTCGGCGATCGTCACCGGCATCGGGTCTTCGGAGCCCTCGGCCCGGCCGGTCGGCTGAACGATGGCGGCGATGTCAGGCCCGCCCTCCAGAACTTTGGTCACCTGCGAGGCGACCCGGTCGGTCTCCTGGAGGCTGGTTCCGAGCGGAGTGTTCATCTGAAGCAGAATCGCCCCCTCGTCCATCTTCGGTAGCAATTCCGTGCCCAGTGACGAGAGCAGCACCAGCGAGAGGATAAAAATCCCTGCTGCCGTACCGATGGCTATCAATGGGCGGCGAAGCGAAGCCCGCAGCACCGGTTCGTAGACGCGCTCGCACTGTCTGGTCAACCAGCTCTCTTCGCTCAGGCGCGGGGCTGCTTTTCTGAGGAGCGTGTAACAGAGAGCGGGCGTTAACGTGAGTGAGAGCACCAGCCCCACCGCCATCAGGACCACGACCGTCACCGCGAACGGCGAGAGGATCTTTCCTTCCAATCCCGAAAGAAAGAGCAGCGGCAAAAAGACGGCGATGATGATCGCGGTCGAATAGGCGGCCGGGCGCCTCACCTCGCTCGCACCTCGCAACGTCGCCAGGAAGGAGTCCTGCGGGTTCTGCTTGAGATGGCGGAAAATGTTCTCCGTATCCACGATCGCCGCGTCGACCATAATTCCCAGTCCGACGGCCAGCCCTCCCAAAGACATGATGTTCAGCGTGACGCCCAGGGCCTTCAGGAAGATGAAACTGACGACCACGGCGATCGGAATGGTCAGCGCGGCGATCAACGTCGAGCGAAAGTTCCCTAGGAAGAGAAAGATGATCAGGGCGACCGCGATCCCGCCGATCAGCAGCGCTTCCTCGAGAGTCTTGGTCGCCACGTGAATGAGTTCGGATTGATCGAAGACGATCTGCGTCTTGACTCCGCTTGGCATGAACGGCGCGAGTTCATCCAGGGCTTGCTTGGCCCGCTCGGTCACGCTCAAGGTGTCGGACCCGAACTGCTTCGCAACCGTCAACAGGACCGATTCTCTCCCGTTCACCCGCGCAATGCCGCGGCGAACCGCGGACGAGTCCTTCACCTCCGCCAGATCGCCGATCAGAACCGGCGTCCCCCGGCGAACCGCCACGACTACTCGGGAGAGATCGGCCAGTGAGTTGATCCGGCCCAGCCCTCGCACATCCATCTCGGTCGCATGGCCGGTGAGGAAACCGCCGGAGAAGTTCTCGTTCGATTCACCGAGAGAGTCGGTCACCTCTTTTAATGAGATCCCGTAAGACCGCATCCTTTCCGGATCGAGCGCCACCTCGTACTGGCGTCGCTCTCCGCCATGAGAGGTGATCCTGATGATCCCCGGGACCGTTTGAAGTTTGTAGCGGATCAGGTAATCGGCCGTCTCTTTCAACTCCTTCTGGTCAGCCTCTCCGGTCTCTTTCGCCACGTAGAACTGCAGGACCTCGCCGAGGCGCGACGCCGCCGATGAGAGCACGGGAGGCGCGGTGCCGGCCGGGAAATTCCTGGCGGCGGTAGTCAGCCTTTCGGCCAGGAGTTGCCGGGCGAGATAGTAATCGGTGCCGAAACGAAACTCGGTCCTCACCGAGACGACGCCGATTTCGGATTCGGAACGGACGCGCACGACATTCGGCAGGCTCCGGAAAGCCGATTCCAGGGGGCGGGCGACGAGGGTCTCACCCTCCTGCGCGGCCAGACCGGGGTTCTCGACGATCACGGTGATGACCGGAGACGAAAGATCCGGAAAGAGATCGGTCTCCATGGAACGATAGGCCATGATGCCGAGCACCAGCGCGATCGTGATGGCGAAGGCGACCAGCAGCCGGGCGCGAAGGGACGATTCAATGATACGATTCAGGAGCCCGGCTTTAGTGGTCATCATGATGCCCTCCTTCCTCGCCGCCGCCTTTAGCCATATTCTTCAGTTGATACGCGCCTTCGGTCACGACCTCTTCGCCGGCCTCGACGCCGCTCAGGATTTCGGCCGTCTTGAAGTTGATCGTGCCCACGGAGACGGGCCGCCGCTCGTAACGATCTCCTTCCTTCACATAGACCACCTTGATTCCCTCATCGTCGACCAGAGCCGATGCCGGCACCAGCAGCGCGTTCTTATTCGCGCTCGAGACGATCCGGATCTCGACGGCCATCTCATGCTTCAGCAGTGCGTTTTGGTTGGCAATGGGCGCTCTGACGGCGACGGTCCTCTTCTCGGGATCGACCACGCTGGAGATCGACGAGATTTTTCCCTCGAAGGTGCGGTCAGGCTGGCCGGGGATCCGGGCCACCAGCCGCTGTCCGGACCTGATGCGATTGGCCTGGGCCTCCGGCATTTGGGCCTCGATCACGACGTTCGCCACGTTGATCACTGACATCAGTTCTTTCTCGGGAGTGACGGTCTCGCCGATCGAGACGTGCCGGTCGACGACCGTGCCCGAGATCGGAGAAGCGATGTTGACGGCGCCGCCCTTGCCGGTTGGAGTCGCCCCGAGGGCGGAGAGAGACTCGGTGAGTCGTGAGACCGTGGCGCGCGCCTGCTCGAGCTCACTCTGGGCTTCTTGCTGCTCGCGGGCCACCTGAATGTTCGATTGAAAGTCGTATTCGGCCTGCGCATTCTTGTATTCGGTTTCAGCCTCGGCGACTTCGCGGTTCGCGACCGCGCCCAGCGCGACCAGCCGTCTCTTTCTTTCCAGGGCGGCCGTGGCCAGATCGAGCCGGTTCCTGGCCTGAATCGCCGCGACGCGGCTCTCGTTCTTCCTGGTGCGGTCGAGTCTCTGTTCGGCCAGCGTCAGTTTGGATCGGGCCTCGATCAATTGTCCGCGAAGCCCGGCAATCTCGGGACTATCGACGATGACCAGAACTTGTCCCTGCTTCACCGCCTGTCCGGGCTCGACGCGAACGGAGAGCGCCCGGCCGCTCACCTTGGCGCCGATGATCGCCTGTCCGCCGGGAGCCGCCATGACTTTGCCGGTGGTGGAGATCGCCTCCTCGATCCGGCCCTCCGCGACTTTCTCGGTCATCAGACCGATCAGCTTCGCGGTCTCCTCCGAAACCTCAACCGCGCCCTCCTGGCTGTGTTCTTCGTGCCCTGCCGCGCCTTCTTCATGCTTCTCTTTTGCTTCCTGGGCAGGTGGCTTCTCTATGAGCGCCGCTCCTTTCGGGTGGCGGGGCCACCACCAAAAGGCGAGCGCCAGGGCCAGGGTGATCAATCCGGCCGCGAAGAGCAGGGGACTCCGCCGCATTCGCGGAGACGCGCCTTCCGAGGCGGTCAGCGGCCTGGCCTTCCGGGCGACATCCGTTGTCGACTCCTCTTTCATAAGATCCTCATGCTATTGCTTGTTTACAAAGCTGTCTGCGGCGCCCGGTTACAGATTCCGAAGACGCCGGCGCAATTTTAAAGCGGATTTGGAATGGACTTCAGGAGAGTCTGGGGGGATGAAAGGTGTCTTCGGGTGGAGAGACTGAAAGTCCGAGTGGCGCCGGAGCAATGGCAGTCACTTCCGTTGAGATGATGCCGGTGAAAACGCTATGGTCCGGGATGAAGTTGGCGCAACAGCAGAAGCAGCCCTTCTCGACCGTCTCGCCGGTCGAGTGTTCATGTTGCTCCGGGGCAGTTTTAGCCAGCAGTACCCGGTCTTCGTGAGAGCCGACACTGCTGATCACCATTCCGGTCTCATCAGCACAACCGAACTCCTTGCAACAAACTTGAGGGAGCGAGAGATCCGAGACGATCAAAAGCAGAAAAAGGAGCGTCAACCCGCGATGCAGGCAATTCCTCATTCGTATTTGTCGCAAGATTCCGTTCATAAATAAACTGCCGGGAACCGTACCATAATGGCTATTGGCGGTCAACCGGCCCGGAAAGTGACGATGAAAACGAAGAATCTGACGGTCGGACCGGGGAGATTGGAGATCGCGCATGCGGTCAAGATAAACAGGAGAGCCGGCCGGATCAAAATCAGGGCGGGATTAGACCCGGGTCTCTCAGTCCTGAACTCTCATCATGATTCCACTCACTTGATGCCGAATTCGGCTTTAAGGACGGGGGGCGGATTCTGCCCGGTTGGTCTCTGTCAGCGCTCTTGTAAAAACGCATGAATAGATTGAGCGGCCATCTCGGCTGCTCGTAACTGCTTGATTCGATTGTATGAGCCGTGCCGGGCTCGAACCCGCGCCCCTCTGGTTAAAGCCAGTTTCTTGAAGTTTATTCGAAACCGCGAAAGACGCGAAATCACATCCGTTTCGCGTCTTTCGCGTCCTTCGCGGTTATTACTTCGGAGCGTTAGAAGGGGCGCTGTGGAGCGGGCGGCAACCGCGAGAGCCAGGCTGCCTTCGCGCAACTGCCCGAGAAATAGTTTCCGCGCCGGTTCTGCCAGCGGCTGTTCCATCCCAACCGGGTCGCGTACGGAGAGCCGCACAGTCGATTGCCGGTGATGACGTGCTTGCCGGTGGCATAGTTCGATTCGATCGCGGGAGCCATGTTCACGATGTAGTTATTGGCGGTCACGCTGCCGTCTCCGGTCGAGAGTTCGATCCCGAAGGAGGTGCCGCCCTCGGTCGGATCGCCGAACCGCCGGGCCGGGCCGAGAATCACGTTATCTCGAACGACCGCACGCAGCCCGCCGAAGGCCAGCGAGAGCCCCATGGTATCGCAATTGTATCCGTACCGAGCCATGCAGGAATGGTCCTCGGGCTGATTGACGTTGCGCCAATCGGCCAGGTAGTTCCCGATGAA